>NZ_JANUEA010000006.1:0-442366 GCF_024810135.1 Pseudomonas sp. BIGb0164 | reverse complement strand
TGGATGGCGCGTGGCGGCGGCCCCCCAAATCACTGTCGGATTACGGGCACACCGAGCCTAGGCGAGGTGCCGAGTGTTGGGGCAAGAGCCTTTTGGTTACTTTTGGGCTCTTTCCAAAAGTGACCCGCCGTAAGGGCGGAACCCATATCAGCCATCACCCAAATAATGGATACGCCCACCACCCAAAACCTCAGGGACTGTAATACCCCACAGCCACCATCAAATCCCCCACCCTACGCAAATAAGCATGCTTATTCTCAACCCGATCCGTCACCGGGTTCTTCCAGCGATACTTGTACTCCCCCTGATCCTGCTCCCCCATCAGCCTCAAGATAGGCTCCCCCACCGGCTTCCCATCCGGATCCTTGATCTTGGCAAAGTCGGTATTCACCAGCCGCAAATTGGTCCCATGCGCCACATAGCGTTCGGTCTTAAGGTCCACCACAAACACATACAAATCATCCTGCAGAAACCCACCCTGCAATGAGTTGATCGCCTTCAGCGTCCCGGCTTGGTCCTTGAGCAGCGCATTCGCCGCCTTGTTGCGCAAGGCCCGCGCCTGTTCCGGCGTCGCCCGTGGCAGGTAATACCCCACCGCCAGAATCCGCTCCCCCACACGCTGATAAAACACATGCTTGTGTTCAACCTTGCCGTCATTCCAGTTCTGCCAGCGGTAGTCCGCCTGCTGGATGCCCTGGCCCTCGGGCACGTTCAAGGCGTCCTTGAACGACTGCCGCAAATCCGGCCCCAGCACCTCGGACACATCACGGCCGATCAGCGCCGAGGAGGGCCCGCCGCTGGCCAGCAAGACGCCTTTTGTGTCGACCACGAACACGTAGCGGTCATGGTCGACAAATTCCCCCTGGCGGCTGAACGCGGCGAAGGCCTTGTCGCCGTTGCTCTGGTAATACGCCAGGGCTTTTTCCAGTAGCGCCTTGGCGGTGTGGGCGTCCTCTTCCTGAGTGGTGGCGTGCACCTGGCTGGCACACAACAGCAGCAGCCAGGTGAGTCGGAGCAGTCCCTTCATGACCCGTCCCTCGTTGTTATTGATGTGACAACAGCGTAGACCGCCGTGGCTCAGGGCGCCGCCAGCCATTGGTTGACGATGCCGTCGTACACGCCAGTGGCCACGCTCAGGTGCAACCACTGGTCGACGTAGCTCTTCCAGGCCACATCATCGCGGGGCAGCAAAAAGGCTTTTTCGCTGTATTGCATCGGGTGGTCAGGGTTGACCGCGCACAGCCCGGGTTTCTGCTTCTGTTGGTAGCGCGCCTCACTGGCGTCGGTGATCATCACGTCGGCCTTGCCCGCCAGCAGTTCGTCGAAGATCGTCACGTTGTCGTGCAGGCGGATTTGCGCCTGGCCCAGGTGGGCACGGGCGAACACTTCGTTGGTGCCGCCAGCGGGCTCGATCACCCGCACTTCGGGTTTATTGATTTGCTCGACAGTCTGGTAGTGCTGCACATCGGCGCAGCGCACCAGCGGGATCTTGCCATCCACGCCGAGGGTTTGGCTGAAGAAGGCTTTTTTCTGGCGCTCCAGCGACACCGAGATACCGCCCACGGCGATGTCGCAGCGTTGGGCGAGGAAGTCCGGCATCAGGGTTTTCCAGGTGGTGGGCACCCAGCGGATCTTGGCGTTGAGGCTCTTGGCCAGGTTTTCGGCCATGGCAATGTCGATGCCTTCATACGTGCCGTCGGCGCGCAAGGAGGTGTAGGGCTTGTAGTCGCCGGTGGTGCACACGTTGAGCGTGCCACGCTGCAGCACCTCGTCGAGACGCGACGGGGCGTTGTCGGCCAGGGCAGGCGTGGCCAGGCAGGCCAGTACACACAGGGTCAGAGGCGCTTTCATGCAGTCGAATCCTTGGGGGCATGATCAGGGGCGGTCATTATTTGCAGGTGCCGGGGAGGGTGGCAAGGCGCGGCGAATGTTTAGCCAACGTGCAACCAAACTCCATCAACCCTGACTTGAACCCCCTTTGCAGGCATGTGACGCTGCCGGGCATCTACCTCACTGTGACCCTTGTATGGACGGTTCCCCCGACACTCACCCCGAGACATCGCCTGGCGCCCATGTGCCGAGCTGTCCGACGGTTGTCGAGGCACTGCCGTCCGAGTTGGCCTTTTGGGCGTTGTTCCACTGCCGACACGCGCGCCCACCAGATACTTTTCTCCTACGTTGATCTGCCCCATGGATGACGCGCACCTGTGCGCATCTGCCCGGCGGCGCCTGCGCGCCTGCCTGACGCAAACGTATGAGAATTGCCATGAGTGTTTTTGCCAGCCTGCACGAAGCCCAATCCTTCCTTGAACACAACCCGGACATCGAGATGTTCGAGCTGTTTATCCTCGACAACAACGGTGTGCCGCGCGGCAAGTTGCTGCACCGCGACGAGCTGTTGGCGGTGTACGACAGTGGCCGTCCGCTGCCCAGCACCATCCTTGGCCTGACCATCAACGGTGATGACGTAGAAAACTCGGGGCTGGTGTGGGAGGTGGGTGATATCGATTGCCGTGCCTACCCGGTCAGCGGCAGTTTGCAGCGCATGCCGTGGCGCCTGATCCCGACGGCAGCGGTGCAGGTCAGCATGCACCCCACCGAAGGCCTGCCCGCGACGGTGGCCGACCCTCGGCATTTGCTGGCCAAGGTGATCGACGGCCTCAAGGCTGATGGCTATTACCCGGTGATGGCGGCGGAGCTGGAGTTCTACCTGCTCGACCAGAAGCCCGACAGCAATGGTCGCCCGCAACCGGCGCGGGATGGGGACGGCGGCCGGCCGCGCTCGACCCAGGTCTACGGCCTGCGCGAGCTGGAGCAGATCGAGCCGTTTCTCGCCGACCTCTACAGCGCCTGCAAACTGCAAGGTATCCCGGCGCGCACGGCGATCTCCGAATACGCCCCGGGCCAGGTGGAAATCACCCTGGAACACCGCGCCGACGCGCTGCAGGCGATGGACGAGGCGGTGCGTTACAAACGCCTGGTCAAGGGCGTGGCCCACAAGCACGGGATGACCGCCTGTTTCATGGCCAAGCCCTTCGACGACCTGGCTGGCACGGGCATGCACATGCACGTCAGCCTGGCGGATGCCCAGGGCAATAACCTGTTTGCCAGCGAAGCCACCGATGGCACGCCGCTGTTGCGCCAGGCGGTAGGCGGCATGCTCAGCACCTTGCTCGACTCGTTGCTGATGTTCTGCCCCAACGCCAACTCCTACCGCCGTTTCCAGACCAACAGCTATGCGCCGCTGGCCGCCACCTGGGGCGTCGATAACCGCACCGTCAGCCTGCGCGTGCCGGGAGGGCCGGCGAATTCGCGGCATATCGAACACCGCATCTGCGGCGCCGACGCCAACCCTTACCTGGCGGCCGCCGCGATCCTGGCCGGTATCCACCGGGGGATCCGTGAGCAACTGGACCCCGGCGCGCCGGTGGAAGGCAATGGCTATGCCCAGGCCAAGGAACTGCTGCCGACCGACTGGCTCACCACCTTGCGCGCGCTGGAAGGTTCCAGCTGGGCGCGGGATGCGTTCGGCAGCGAATTCCTCAACGTCTACCTGGCGGTAAAACGCGCCGAATACCGTCAATTCATGGGCGAAGTGGGTGAGCAGGATTGGCGGTGGTACTTGCACCAGGCATAGCTACCAAAAAACGATAAAGATGTATGGGTGGTGGGATGACGCCACCTATCAATTGGGCAATATGAATAAAGGGTTATTGTTATGGAGTGAGCCTTTTAATTCTTGAAAATACAAAGTGAATGATTTTTGGCATCGTATAAATAGGGAGTTGGGAGCAAGCAAAAAATAGTGCTATAGACGGAGTAATGCTTGTGCCCAGCACCGCCCATAGCAATCCAATATTTCTATTGCCGCAGGTGAGGGCCATGGTCAGTCGATCATTTAGGTTTCCCGGAAATGCTATGAAGCCTGCTATTTGTAATGTGGTATTTATGGCGTACGCTAAGAATATAGTTGATAGCACGACTTGAGGCTCGTTGATGATTAAGGCTTGCATGTCGCTCATTGTGCCGCAGGCAAATATGAGTAAGGCACAGATGACGATGCCGTCTATCGCAATTCTATTTTTTATGATTTTTTCTTTTGCGATGCGTCTAAGAACAACAGTTATCGCAATACAGCTTGCCAATAGCGTGATTAATCTTAGAGCGAGTCCGTAAGGGTCTAGAGTGATGCTTGAGGTGGGGTCGAATATTTTTAATATAAGTGGTGCTGTAAAGGGTGCTAACAACATTGACGCGATCGTTGTGACAAGCGAGAGTGAGGGCGATAATCCAAGCATTCTTGCCACGGCTGCATTACCGCTAGCTGGCGGTGCTGCTATGGCAAGCGCAATAGCGAGAGATAGACTGGGGCTCACACCTAACAAAAGGCTAAGGGTGCCTGCGATATAAGGACAGGCGACTATCATGAATACAGGGAAAAATAGACTGATTTTTGGCTTTTTTACAGCAGTCATAACCTCCGTCATATCGGTTCTTAGGAGCGTGCCCAATACAAATATAAATACCGTTTCGGTGATCAAAGATGTTGCGTGTTCAGCAAGAGTAGGGAAAATTATTCCTATGGTTACACCGATTGCGAGCACAGTTGGACCATGGTGAGTGATTAGTTCAAGAGTGTGTCGGAGTGTAAGTCTCATAGGGATTCTCTGGAAGGCATAAGAGCTATCGTTGGCATCACTTCTGCTGGTGGGGAGTTCTTTGATTGTTGTAGGATCAGTTTTCCATCAATGATGATTGATGTGATGCTAGGTAAGTCACCTATTTTTAGGCTGGAAAGTACATCCTTACCTGCGCCGCCTAGTGGTGCGCTGGTAAGTATGAAATCGGCTTCTCTATTGATTTCGATCATGCCGCGATTCAGTTTTCTTATCTTTGCTGTATTGCCGGTAGCAAAACAGATGACCTGTTCGGGTGGTGTGTTGCCGAGACTGCTCAGGAGTGCAATTGTGCGCATCATTCCGAGTGCAGGTACACCACATCCCGCAGGTGAGTCTGTTCCAATTACAATGCGGTTGGTTTGGTTTAGTTCTTTTGCGTAGTTTAAAACCATAACTGCCGCCAACTCATTTCCATTGTGAACAATTTCCAAGGCTCCAAGGCAGCCCTCACATAAGCAGCGGATTTCATTTATGGGGAGTGCTGTGTAACCTCCATTAATATGGCCGATGATGTCAGGGGCGATTTCCAGTATTTCTTCGGCTCCCATCCTCTTGGAAGTCGCGATAGAGGGGCCTCCTGTGTGAGTCATTGAAATGATGGAGTGTTTTTTTGCATATCGAACCAGTTCTGCTGCTTTGGAAGCACTTTTCACCGGGCCTATTCCAACCTCCCCAAGCTGAGTAATCCCTTGGCTCGCTAGCTCTCGAAAGTCGTCTTCTTCAAACTCGTTGTTCAATAAAGGCGAACCCGCGATCATTTTTACGCCTGAGGGTCGGTAGTTGCTGAATACCCTCTGAGTAGCAATGGCCATTGCTTTGATGCCGATGCGATCAGACGGGAGGCCGGGAGTGTGAACTTCTCCTGCCGATATCATTGTAGTAACGCCT
Source organism: Pseudomonas sp. BIGb0164 (assembly GCF_024810135.1). Lineage (NCBI taxonomy): Bacteria > Pseudomonadati > Pseudomonadota > Gammaproteobacteria > Pseudomonadales > Pseudomonadaceae > Pseudomonas > Pseudomonas sp. BIGb0164. Next base: position 436,799 of record NZ_JANUEA010000006.1, on the reverse strand, counting down.
CCCTGTAAACAATGCCAAATCCAGTTGTGGTTTCCTGAGCGAGGGCTGTACTCACCTAACGTGGGGTGTGTGTGGTTATCAATAAGTCCGGGCATTAGAGTAGTGCCGTGCGCATCGATAAAAAGATCTGCACCGGATAAATCAATGTCGCAGGCAGCACCAATCTCTACGATAATCCCATTAATGCTCACGATAGTGTCCGCCAGTATAATCGGCTCTTCGATATTTCCCGACAGTAACGTGCCAATGTTGGTTATTACTGTTTTGTATTTTGCAATTTTGATACTCATTCTTGCTCCTTGGTTGCAGGTGAGTCATATGTTTGAGAGGGATCGAAAATCCTATTTTTATGCTCTTTAAGATGCCTGAAAGCCCATAAGTTGTTTGTTATGAAAACTCTCTGTATCCATCGATATGGCATGCCGTTTTTATCATAAGTTGCTTTGAATTTTTCTCGTGCGTGGAGTGTGAATCGATTGTTGATGAAGACGAGGCAGCCGGGGGTGATATCAACACTCTTGGCGGCGAGCTTTATCTGTTTTTGGAAGGCGTTGTATGCAAGTTCTGCGCTCTTGTTTAACGGAGAGACCATATCTGCATAAAATGCGACTGCTACTCTTGGGAGGTTGATAGGGCCGCTCAATATGGCGGAGGGGGGCGTTTGATCAGGTTTCGACTTGTCCCTCCAACGAAAGGGTTTTTTAATAGCGAAGCTATTTGAGTACAACACGTTAATCTCTTCAGGCGACATTTTTTCTAACGCATCCCTCGCGTCTGAAATCAATGTTTTAGGTCCTGCTTTTTTCGGGTCTTTTCGCACGCCGAGTAGAAGCAGTGCTAGCGGGGACGTATCGCCTCTCACATCGTAAATTTGAGCTGCATTCTCAATATGAAAGTCGAGTTCAACCTCTGAGCCTAAGCCGGTGTAGTCCATTGCTGACGTGCAGCGCGGCGTCAGGTCGTTAACGATTTTCGTACCCTCGAATGAAGTGGAGTAGGGTTCGGCAATGAAAGATCCGAATGCGAGCAATATATTTTCTGTCAGGTTGCCGCTTTTTATTTTGTATTCTTGAGTTGTATCGGTGGGGCTGCCCATAACATCGTCGATTGGAAGATTTTCGAAGATGCAGTACGAAGTATTGTTTCTTTTGAGTGATTCGAGTTTGGTTATTAGTCTGTCAGGGAATAGGGTGTGCGCTGTTCTTCTTAGTTTTTCTATTTGGTGTTCTGAGTGTTCCGGGGTATACGGAATGTCAGAGAGTGCTTTTTTGAGTAGTTCTTTTTCTCTAGTCGTTAATCTAAAGTGGTGTGTCGTACCTTTTCTGGGCATGTTGCACTCCTTTGAATTATGCCGAGCTTCTGTCTTTGATCTATTGTCATGCGCTAGTTTCTCGGGTGATATAGGAACTGTCCTTCGGTTCCGTAATTTGTTTTTTGCTATTCAGTCGTACATTTCCTACATTGCGTGTCGTGGATAATCATTTTGAGTGGCGCCTTTCGCGTAATCGTATTTAGCTGTTTTGCTACTACGCCCAATCTAAGCAATTAGTCGGCTAACTCATCTTGCGCGCGCTGGAAGGTTCCAGCTGGGCGCGGGATGCGTTCGGCGGCGAATTCCTCAACGTCTACCTGGCGGTAAAACGCGCCGAATACCGTCAATTCATGGGCGAAGTGGGCGAGCAGGATTGGCGGTGGTACTTGCATCAGGCGTGACGGGTTTGGTGGCGGTACGGGTTTCGACCTTTTTTTCACGTTGCAGTGGTTAAGCTGCGTATCAAGGTCGTTCACTACCGTTCCACTCACTTGAGCCCGTGATGTCGCCACAACCACCATCCTCCATCGAGATTGAATTCGCCGAGCGCTGCGACCGTGAGCACGCCAGGGTCTGCGGCGACACGCGCCCGCCGGGGCTGTTGCAGCGCCTGGCGGTGTGGCGCGATGAGCGGCTGGTGCGCCATGCGCTCAAAGTGGCCGGCGAACCGGGCCTGATCCTCGACCTGGCCTGCGGTTCGGGGCGGTTCTGGCCGGTGTTGGCCGAGCACATCAACCGCGTGATCCTGGCCTCGGACAATTCCCAGGCCATGCTCGACCACGCGTGCACCCATCACCCGGCGTCGTTGCTCAAGCGGGTCAAGACCTTCCAGGGTTCGGCGTTTTCCATCGGCCTGTCGGCCAATGCGGTGGATTGCATCTTCTGCCTGGAATTGTTCCGCCATGTGCCCACGCGCGAAGCGCGCCTGGCGCTGCTCAGTGAGTTCTATCGGGTCAGCCGCGATACGGTGATCGTGTCGGTCAATGCCGGCACACCGGTAGAGGAGGAGTTTCGCCACGCCGGCTTCAGCGTCCTGAACCACCAAGAGTTCCTGCCGGGCTCCAAGCTGTGGCGTGTCTACGTTCTGCGTAAGAGAGGATAACTCCTAGCGGTCGGACTACTCTTTCATCTCTTGTAGGAGTTTTCACGATTGTGCGTGCACAGCGAATGCTCGCTACGGCCTTTCGCGATATATACTGCGCGCCATTCTTCAAGGGAGAGCCGTGTGGCCATCGATATTCACTGGATCTGCGACAACGATAGCCTCGGCCAGCACTGCGCCGAATGGCAGCAGTTGCCATTCGTCGCCCTCGACACCGAATTCATGCGGGTCGACACCTTTTATCCTATTGCCGGGCTGATCCAGATCGGTGATGGCGCACGCGCTTACCTGATCGATCCCCTGACCATCGACAACTGGCAACCCTTGGCCGCCTTGCTGGAGAACCCGGCGGTGATCAAGGTGGTACACGCCTGCAGCGAAGACCTGGAAGTATTGCTGCGCCTGACCGGCAGCCTGCCGGTGCCGTTGTTCGATACCCAACTGGCGGCGGCTTATCTGAACCTCGGTTTCTCCATGGGCTATTCGCGCCTGGTGCAAGCCGTGCTCGATATCGAATTGCCCAAGGGCGAGACCCGTTCGGACTGGCTGCAGCGGCCACTGTCCGAGACCCAGGTGAGCTATGCCGCCGAAGATGCGGTGCACCTGGCGGAGGTCTACACCCGCTTGCGCCCGCAACTGTCGGACGACAAGTACACGTGGGTCCTGGAAGACGGCGCCGAACTGGTGGCCAACCTGCGCCGCGAAGTGGACCCTTACGAGGTGTACCGCGACGCCAAGCTGGCGTGGAAACTGTCCCGCGCGCAACTCGCCGTATTGCGCGAGCTGTGCGCCTGGCGCGAACAGCAGGCCCGCGTGCGTGACCTGCCGCGTAACCGCATCATTCGCGAACACTCGCTATGGCCCCTGGCCAAATCCCAGCCGGACAACCTCGCCGCGCTGGGCAAGATCGAAGACATGCACCCGCGCACCGTGCGTCAGGACGGCCAGTTCCTGCTGGATCTGATCAAACGTGCCGGCAGCGTGCCGATGGACCAGTGGCCGCCCGCCGTTGCCGAACCGCTGCCGGTGGATGCCGCGGCGCTGATCAAGCAACTGCGTGCCCTGGGCCAGGCCGAAGCTGAGCGCCTGGACATGGCGCCGGAACTGATGCTGCGCAAGAAAACCCTCGAAGCCCTGGTCAAAAGTGGCTATCCCGATGGGCCTTACCAATTGCCAGACTCGCTGCGTGGCTGGCGCCGCGAGTTGATGGGCCAGGCGCTGCTCGACAGCCTGGCCACTGCCGGAGAACAGCCTTGAAACGTATTTGCTCCATCTACCGCAGCTCCAAACGCACCGGCATGTACCTGTATGTGCTCAAGAGCGATGCCCTTGAACGGGTACCCGAAGGCCTGCTGACGATTTTCGGCAAGCCGGCGCACGCCTTCGACCTGGTGCTGACGCCTGAGCGCAAGCTGCAACAGGAAGACATCGTGCAAGTCCTGGAAAACCTCGACAAGCAGGGTTACCACCTGCAAATGCCACCGGCCGAGGACGAGTACATCGAACACTTGCCCGAAGAGCTGCTGCGCCGCAACGACCCGATGTGATCGGTCAGTGCCCTGTTCAGGGCACATTCATCCATGGACTCGTATTATCAGGCGCTGGCCGCAGGGAGGCAGCGAACGGCCTCGGCGGTCGCCTGCATTGTTTTTGAAAGGTTTTAACCATGCGTGTTCTGATTGCTGAACAGGATCACCCGCTCTACGCCCAGTTGCTGAGCGCAGCGGCTCCGGACCTTGAGGTGCTCACCAGCGGCGACTCGGCCGAGCTGTCGCGCCTGGCTGCCGATTGCCCGGTATGGCTGGGCCAGCCAGACCTGCTGGCGACGCTGTTGCGCCAAGGTCATCATCCGCAATGGCTGCAATCGACCTGGGCCGGTATCACGCCGCTGTTGGCCGATGGCTTGCCCCGCGACTATCGCCTCACCCGTGCGGTGGGCATCTACGGCCAGGTCATGGCTGAATTCGTGCTCACCTATATGCTCGGCCACGAGCGTGAAGTGCTGGCGCGGCTGGTCAGCCAGGTCGAGCGCAAGTGGGACAATCGCATGGGCCAGAGCCTGGCGGGGCGCAAGGCGTTGATCGTGGGCACCGGCGATATCGGCCAGGGTGTTGCCGAGTTCTTGGTGCCGTTCGGCGTGAAGCTGTACGGCATTGCCAGTGCCGCCCGGGAGCAGGCGCCGTTCATCGAAGTGGCCGGGCTGGACCAGTTGGGCCGCCTGGTGGGCGAGGTGGATTACGTGATCAACCTGCTGCCCAACACCCCTAACACCCACGACCTGTACGACGCGGCGTTGTTCAAGCAATTCAAGCCGACCGGGTTGTTTATCAACGTCGGGCGCGGTGTGTCGGTGGTGGATGCCGACCTGGTCGAGGCCTTGAAGGAAGGGCACCTGGCCGGCGCGGTGATCGATGTGTGCCGCCAGGAACCGCTGCCACAACGGCATCCGTTCTGGACCGCCTGGGGGCTGTTGCTGACGGGGCACAGCTCGGCGCCAACGTCGCCGGAGTTGATGGTGGAGTTGTTTGTGCAAAACCTGCGGGCGTATCAAGCCAAAAAAACACTGCGTGGGACTGTGGATTTCGCACGGGGTTATTGACCCAAATACAGTGGCATTGACATAAGCACTGACAGTCAAGCGGGAACTGCTTCCCTGGGGATTAACACCCAGTGAACGCCAACCAGGCCGAAAGGCGTGGGTGGCAGGAAGTATTCCCGCTATGGACAGGTCACTACTATGCACGCCATCAATACCCTACGTACTCCATCATATTCCGTAACAAGCGCAGGTGATCAAACACCGCCACCCTCGACGAACCTCCCGCTACAGTCGCCAAACCGTCAGGTGCAGGCCCCGACGCTCGACAACCCGGCGGCGTTGAAAAGGGCTTTCGGCGACAGTTGCAACTGGCTAGCCCTGGCAAAAAAACTCAAGGATGTCACACAAGCCTTGAGCGAGGCTTATCCTGATCAAGCGCTGGCAGCGCCGCATCAGCAGGGCAGCGGTTTTCAGGCGGACTTGGCAGCACGCTTGAAAAACACCACGATCCATGTGTGTGAGGACTCCACCTATTTTCAGCAGCATCCTCTGACGTCTTCCAGTCTGGACGCCTTTCTGGCGGCCAGTGGCCTGAGCGTACCGAAATCCATTGGCGCGCTGATCGAACTCAATAACGTGGTTGCCAAGAACGCTCAGGTACATCCCCTGGGCAATTTCAGTGGCGCACTCGCCTGGCCTGTACCGTTGTCGAATCAGGACCAGGATTCGTTGGCTGCCTGGCTGCAAAGTGATTCGTCCGGCCTGCCGGGGGTGCCATTGGCCGAGGGTGCCAAAGGGGTGCTGGGGCACTTGCTCAGTGGCAGTGCTGTGTCCGAGTCTGACTTGAAGAGGCCGAGCCTGGCGATTGAGAAACTGCTCGGCTCACCCAAGGCCCAGGCGCTGGGGAAAGCCCTGCAGGACAAATTGGGTGGTATTGCCACGGACACCAGCATCAATGACTACCTTTTGGCAGCTATTCATGTCGGGCTTGATCCTGAGTCACGTGGGCGTCCTGCCCCCAACAGTGTTGCCGGGTTTGACCTGGCGCAGCGTTCACACTGGGGCAAACCTGCGTCGGTAGTGATCCAGGCTTTGGCCGAGCACTTGAGGATAAAGGGCAGAGCCTCCCGGCAGACGGCAGATCTGGCCGCACGCCTGCTGCTGGCTCGCCAGGCCCCTGAGTTGCTGGTCAAGGGCGCTCCTTCCAGCGTGACATATGGCAGCCTGCTCTGGACCCAATTTGCGATAGCCACGGCCAAGCTTGAGGCGGACTCCCCCGGCCGAGTCCTGAACATGACCTACAGCGAAGTCCTGGTCGCAGCCGAAGAGATCGGCCCCGGCCTACCGGGCGTTCAAGTGGCCCAGCGCAACGCCCTGACCCTATGGGCAGCGGCCAACGGTGTTGTTGATGGGCGCGACACTTCATCTGTCGCAAGTGAAATGGAACGCATCCGGCTCGCCTACAACAACCAGTTAAGTGTCCTGACGTCTGCAGCGACCTTGCTGCAGACTGAAATACCCGACCGCAAGGCGTTGGCGCTTGCCCAGCTCAAAGCGGCCTTTCCTGAGGTGGAAACCCACGTCTTTGAAGCAAAGACCTTGCAGAAAGCCTGGCTCAATCCAGGGCGGCCCGGTGTGTTTCCTGGCATGCGTTCGATGATGGATATCGTCATGGAGGGAGACACGCTGGGTGATAAGGAACATTGGATTTCCCAGGATAAACGCATCCCCATCCAGCGGTTCTGTGCATTGTCCGAAAGCGGCAAGCTGGATGTATCGGGTGCATTCGCCAGCGCCTATGAGCAAAGCCTCAAAGCCCTTGAAAACGGGCATGAGGGTTTGGTTCGCTACCTGATTTCCACGCTGGCGCCTGAAGATAGAATGAACTTCGAATATGGCCGGCTGGAGTTTTTTCACACGAATGACTACACCATGGCCATGGACCTCACCACCCCCCTGGCTTTGAAAACCCGGGGGCATACCCTCGATGTCAAGGTAACCCGGGGCGGCGAGACGCATATTTATGAGATCGACACCCGCACGTTCAGCATAAAAAACCGCGACTACTTAAGGTCACGCTACACACCGCCCTATACAACCGGGAAGCTGGAAGATCGCACGGCAAATACCGTTAGTAAGACAGTGCTGTTTGATCCCTTCAAGGAGGAGGCGGCCCAGGCCCGCGAAAAAAACGCGCCGGCAACCGTGCCTGACAGCTTGGGGTCCGAACGCAGTAAATACATTGCGAAGGTTTTCGCCAAGTCTCTCGACTTGCACAATGAAGACCTGCTCAACCACGCCAGGGGCTTCACGTCCTACGACCAGGGGCGTGCCCGGAATGATGCGATAGGTGAGTTCTTTCTCAACCTCATTCCCTTGCGATCGGCCATCGTCAATTTCAGTAACGGCAACTACGCGGCAGGCCTGTTTGACCTCGGGCTGGATGTCATAGGCCTCGTGACGCTGGGGGCCGGGAAGGCTGCACAGGCGAGCAGATTGCTGGCCAAAGGTGTTTCCAGTCTAGGTGCGGTGACCAAAGCCGCGCGCTTGCTGGGGGCTACCGCTGTCGAGGCGTTCAACCCCTTCAGTGGTTTGGTGGATTTGGCCACGGGAGGCGCCCGTTTGCTTGCCAAAGGTGCGCAGAAAGGCGTGGAAACCGTCAACAAGCTCAGGGGGGCCAGTGGCAGTTATGACCTGCTTAAGGCTGCCAGCAAACACTACGGTGAAGCAGCGACCGGCAGCCTCAAAATAGCGGGCCAAAGCACTGAAAACGGTGCAGTGCTCCTCAAGGGCAAATGGTACGGTTTCGACCCTGACAAGATGCGCCCCTACGGCCCACCCCTTGATGGGTTCACGCCAAGAACCCGGGCTGTGGACGGTGCGATCAGCCCCGCGAATATCGAGCCCTCCCGAGCATTGAGCAATACCCAATTTGGCAACTACAAGGTGCCGGCATCGAGCATTACCGGGCTTACACCTGACAGCCGGGGCGTGTACGTCGCTGCTGATGGGCACCTGTCGCATATCCGGCATACCGACAGCACCGGCCTGAGCGCCGTGTACGAAGTCCGCCAGGTGACCCGTACGGCAGACGGGGCCGTGCAAGCGCGGATCTATCACAACAACCGGCAAACCCCTCTGCTGGTCGAGCATGTCCAGGGTGACCAGTGGCAACGTCTCGGCGCTCAGGGCGGTGGCCTGCCGTCGGTCAAGTCGGACCTTGGGCCGGAGATTGGGCGGGGTGGAGAGGGCATTATCTACGCGAGCCTGGATGGCAAGAGTGTTTACAAAGACCTGGGACCGACGCGACTGACCACTGCCGAGGGCCACACCGATATGGAGGTGGTCAACCTGAACAAATACTACGGCGAAGGCTTTGCCGTGGTGATGATCGATGAGGGGCGTAAGTACATAAAGATGGGCAGGATCGACGGCATCGACCTCAGTCAGATTGAAAAGGGCAGTTTGCCGGCATCCGCGCGGTCGTTACTCGACGATGCATTCGCAGAAATGGAAGCGAAGGACATTTTCCATAACGATCCTCAGTTGAAAAACTTCATGTACTCCGCAAGAGACAACAAAGTGTATCCCGTGGACATGGATGGTCTGCCTGCCGAGTTTATGGTGCCGGGCGTCAGCGATGTGTACTACCGGAGTAAGGAAGAGGCACGCCGCAAGTTCAACGAGCTTCTCGCTAAGGCGCCTTGACAGCGTTACGCCGGACAACCCCTTGACTATGGACAGGTAGCCTCTCATGACGGTCATTAATCCCGCCAACCCCTATTCCCGTGACACCCAGCCGACTGTGCCAGTCGCCAACCCTCTATCGACGGTGGTGGTAGGTCGGCCCCAGACGTCGAGCTCGCAAGGTGCAGCGTCGACGCTGGATAACCCGACCGCGTTGAAAACCGCATTTGGTGACAGCTGCAACTGGCAAGTTCTGGCGAGAAAATTACACACGCTGATTGAAGCACTGAATAAACGGTTCCCCTCAGACATCCCCCTCGTGCAGGGCCAAAACGCCGCCCGGTTTGAAGCCGAGGTAATGGCAGGCCTGAAAAGTGCCTCAATGACGGTGTGCGAAGACTCCACGTTTTACCGCCAACAGGCGCTGACGGCGCCTGCCGTTGTCAGCCTCGAGGCTTTTCTGAAAGGCAGTGGCTTGACCCTTGCGAAAACCTGGGACGCGTTGATCGAGTTGAATCACATCGTGACCCGGCGCGCGCAGGTCCACCCTTTGGGGAATTTCAGCGGTGCGCTGGCTTGGCCGATACCGCTCAGCGTGCAAGCACAGCGGTCAATCATCGACATGCTGCAAAGCCCAACCACCGGGCTGCCCGGCCTGCCGTTGGTGGATACGCACACTGGCGTCCTCGGGTATCTGCTCAGTGGCAGCTCGATCACCGAGAACGACTTGCGCGCGCCAAGCGCTGCGATTGAGACGTTACTTGGCTCACCCAAGGCCCAGGCACTGGGACGGGCGATCCAGGCAAAACTGGATGGGGTTGCCAGCGACAGCAGCCTTAACGAGTACCTGTTGGCTGCGATCCAGTTGGGGCTGGACCCTGAGGCTTTGGCCGCACCGCCGCACACGACAGTCGCCGGTTTTGACCTTGCACAAAAGGGGCATTGGGGCCAGCCACCTTCGACAGTGATCGATGGCCTCAGCCGTCATCTGTTGGAAAAAGGACGGGTGACAGCGCAAACCGCCAATCTGGGCGCTCGGCTGCTAATGGCGAAGTCGGCGCCGCAGTTCCTGGTCAAGGGCATTCCCTCAAGCGTGACTTACGGCAGTGTCACCTGGGTGCAGTTGGCGATTGCGACGGCGCGCATTGAAGCGGATTCTCCAGGGCGTGCGCTCAACCTCAATTACACCCAGGTGCTGGCCCTGGCCGAGCAGCTCAACACGCCCGAGGCTGTTCTTCAGCAGGCTCAGCAACACGCGCTGACCGACTGGGGTGTGGCGAACGGCTTGCTGAAAACCACCGCGCCGACAGATGCCGAGCGTGAGCGGGTAAGAGTGGCCTACAACAGCCAACTGGCGGCCTTGAGGCGTGCCAATACCCTGGCTCAGACGCCCATCCCCAGCCGTCGGGAAATGGCGCTGGACGCGCTGAAACAGGCGTTTCCCGACGTGGACCCCAAGGTGTTCGAAGCGCCAACCCTGCATAAGGCGTTCCTGATCCCAGGCCGTACCGGTCGATTTCCCGGGATGCAGTCCATGCTGGACATCGTCATGCACGGTGGCCCGTTAGGTGCCAATGAGCACTGGGTGTCCCGGGACACGCGCATCCCCATCAAGCCCTTCTGCACTCAGTACGCCGCGGGCAAGCTGGACGTTGCGACAGCCTTCAAGACCGCATACGACCAGGCGATCACGTCGATCGAAGCCGGCCAACAAGGCTTGGCCAACTACTTGATCTCCACGTTGCCGCCCCAGGATCGTGAGAACCTGGAGCACGGGCAATTGGAGTTCTTTCATACCAACGACTATACGTTGGCCGTGGACATGACGACCAAACCCACCCTCAGTAATCGGGGCCACACCTTGCAGGTGAAAACCACGCGTGGCGGGGAGGTCAATATTTATGAGATCGACACGCGAAATGCCACGATCAAGAAACAGAATTATCTAAGGAGACGCTATACACCGCCCTATACGGACGAGAACCTGCATCACCGTAACGCCAATGTCGTGAGCAAAACGGTGGTATTTGATCCCTTCAAGGACGAACGGCTCCCCCAGGTCGGCTCGACGCGCAGCGATTACATTGCCAGGGTGTTTGCCAAGTCCCTTGACCTGCGCAACGAGGACTTGCTGCAGCAGGCCAGGGGCGTGACCTCCTTTGATGAAACCGCGGCGACAAACAAGGCCATCGGCGAGTTCTTCCTGAACCTTATTCCCCTGAGATCGGCCATCGTCAATTTCAGCAACGGCAATGTGGCTGATGGTCTGTTCGATTTGAGCCTGGATTTCATCGGATTGGTCACATTGGGCGCCGGCAAGGCGGCGCAAGCGAGCAAGGCGTTATCAAAGGGGGTTTCAAGTCTGCGTGGTGTGGCCAGGGTGGCGCGATTCATCGGCGCGACGGCCATTGAAGCCTTCAATCCCTTGAGTGGCGTGGGCGATTTGACGGTGGGCGCAGCCAGGCTTATCGGTGCGGGTGCGCAACGGGTGCTTTCCAAGGGGCTGGAAACGGTCAATGCGCTGAGGGGCGCCAGCGGCAGTTATGACCTGTTGAAGGCTGTGAGCAAGCACTATGACGGGGCGGCGACGGGCACGTTGAAGGTGGCGGGCGAGTCTGTTGAAGTCGGTGTCGTGTTACACAACGGCAAGTGGTATGCCTTTGATACCGCATTGATGCGTGCTTACGGATGCCCGCTTGAAGACTTCACCGCGCATACCCATGCCGTGGATGGTGTGAGTGGCGCGGCTCATGTGGAGCCAGGCAGCGAGTTGAGTAACACCTTGTTCCGCCACTTCAAAGTTTCCGAGGCGAGCATCAGCGGCCTGTCACGCAACAGCCAGGGGGTTTATGTGGCTGCCAACGGTCATGCCTCCCACATTCGCCACACCGACAATGCTGGGCAAACGGCCGTGTATGAAGTTCGACAAGTGACTCGCACCGAAGAGGGGGCTGTTCAGGCGCGGATCTATCACAACAACCGGCAAACGGAGGTATTAGTCCAGCATATCGAGGGGGATCAGTGGCAACGCCTGGGGGCGAAGGGCGGTGTGCATGTAAACGGCGATCATCTACGGGCGTGGGAGGCCTTGTCCGTACCGGAGCAGCAAAAGGTCACGATTCAGGGGTTTGCCAGGCGGCATCGGCTCAACCCGGCCACCTGGGCACATTACGTTCAGGCTGACGGCCGTTTGAGCGTCGCGGGCGTCATCCTGCGCGACCGCGCCGCGGGTGTACCGTTGAATGCGATTACACCCAGGCACATTCGTGACTGGCAGGGCATGACGCAGCAAGCACGTGATGCAATGACCATGGAGGGCTTCGCCAGTGGCCACAACCTGGGGATCGCTGATTTCAAGGGGCACGTGAGGCAATCCGGTGGCCTTATGGGCCGTGGCGAGGCGTTGTTGTTCAGGGCTGCCGGCGGTACGTACGACACCCTCACAGACACGCATTTGCAGCAGTGGAGCCAGCTTTTCCAACAGCCCGGTAATCGCGTCACCCCTGAGGCGTTCAGACGTCAACACAACCTCAATCCTGTCACGTGGGTCACCTTTGTCTATGTCGATGGCACCTTGAGCCCGGCGGGCTTGAAGCGCAGCGCGCGTGCGCCAGCGGGTGTTCCCGTTCTGCCTCCGACTGTGCAGCCGCCTCCTGGGGCATCGCGCAAACGGCCAGCTTCTGACCCCATCGACCCGCCGCAACAGGAACCGCTGGACTTGTCGATGCCCAAACCCTCACCTCCAGCACCGGCGCCGAACGTACCGATTCCCGGGCCGTCCAGGACTGCCTCGACCGTCGTCAAGATCGAGCCCGGCGTCACGACACCTCGTACCCTGTCGTCCCATCAGGTCGACAATTCGCTACCGATTCTGCAAGACCCGCGAGACCCCAAGATCAGCTTGACCCTCGCGCTGGAGGGGCCTATCGATGACATTCGGATCTCCCATTGGAATGGTCTGTTGGACGGTCTGGGTTCGGCAGAAAAAAAAGCGGTCGCTGATCGCATCAAGGCGTCCATAAAAGACTGGCTGCGCAGCGAAGGGCAGCACGGAACGAAGTTTGATGAAACATTGGAGGTCGTCACGCCACTGGACGATGGCGGGCCGGCGCGAGGGGCTTCGGTGTGGGCACGACGCGACATTCCCCAGTTCGAGGTGCTGGGGCCTTATTCAGGCAAATATCATGCGTCAGAGGCCTCATTATTTGAGGAGCAGCGCAAACAAGGCTCGCGAGCGGTGTTGACCTATCTGTTCGGCACGCGCTCGGGTACACGTTCGGTGAGTGCGTTCAACACCGGAAACACCCTGAGCCTGGTCAATACGGCGCAGTTGAGGAACGGGCCGGCGTGGCAGGCGAATAATGTCGCGTCCATCTCGGTGGGAAAAAACCTGACTTTCTATGTGTCGCTCAAGGACATCAAGGCCGGTGATGAGTTACTGCTGGACTATGGGCCTTATTACAACCCGGTGCCCGACATCGCGATCAAACCCGATCCCGACGCCTGACCGATCAGCGATAAAGCTGCATCCTTGGCGATGCAGCTTCATTCGACATCAAAGGCTGAAATCACCTTCGGACACCAACTCGCTCAAGGGCCGACGTGGGCTCGGCGTTTCACGGCCTTGCAGGTACTCCGGCAAGGTCGACTTGTCACCCAGCTTGCCCACGGCCACGGCGGCGTGCAGCGCGTAGCCTTCGGGAATCTTCAACTCTTTGCGGGTCAGTTCCTGGTCGAAACCGGCCATGCCGTGGGTGTGCCAGCCGCTGAGGCTGGCTTGCAGCGCCAGGTGGCCCCAGGCCGAACCGGTGTCGAAGGTGTGCCACAGGGCCGGGGTTTCTTCGCTGGCGCCGGGGGCGGTGAAGTCGGTTTTCGAGGCGATGATCACCAGGGCCGACGCGTGTTGCGCCCAGCCACGGTTGAATTCATTGAGCAGGCCCAGGAAGCGCTCCCAGTCCGGCGTGTCGCGGCGCGCGTAGAGAAAACGCCAGGGCTGCGAGTTGTAGGCCGACGGCGCCCAGCGCGCGGCTTCGAAGAAGCTCAGCAGGGTTTCCTGGGAGATGGTTTCGCCGGTGAAGGCGCGGGGCGACCAGCGTTCGGTGAACTGGGTGTGGATCGGATAATCGGCAACACGTGTCATGGAGCAGTTCCTGATCGTCAATTCGGCGTTCAAAGCTACTGCGCGGCCACTAGACTGACAAGTGTTGTTACACCGCCAGTCGTAAGCGCTTGGCCCCGGGGGCCTCTGGCACTAGACTGGCGGCCTTTTCACCTACTGATACTGATGTAGAGCCATGGCCGCCAAAGTCGAACCTTTCTGGATACGCAAAACCCTCGAACACCTCGACCAGGAGGAATGGGAGTCGTTGTGCGACGGCTGCGGCCTGTGCTGCCTGCAAAAGCTCGAAGATGAAGACGACAACAGCGTCTATTACACGCGTATCGCCTGCAAACTGCTGGACCTCAAGACCTGCCAGTGCACCGACTACCCCAACCGTCGTGCGTCGGTGCCCGACTGCATCCAGCTCACCCCGGGCCAGGCCGACCAGTTCAAATGGCTGCCGCCGACCTGTGGTTACCGCCTGGTCAGCGAGCGCAAGGACTTGCCGCTGTGGCACCACCTGGTGTGTGGCGACCGCGACGCCGTGCACCACGAACGCATTTCCCAGTCCGGGCGCATGCTCAGCGAAGGCAGCGTGCCCGAAGATGACTGGGAGGATTACCTGATCTTCCGCGCGGGCTGAAAAAAGGAGTGTGTATGAGGCTGGGATCCAAGCTGGCGGCGACCCTGGTGCTGTTGTCGCTGAGCCTGCCGGGCTGGTGCGCGAAGAAAGTCGACCTCGATTATCACGTCAAGCTGCTGCCCCAGAGCGACCAGGCCGAAGTGCGCGTGAGCCTGTCCCAGGGCGCGGCCGTGCGCAGCCTCGACTTCGACCTGGGCCATGACGGTGACTACAGCGACTTCAAGGCCGACGGCCAGTGGAAAGTCACCGGCACCCGTGGCCTGTGGCAGCCCGGCGCGAGCAAGGCCAGCCTGACGTACCGCGTTCGCCTCACCCATGCACGCAAACCGGGTGTCTATGAAGCCCGCATGACGCCAAGCTGGGCGCTGTTCCGTGGCGAAGACCTGGTGCCGGCCGCACGGTTGGACCAGCAGGATGGGGTCGAGCTGGTGTCGCGGCTGGTGTTCGAGTTGCCGGCCGGCTGGAAAAGCGTCGAAACCGCCTGGCCACGTATCGGCAAGAACAAATTCCGCATCGACAACGTTTCGCGTCTGTTCGACCGGCCCACCGGCTGGATGCTTGCCGGCAACCTCGGCAGCCGGCGCGTGCGCCTTGGGGAAACCGAAGTCACCGTGACCTCGCCCAAGGGCCAGGCCATGCGCCGCATGGATGTGCTGACCCTACTGACGTTCGTCTGGCCCCAGGTGGAGGCGGCATTTCCGCGCCATCCGGCCAAACTGCTGGTGGTGGGTGCGAGTGACCCGATGCGCCGTGGCGTGTTCTCGTCACGGGACTCGATCTTCCTCAACAGCCGCACACCGCTGGTCAGCGAAAACGGCAGCAGCCCGTTGATCCGTGAGGTAGTGCAGGCGATAGGCCGCTTCAACGACCATGAAAGCAGTGACTGGATCAGCGAAGGTTTGGGTGAGTACTACGCCATTGAGTTACTGCGGCGTGCCGGTGGCATCACCGATGAACGGTATGCCGCGATCCAGACGCGCCTGAACCATGAGGGCAAGGACGTCACCACGCTGCGTGGCGAGCACGTCGGTGCGGCGACGGTTGCGCGTGCGGTGGTGGTGTTGCAGGAGTTGGACCGGGAGATCCGCGTGAAGACCCACAATAAGCGTTCACTGGATGACCTGGCCCAGGCGGTGATGCGCGCCAACAGCATCACCACGCCAGAGTTTGTGCAGTTGGCTGAAAGCATTATTGGCGAGTCGTCGGTGGTGCTGGATAGCAAATTACTGCGCTGATTCCAAACCTTGCACTATCCAATGTGGGAGCGGGCTTGCTCGCGAATGCGGTTTATCAGTTCAAGATGAGTTAACTGACACACCGTCTTCGCGAGCAAGCCCGCTCCCACATTTAGATCTCCATTGTTTGGACGATCCCTGTTAGCCAGTGGTTTTTTCAGCGGCCACTTCAGCCTTGGTCTTCAAGTTTTTCAACTCGGCACCCGCGCGTTCGATCTTCGTGCGCACGCTGTTCATTTCCTGGCGGCCCTGTTCCAGCTTGTCCTTGAGCGAGCTGTGCCCGGTAAAACCACGGGCCAGGGCCACGCCGCCGATCGCTACCTGGATCAAGCCGAAAATGCCGCCACGGCGCAGGCCTTTACCCACCATCATCACGCCACCGGCCACCGAGCCGATGCGTTCCCAGCCATGCACGTTCTGTGTCGGTGGGGTTTCAAACGGCGTGTGCTCGATGATAGGTCGCAGGGTTTTGCTGTCGCTCATGATCTGTCTCCAACAAGGGCAAAGGTAAACAGCTGACTGCCCGCAGGCGCCGGATGTTCCCTCAGAATCAGTATTTGGGGCCCGAACGGGTGTTGTTGCCCTTGGCCAGGCGGTCATAGAGCACCACGTTGACGGTCGCCGCGAGGTTCATGCAGCCGGTGGTCGGGATGTACACCACGTCTTCACACCAGTCACGGATCTCCTTGTCGAGGGAGCCGTCCTCAGGGCCGAAGATATACAGCGCGCGGTCCGGGTGGGTGTATTCGGGCAGCGGGCGGGCGCCCTCCACCAGTTCCACGGCGACGGGGATGCAGCCCAGGGGCAGGATCTTTTTCAGGTCATCGATGCCGATCAGCGGAATGTCGTGGTGGACCTTCTTGGTGTCGGTGATGAAGTCCCGGGCGCGCTCGTAACGCACGCCGGTGTAGAACACCGAGGCCACGCCGTAGCAGCCGGCGGCGCGCATCACCGAGCCAACGTTTTCGGGGGATTTGGGGTTGTACAGACCGATGCAGCTGTAGCGTTTATTGCCCACGGGGAAGGGTGCCTTGGAGAAAAAACGCGATTATACGGCCTGGAGGTGATGCGGTCTTGGACGATCGTTATGCAGCCAAGTACAAGGGTCGGACGCTCTAGCGTTGATTCGAGCGGTCTGGGCTACCTGCACGCAGGGTATATTCCGCAGCCAACTCCTGCAGCATATTGCGTATCCAGCGATGGGCTGGGTCGCTGTCGAGCACTTTATTCCACAGGGTGAATTCCCGTAGCAGTGGCATCTCAAACGGCGGCGTCAGGACACGTAACGACAGAAAGTCCTTGTACAGCGTCGCCAGGCTGCGGGGTATCACGGCCACCCGCTGAGTGCCTACCAGCAGATGCGGCACGGTGTTGAAGCTGCTGGTGGTCAGTTCCACCCGGCGGGCTTGGCCATAACCCTGCAGGATCTTTTCGCTGAAGCTCGGTTCGCGGGCGCTGCCGAAGTTGACCGCGATATGGCCCAACTTCAAATATTCTTCCAGGCTCAGGTGCTCGCCCACCAGGTTGTTTTGCGACCAGACCACGCACTGGTAGTCATCCTCGAATAACAATTCCTTGGCATGCAGGTCGGACAAGTACTGATCCGGCATGATCACAAAGTCCACTTCGCCTTGGGTCAGCATCTGGTTGTAGTGATCGGAGGCGTGCTGGATGTCCAGTGTGATATGCGGCGCACGTTGCTGCAGGCGCTGGGCCAGCGGCCCCAGAATTACCGTGGTCACGAAGTCGGTGGCAATCAGCTTGAAGTGCCGCTTGCAGGTCAGCGGGTCGAATTCGGGCTTGTTAACGATGGTCGACTGAATATCCAGCAACACTCGTCGCACGGGCTCCGTTAGCCCTTGGGCAAGCGGCGTAGGGAGCATCTTACGACCGACCTGCACCAGCAACTCATCATCAAAATAATCGCGCAGGCGCCCGAGCAACCCGCTGGCTGCTGACTGGCTGACGTTCAAACGCGCAGCGGCGCGGGTGATGTTTTGCTCGGTCAGCAGCGTGTCGAGCACCACCAGCAAGTTCAAATCCAAGTGATGAAAACGCATGGCCCTGCCCCCAGAAGAGTACGGCGCTTTGTATCACTTTTTTTGGATGGGTGGCATCCCGATAATCGATTGTTCGGATTGTTTGGCCGTCCCTATGATCGACCCAGAACCTGCAGGAGCGCAGCTTCGCAACAGACCTTTCAAGACAAAAATAACAAGTCAGAGGTTGGTACGATGAGACGGATACCTATGAGCGGCTGCCAAGCGACCGCCCTGGCCACCGCGCTGGCCGCAGTTGGCTGTTTGCCCCACGCGGGCGCTTTTGAAATCGACACTGGCGACTCCGACCTGCGCCTGCGGTGGGACAACACGCTCAAGTACAACGCCGCCTGGCGCGTCAAAGACCGTGACAGCAAGCTGGTGAGCGCGGTCAATCAGGACGACAGTGACCGCAATTTCAGCAAAGGCCTGATCTCCAACCGGGTGAACATCCTGTCGGAATTCGATGCGCGCTATAACAACTTCGGCGCACGCGTCAGCGCCGCCGGCTGGTACGACAACGTCTACGAAAACCGTAACGATAACGACTCGCCAGGCACTGCCAACCAGCGCTCCGTTAACTACGACCACTTTACCGACGACACCCGCAAACTGCATGGCAGCAATGCCGAGATCCTCGACGCGTTTGTATTCGGCAAGGGCAACATCGGCGAGCTGCCCAGCAGCTTCCGGCTGGGGCGCCATACCGTGCTGTGGGGCGAAAGCCTGTTCTTCGGCGCCAACGGCATCGCGGCGGGGCAAGCGCCCGTGGATATCATCAAGGCCACCTCGGTGCCCAACACACCGTTCAAGGAACTGATTCGCCCGGTCAATCAGTTCTCCGGGCAGATCCAATTGCGGCCCAATGTTTCGGTGGCGGCGTATTACCAGTTTGCCTGGGAAGAGAATCGCATCCCGGCGGTGGGCAGCTATTTTTCCACCTCGGATGCCGTGGGTGAAGGCGGCGAACGCTTGATTGTCGGCGGTCCGATTGGCCCCAATCGGCAACCGCTGGCGTTCTTTCGCGGCAAGGACATCAAGCCCGACGACAAGGGCCAGTACGGCCTGTCGCTGCGTTTTTCCCCGGAAGACTGGAACACCGACTTCGGCCTCTACGCCATCCGTTACCACGCCAAAGACCCGATGATTTACACCCATGCCAACCCCACCGGGCCGAATGTTCAGACCGGCCAGTTGGGCGATTACGAACTGGTGTATGCCGAAGGCATTCGTGCGTATGGCGCCAGTTTCAGCACCTCGGTGGGCGATGCCAATGTCGCCGGCGAAGTGTCGGTACGGCGCAATACGCCGCTGGTCAGTCTGTCCCAGGCCAACCCCACTGGCCTTGGCGACAACGACAGCCACGCGCTGTATGCGGTCGGCAACTCGCTGCACGCGCAACTCTCCAGCCTCTATTCGTTTAACAGCAACGGCTTTTGGGATTCCGCCAGCCTGGCCGGCGAAGTGGCCTGGCACCGACGCACCAGCATCACCAAAAACGCTGCCGCGCTGGACCCCAACAGTGAACGCGATGCCTGGGGATTGCGCATGAGCTTCACGCCGAATTTTTTCCAGGTGTATCCCGGTGTCGACCTGAGTGTGCCACTGGGGCTGGGCTACAACCCCAAGGGGCGTTCTTCGGTGATCAGCAAGTTCAACAACGGCGTGGGCGACAAGGGCGGCGACGTCAGCGTGGGCCTGCAGCTCGAGTACCTGCAAACTTGGAAGGCCGGCCTCAACTACACGCACTACATCGGTGGCGCCGACAACTTCCTCGACAGCCGCAATGCCAACACCTACGGGCAACCGCTCAAGGACCGCGACTTTATTGCCTTCACCGTCCAGCGGTCGTTCTGAACACAGCAGCACAACAACAATAAACAGAGGTGCGTTTCATGAAACTCCAACCGTTGATGCTTGCGGGTCTGCTGGTGGCCGTTGCGCCCTCCGCCTGGGCGGCGACCGAGGCCCAGGCCCAGCTACTCAAGTCCACGCTGACCCCGCTGGGCGCCGAGCGCGCCGGCAATGCCGATGGCAGCATTCCTGCGTGGGACAAGGGCTTTACCCAAGTGCCGGCTGGCGTCAACCCGGGGCCGCGGCTGCCGGACTACTTTGCCGCTGACAAACCGCTGTACTCGGTTACCCCACAGAACGTTGCGCAGTACGCCGACAAGCTCAGCGACGGGCAAAAAGCACTGTTCGCCAAATACCCGACCTACCGGATCGACGTGTACCCGAGCCGGCGCACGGCTGCCGCACCGCAATGGGTCTACGACAACACGCTGAAAAACGCCACCAGCGCGCACCTCACCAGCCAGGGCAACACCCTGGAAGGCGCCAGCGGCGGTATTCCATTTCCCATTCCCACCACCGGCGCCGAGGTGATCTGGAACCATCACTTGAGCTGGCGTGGCGTGGCGTGGAAGAACGACTACAACGTGTACGTGATTACCGCCAGCGGCCAGCGCATCTTGTCCGCTACCGTGCAGGCACAGCGCGAGATGCCGTACTACTTCCAGGACGGTAAATCCGAATACAAAGGCGTGTACTGGATGACCCGCCTGGTCAACCTCGGCCCGCCGCAGCGTGCCGGTGAAGCGCTGCTGGGACGCGAACCGCTGGATTACGCCAGCGGCGGCCCGCAATCCTGGGTCTATCTGGCCGGCCAGCGCCGGGTGCGCAAACTGCCGGTGTCGTCCTATGACACGCCAACGCCCACCAGCTCCGGCGTCGCCAACTTCGACGAAGTTTCGGTATTCACCGGCCCGCTGGACCGTTACGACTGGAAGATCGTCGGCAAGCAAGAAATGCTGATTCCCTACAACAGCAACAAAATTTTGCAACCGGCCAAGGATGATGCGGTCCTCAGTGAACGCTTCCTCAACCCCGACCACATGCGTTGGGAACTGCACCGCGTATGGGTGATTGAAGGCAACTTGGTTGCCGGCAAACGCCACAGCATGCCCAAGCGCCGGCTGTACGTAGACGAAGACACCTGGATGGCGGTTTTGGGGGACAGCTGGGACGCCAACCACCAGTTGTGGCGCACCTATTTTCAACTGCCGTACCTGATGCCGCAGTTGCCTGGCCTGGTGCGCGGCTTGTACGGCCAGTACGACCTGCAGACCGGCGCGTGGATGGCACACAACGTGGTCACCGAAAAACGTGTGCACAACGACGTGGTTGCGCCGTTTCCTGACAGTGATTTCAGCCCGGACGGCCTGGCTGCCGACGGGGTGCGTTGATGCCTCGTTATTACTACTGGCTGGCGCTGGGCCTGCTCGGCGCCAGCCTGGCAACCCAGGCCAGTGAAGCATCGGTCAGCGATGTTTTATTGCGCCCGGCTCTCAAGGTGAGCGCGCCGCAACAAGCGGTGTTGATCGACATCACCCGCGCCGGCACGCGGCTGGTCGCTGTCGGCGAGCAAGGTCTGATTCTGCTCTCGGACGACAACGGCCGGCACTGGCGCCAGGCCGCGGTGCCTGCCAGTGTGAGTCTCACGTCGGTGAGCTTTGTGTCTGCCTTGCAAGGCTGGGCGGCAGGGCATGCGGGCGTGGTGTTGCACACTGTCGATGGCGGTGAGCGCTGGACCCTGCAACTGGACGGCAAACAGTCAGCCCAGCGGGTGCTCGATGCCGTGCCCTCCGGCAACCGGCAGCAACTCAACATTGCCCAACGGTTTGTCGCCGACGGTGCCGACAAACCCTGGCTGGCGGTCCATTTCAGCAACGAGCGCGAAGGCATCGTGGTGGGCGCCTTTGGCCTGATCCTGCACACCAGCGACGGCGGCGCCACCTGGCAGTCGTGGGTCGATCGCCTGCCCAATCCGGCCGGCAACCACCTGTATGCAATCGCCACCCAGGGCCTGCGCATCTACATTGTTGGCGAGCAGGGCACCATATGGACATCGGCGGACGGCGGCGCGAGTTTCATCCGCTTGAGCAGCCCCTATGACGGCAGTTTTTTTGCCTTGGATGTGTCCCCTGACGGTGATGTTCTCGTGGCGGGATTGAAGGGCAATGTATGGCGCAGCAACGATCAAGGTGTGCACTGGCAAGCCGCGCCAAACCCATTTAACAGCAGTGTCATGTCGGCCCGCTCGCTGGGCAGGGCGGGCGTAATGCTCGCCGACCAGAGCGGTCACCTGTTACTCAGCACGCCAGGAGCTGCGCTGCGTGAGCAAGGCGTATCGGCAGCTGTGTCGTCATTTATCCAAGCGGCGGACGGACAATGGATCACGGTCGGCGCACGGGGCATCCAGCGCGTGGAACAGGTGAACGTGCAATGACCGATCTCAGTCATCCTGGCGAACAGAGTCTCAAGGCATTTGATCGGCGTTCCGGTTCGCTGGTCGAACGTGCGCTGTTCAACCATCGTGCGTGGGTGCTCTGGCTGTGCCTGCTGCTGACCCTCGGCCTCGGTGCCGCGAGCACGCGCCTTGGGCTTAACGCCAGCTTCGAAAAAATGATCCCTACCGGGCATCCCTACATCGCCAACTACCTGGCCAATCAACCAGAGCTTACTGGCCTGGGCAACGCCGTGCGTATTGCCGTAGAGGCCCCCGGCGGTTCGATCTACGACGCGCACTACCTGGAGCTGCTGGCACGCCTCAATGACAAAGTGTTCCTGTTGCCGGGTGTCGACCGGCCTTTCATGAAGTCGTTGTGGACCCCCAACATGCGCTGGATGGCCGTGACCGAAGAGGGCGTGGAAGGCGGCCGGGTGATCCCTGACGACTACGACGGTTCGCCCGACAGCCTCGACACCGTGCGCCGCAACGCTGCGCGCTCGGGTGAGATCGGCCAGACGATTGCCGTCGACGGCCGCAGCAGCCTGATCTTCGTGCCCTTGATGGACATCGACGCGCAAACCGGCAAGCCGTTGGACTACAGCGCCTTGTCACAACAATTGGAGCGACTGCGCACTGAATTCCAGGCCCAGGGTCTGACCCTGCACATCACTGGTTTCGTCAAAGTGGTGGGCGACCTGATCGAGGGCTTGCGCCAGGTGCTGCTGTTTTTTGCAGCAGCGATTGTGATTGCCACGCTGATGCTTTACGCGTTCACCCGCTGTCTGCGCAGCACGTTGCTGGTGATGGCCTGTTCGTTGGTCGCTGTGGTTTGGCAACTGGGCCTGGTGGCGTTGCTCGGGTTTGAACTTGACCCGTATTCGGTGCTGGTACCGTTTCTGGTGTTGGCCATCGGCATGAGCCATGGCGCACAGAAAATGAACGGCATCATGCAAGACATCGGGCGCGGCATGCACCGCCTGGTGGCGGCGCGCTTCACCTTTCGACGGCTGTTTCTTGCCGGTCTCACCGCGTTGCTGTGTGACGCGGTGGGTTTCGGCGTGCTGATGCTGATCGACATCCAGGTGATTCAAGACCTGGCATTGATCGCCAGCATCGGCGTCGCGGTGCTGGTGTTCACCAACCTGATCCTGCTGCCGATCCTGCTCAGTTATTGCGGGGTCAGCGCCCGTGCAGCCGTGCGCAGCCTGCGCAGTGAAGACGCCGCCCTGTGCGGGAAAAAGCATGCGTTGTGGGCGTTTCTGGACCGCTTCACCCAGCGCCGCTGGGCGACGGTCACGCTGATCGTCAGCGCGTTGCTCGGCGGTGGCGGCTGGTGGATCAGCCAGCAACTGCAAGTCGGTGACCTGGACGCCGGCGCGCCAGAGTTGCGCGCCGACTCGCGCTACAACCGCGACAACGGTTTTATGGTGGCGCATTACGGCGCCAGCAGCGATGTGTTCGCGGTCATCGTGCGTACGCCTGACAACGCGTGCTCCGACTACACCACGTTGATGCGTGTTGATGCACTGGAGTGGCGCTTGCGCCAACTGCCGGGCGTGGAGGCCACGGCGTCACTGGCGAGCCTCAACCGCAGCCTGTTGGTGGGCATGAGCGAGGGTAACCCGAAGTGGTATGACCTGACGCAGAACCAGGCGCTGCTTAATTCGATCACCGGGCGTGCGCCGCGTGAGTTGTTCAATCAAAGCTGCAACACCCTCACGCTTTACACCTACTTGCGCGACCACAAGGCGGTGACGCTCACCCGATTGGTGAATGAAGTTGAAGCGTTTGCCCAGGCCAACAACACCGCAGACGTGAAGTTTTTACTGGCTGCTGGCAATGCCGGTATCGAAGCCGCCACCAACATTGTGGTCAAGCAGGCCAATCACGACATGCTGTATTGGGTGTACGGCGCGGTCATCGTGCTGTGCCTGCTGACTTTCCGTTCGGTAGCGGCCGTGATTTGCGTGGTGCTTCCGCTGATGCTTACTTCGATTTTGTGCGAAGTGCTGATGGTGTGGCTGGGCATCGGCGTCAAGGTCGCGACCTTGCCGGTGATTGCGCTGGGCGTGGGCATCGGCGTGGATTACGCGCTTTACGTGATGAGCATTCTGCTGGCGCGACGCAAAGCCGGAGACAGCCTGTCCCAGGCGTATTACCAGGCCCTGCTGTTCACCGGCAAAGTGGTGATGCTCACCGGCGTCACCCTGGCCGTTGGCGTGGCCACTTGGGCGTTTTCGCCGATCAAGTTCCAGGCGGATATGGGTATTTTGCTGGCGTTCATGTTTTTGCTGAACATGGTCGGCGCACTGGTGCTGCTGCCGGCCCTGGCGCACTTTCTGCTGCCCGCGCCGGCAGCAGCTGTCACGTCTGAACACTCGATAACAACAACAGGAAAAACCTCATGAGTCAGTTCTCGCAAGCCGCTCCCGTGCCGCGTCGGCGCGGTTCGGGCGCATTGTTGTTGCTCGGCAGTTGCCTGCCGGTGCTGGGCGGCGTGTTGATTGCGCCGGTGTTGCCGCGCATCGCCGAACAATTTGCCGGCACGGCCAATGTCGGGCTGCTGGTGCCCATCGTGCTGACATTGCCGGCGCTGATGATCGCGCTGTTTTCACCGTTCGCCGGCTGGCTCTCCGACCGCATCGGGCGTAAGCGTCTGCTGGTGTTGGCGATGCTGCTGTATGGCATCTGCGGGCCGTTGCCGCTGGTGCTGGATGGCCTTGACGCGATCCTGCTCAGCCGAGCTGGGTTGGGGCTGGCCGAGGCGGCCATCATGACCTGCTGCACGGCGTTGATCGGCGACTACTACGACGGTCGTGAGCGCGTGCAATTGCTGTCGTGGCAGACCATCGTTACGTCGCTCTCGGCGACCGCGTTTTTCATGCTTGGCGGGTTTATCGGCGAGCACGGTTGGCGCGTGCCGTTTGCGTTATACATCGTCGGCCTGGTGTTTGCGCCACTGATGCATTGGGTGCTCAGAGAGCCATTACGCCGTGTCAGTGCTGCGCTTGCGGTGCCGCACACAGGGGCGTTTCCAGTGCGCTCACTGTCGGTGATTTGCGCCATGACGCTGTTGGTTGCGCTGGGCTTTTTTATCGTGCCGGTACAAACCGGGTTCCTACTGGAGCACATCGGCATCGACTCGCCGCAGCGCATCGGCATGGCAATTGGCTTGGGCCATTCGGCGGTGTTTCTGGGCGCAATACTGTTCCGTCGCCTGAGTCGGTTCGGGCCTGGGTTGCTGCTGGCGCTGGGGTTCTTGATCTCCAGCGCCGGCATCCTGCTGCTGGCCAATGCCGTGGATTACCGCACGGCGATCATCGCGGTCATGGTCAACGGTCTGGGGGGCGGCCTGGCATTGCCGACGGTGCTGAGTTGGGCGCTATCGACCTTGAGTATCGAACATCGCGGCAAGGGTACCGGCCTGTTCAATGCAGGTTTTTTTGGTGGCCAGTTTGCCAGTCCGTTATTAGTGATGGCCTTGTCCGGCGTGGCGGGCGGTCGCGTCGGCGCCGTGGCACTGGTGGGCTGGGGCCTATTGCTGGCGGCGCTGGTAGCGTTGATTGCGCCTTGGATAGCAGGCAAGCGGTTGCTGGATCCGATTCAGGTCGCCAATGACGTGGTACTGCATTGACCCGACCGCTGTTTACCCTTCAGAAGGATGCACCGATGAAACTCGCTACGTTAAAAAATGGCCAGCGTGACGGCCAGTTAGTGGTGGTCTCCCGGGACTTGCGCCAAGCCGTGATCGCGCAGCCGTTCACCACTTTGCAGCAAGCCCTGGAAAACTGGGCACACGCCGAGCCGGTCTTGAGCCAGCAATATCAAGCACTCAACCAGGGCCAGGTGCCCGAGGCGTTTGCCTTTGACCCGGTCGCTGCCGCTGCGCCGCTGCCGCGAGCCTATCAGTGGTGTGATGGTTCGGCGTTTCTCAATCATGCGCACCTGCTGCAAAAGGCCTTTGACCTGGCGCCGATGAAAGACGAACGCATCCCCTTGATGTACCAGGGCGCCAGCGATGACTTCCTCGGCCCGAGGGATGACGTGCCGTTGCCGGAGGTGAATCACAACATCGACTTTGAGGGAGAGTTTGCGGTGATCCTCGACGAAGTGCCGATGGGCTGCCCTGTCGAGCAGGCGTTGCAATACGTGCGGCTGGTGTTGCTCGTCAACGATGTGAGCCTGCGCGGGTTTCTGCTGCATGAGGTGAGCACCGGCTTCGGTTTTTTGCAGGCTAAGCCCTCGTCGAGTTTTTCGCCTGTGGCCGTTACCCCGCACGCACTCGGCAGTGCCTGGCGCAACGGGCGCGTGTGCTTGCCGTTGACCGTCACGTGGAACCAGAATTGGTTCGGCTCACCGAATGGCGCCGAAATGAGTTTCAGCTTTGCCGACCTGATCGCCCACGCCGCGCGCACCCGGCGTTTGCGTGCCGGGACCATTATCGGCTCAGGTACCGTGTCCAACCTTGACTGTGCGGCAGGTTCGGCGTGCATCAGCGAGCGTCGCGCCATCGAGATGATTGAGCATGGCAAGCCGCTGACCGGGTTCATGAACTTTGGCGACCGCATTCGCATCGAGGCGCTGGACGGCGACGACCAGTCGGTGTTCGGCGCCATCGACCAACGTGTGGTGGAGGCTTCTTCATGAGTGCGCGCCAACGTCGCCTGGTGGACTTATCCGTCGTCCTCGAAAACAACCCCTACACCGACCCACCGCCGTTACTGCCAAAAATCGAATACATCGATCATCAAGCCGGGGAAGCAGAGTTGCTGGCAATGTTCCCGGGCCTGCGCATCGAAGACATGCCGGGCCAGGAGGCCTGGGCCGCAGAACGCCTGAACATCACCACCCACAGTGGCACGCACATGGATGCGCCTTGGCATTACGCGTCCACCACCGACGGCGGCAAGCCCGCCTATGGCATTGATGAGTTGCCGCTGGACTGGTGCCTGCGACCGGGAGTGAAACTCGATTTTCGGCATTTCGCGGACGGGCACGTAGTGACCGCTGCCGAGATAGAGGCCGAACTCAAGCGCATCGACTACGTGCTGCAGCCGCTGGACATCGTGCTGGTGAACACCCGTGCCGGCGCGTTGTTCGGGCAGCCGGGTTATCTCGATGCGGGCGTGGGCATAGGTCGGGAAGGCACCCTTTATCTACTGGAGCGCGGCGTGCGCGTGGTGGGCACCGACGCGTGGAGTTGGGACGCACCGTTCAGTCACACCCGCGCGCGGTTTGCCGCCACCGGCGACAGTTCGTTGATCTGGGAAGGGCACAAGGCCGGGCGCGATATTGGCTACGGGCAGATGGAAAAACTCGCCAACCTGGAAGCGCTACCGGCCTTCGGTTTCGAGGTGTCGTGTTTTCCCTACAAGATCAAACACGCGTCGGCCGGATTTGTGCGGGCAGTCGCGATCTTTGAGGAGGACTAGGGCGATCGCTATCGCAGGCAAGCCAGCTCCCACAAGGGAACGCATTCCAATTGTGGGAGCTGCGGTGCGACGATTCGACTTGCCTGCGATGAGGTCAGAACAGGCGATGAAGAGCGTTCAGTCGTCCTTCTTCATCAACCCCGCCAACGCCGCAAACGGGTTATGCGTGGCCTTGGCAATCGTCGGGCTGCTGGTGGAGCCGTCGCCGAAGTACTGCTGGTCGGTGTAGCGCGAGTGCTCGTTGTCGTGGCAATACAGGCACAGCAACTCCCAGTTGGAGCCATCCTGGGGATTGTCATCATGGTTGTGGTTGCGGTGGTGTACCGTCAGTTCGCTCAGGCGCTTGCCTGAGAACTCACGGGCGCAGCGGCCGCACACGTGGGGGTACATCTTCAAGGCTTTGTCGCGGTAGCCCATTTCCCGGTCGCGCTGGGCATCGGCAAGGATGCGGTCCAGCTTGGCGGTGTGGGAGGGCGGGTTGGTCGAGCTCATCATGGCTCCTGGCTATTTGGGGGTTCACGGATAGGGTTGATTCTAGCCGCTTGCGCTGCACTTGACTGCTTCACTTTACAGATAAGGATCTGAAACTCATGCGTCTGCCTTCATGGATTGTTGCGTTACTGCTGTGTGCTGTTACCGCCCAGGCCCAGGCGTTTTCCACGCCCAAGCCCGGCCAGGTGATCGAGGTGGCCCTCGACCAGCTGCACCCCACCCAGGCCGTGGTGGGGTTTGACCAGATCTACTACAGCCTGGGCCTGTTCGCTGACAAACCGGCCAAGGTCTTCGACGAATACTGTGAAACCAATGGCCAGGGCACGGCTGACAAGGTGCCGAAAAAAGCCGACCTGCACACACCCGACAGTTTCACCTGCAAGGACCCGGTGGGCACCCACCCCGACGACATGAAAACCGTGGTGGTCGGCCCGGCCGGCCAGCTGTATCTGACCGATGGTCACCACAGCTTCACCACCCTGTGGGAAGTGCCCGGTGGTGGCCCGCAATTGAAAATGTGGGTGAAAGTGACGGACGACTTCAGCAACAGCCCGGACATGGCCACCTTCTGGCGCCGCATGGAGGCCGCGCGCAAGGTGTGGCTCAAGGACAACCGGGGCCAGACGTTGCCACCCGAGCAACTGCCGGTGCACCTGGGCTTCAAGAACCTGCAGGACGACACCTTCCGCAGCCTGGTGTATTTCACCCGCAAGGCGGCCTACGGCAAGCCGGACGATGGCGCGATTGCGCCGGAATTCCTGGAGTTCTACTGGGGTAACTGGCTGCGCACCCAGATCGACCTGAGCGCGTACAACCTGGGCAAGAAGGGCGGCTACAAGGACGCCATCGAGGCAGTCGCCAAGCGCATGGTCAGCCTGGCGCCGGGTTCGCAGGTGGGGGACAGCGGGTTCACCGCCCATCAACTGGGCGGGATGACCCAGTTGGACCGGGATGAACTGGAAAAGACCTTCGACAAAAAAGTGCCGTACGTGATCGATTACCGCAAATCCCGAAACTGAGGCAGGACGAAATGTGGGAGCGGGCTTGCTCGCGAATACGGTGTGTCAGCCGGCACATCTGGTGGCTGATGCTCCGCATTCGCGAGCAAGCCCGCTCCCACACGGGACCTGTGGTGTTTGGTGAATCGTGTTCAGCCTTTGAGCTTCTCGGCGATCCAGATGGTATGCCGGGTGCCCTTGTTGCCATGGGCGAACACCTGCACTTCTTCGGCCTTGAAACCCGCCTTGCGCAGTTTGTCGCTGAACAGTTTGTCGGCGCTGGCCGACCACACGGCCAACACGCCCTTGGGGCGCAAGGCCTTGGCACAGGCCGCCAGGCCACCGGCGGAGTAGAGCCAACTGTTGGCCTTTTGCGTGAGGCCTTCG
Organism: Pseudomonas sp. BIGb0164; assembly: GCF_024810135.1. NCBI lineage: Bacteria > Pseudomonadati > Pseudomonadota > Gammaproteobacteria > Pseudomonadales > Pseudomonadaceae > Pseudomonas > Pseudomonas sp. BIGb0164. The sequence goes on along the minus strand of NZ_JANUEA010000006.1, from coordinate 407,541 downwards.
GGGCCGTTGTCCACGTCCAGCATGATCGCGTCAAACCCCTGGGGCTCGGTTTGCAGCACCTTGGCCACGTCTTCCATGCGGATCACGGTGCGTGGGTCCAGCAGTGGCCGACCGGATTTTTCTCCCAGGGGGCCACGGTTCCACTCCACCACGCCCGGCACCAATTCAGCGACAACCACCTCGGCTGTCTTGCCCAAATGCTTGAGTGCCGACGCCAGGGTAAAGCCCATGCCCAGCCCGCCGATCAACACCCTTGAACCCGGGCGCCCGGCAACCTTGCGGCAGGGGATTTCCGCCAGCGCGTCTTCGGAACCGTGCATGCGCGTGTTCATCAACTGGCCGCCGTCACCGCCCTGGATCTTGATGACAAAATCCTCACCGTATTCGAACAGGCACAAGGCACCGCCGTTGTCGGGGATCGGGGTGGTGTCCAGCAGAACGAAACGTTTCATGGAAATCTCATTGGGAAGGGCATTCTTGCGCGGTTGGGAGTAGCCTTACGACATTCCGGTCAGGCCATGGAGCCATCGATGAAGTGCAGCATTCTAACGGTCATTGTGCTTGGCGCGCTCACATTGGGTGCGGCGCAGGCTCAAGAGGTGCAAAGCGTGCCGGTCGCACCCGCGCCAACCCCAGGCGCCCCGGGCACGCCGACCCCAACCTTGTACCCACAAGTCACCCCGCCGGTCGCGCCAAAGGCCACGGCCAACGGTTCACCGGCACTGGTGCCCATCGTGTTGCCCACGCCGCCTAAAGATCAAACCGTGCCGGGCCTGCTGCAGAACGACAGCAAGCCAAAGACCCCGGGCGGTTAAAACTGTTGCGACAACAGTTGCCCGTCGGCCATGCGCAGGCGCTTGGACAGGGCAATGGCGATGGCACGGATGATCTTGGCGGCGACCCTGGGCGCTTCGTTGAGCATTTTTTCCAGGGAGTCCTTGCCCAGGTTCAACAGCACGCACTCACTGGCGGCCACGCAACTGGCTGAACGGCGCTCGCCGTCGAGCACCGCCATTTCGCCGAAGGCCCGACCGCTGCGCAGGGTGGCGATGGTCACGCGTTGGCCGTCGTGATGGGTTTTCTGCACGGCCACCTGGCCGCTATGGATGATGCACATGAACGTGCCGGCATCGCCTTCGAGGAAGATCACTTCATCGCGGGCAATGCTGCTGATATTGAAGTAGCCCGCAGCCACATGAAAATCTTCCGGCAGCAGCGGGTCAAACAGCCCGCAGTCCATCAGCATGTCGCGGATTTCGTTATTCAGTAAGGTCGGTTGTGGCATGGCTGCAATCTGGGTCCATCAAACAGGTAGGCGGTCTGTGTGTTCAGACAGGACCGCCGCACTAAGTTCCTTAAATCAGCCCCAATGCCTTGAACACAAATCCATATTCGAGCGCTACGTCACGTAATCCCTGGTAACGACCGCTCATCCCGCCATGGCCGGCGCCCAGTTCGGTCTTGAGCAGCAGCAGGTTGTCGTCGGTCTTGGTGTCGCGCAGCTTGGCCACCCACTTGGCCGCTTCCCAGTACTGCACGCGGCTGTCGTTGTAGCCGGCAATCACCAGCAGGTGCGGGTAGGCTTGGGCGCTGACGTTTTCATACGGCGCATAGGCCTTGATACGCGCATACACCTCGGGTTCTTCGGGGTTGCCCCACTCGTCGTACTCGGTGATGGTCAACGGCAGCTCCGGGTCGAGCATGGTGTTGAGCACGTCGACGAACGGCACCTCGGCAATCGCCGCCTGGAACAGTTCCGGGCGCTGGTTGAGCACCGCACCGATCAGCAGGCCACCGGCACTGCCACCGCTGATGGCCAGTTGTTGGGAGGTGGTCAGGCCTTGGGCAATCAGGTGTTCGGCGCAGGCAATGAAGTCGCTGAAGGTGTTCTGCTTGTGTGCCTGCTTACCGTTGCGGTACCAGGCTTCACCCAGCTCGCCGCCGCCGCGCACATGCGCGGTGGCAAACGCCACGCCCCGGTCCAGCAGGCTCAGGCGCGCGTGGGAGAACCACGGGTCGAGGCTTGAACCGTAGGCACCATAGCCATACAGGTACAGCGGCGTTGGCTTGCCGAGGTGGTCGCGCTTGACCACCAGGCTGATCGGCACCTGGGTGCCATCGACCGACGTGGCCCACAGGCGCTGGCTGACGTAGTCGTCGGCGTTGAACACGCCGAGCACCGGCGTCTCCTTGAGCACCTGCTGCGCGCCGCTGGCCAGTTCGAGCTGGCGCACTTGGGCCGGGCGGTTCAGGGCCTCGTAGCGCAGGCGGATCTTGTTGCTGGCAAATTCCAGGCTGTTCTGTACGTAGAGGCTGTAGGCGGCGTCGGGCAATTCCACGCGATACGCCGATTTGCCCTCGGGGTGCACTTCGATCACCGGCAGGCCGCCGATGCGCAGGCTCAGAGTCATGGCGCTGGCATTCAGGCTGACGCCGTCGAGCATCACCTCGTCGCTGTGGGGAATCAGGTTCTGCCATTCGCTTTCGGTCGGCACGTCGCCAATGTCGGTCGCCACGAACAAGGCGTAGTTGATGCCATCACGGTTGCTGCGGATGAACCAGGTCCACGCGCCATTCAACTGGCCATGGTCGACATCGTATTCATGGTCCTCGACCCGTGGCGCCAGGCAGGTGAAGTCCAGGTGCGGCTGCTCGGCGTCCAGGGCCCAGATTTCGCTGGTGGTCTTGCTGCCCAGCGCGAGCAGCAATTGGCGCTCGGAGCTGGAGCGGTAGCAATGCAGGAAGAAACGTCCGTCCGGCTCATGGAACACTTCCTGCGCCGCCGTGCCATCCAGGCGATAGCGATACAGCTTGTGCGGGCGGTGGGTGTCGTCCAGTTCGCCGAAGAACAGGGTCAGGCTGTCATTGGCCCAGGTCATGCTGCCGTCGCAGTTTTCAAACTCCAGTTCGCTGACCTTGCCGGTGGCCAACTCCTTCACGTACAGGGTGAAGATTTCTTCACCGCTGGTGTCCAGGCTGTAGGCCAGGCGCTGATGGTCGGGGCTGATGCTGAACGCGCCCAGTGAAAAAAAGCCGCCATTGGCCAGCACGTTCGGGTCCAGCAGAAGTTCTTCGCTGCTGTCGTCCACCGTGTTGCTGTCGTCGGCGGGGCGGCGGCAGCGGTAGTGGCGGGCGTATTCGTCGCCGGCCGTGGTGCGCGTGTAGTAGAGGTACGGGCCCCAGGGGGAGGGCAGGGACAGGTCGGTCTCCAGGATGCGGCCCTTGATCTCTTCGAACAGGGTTTCGCGCAGGTCTTGCTGGTCGGCGAGCTGAGCCTCCTGCCAGGCATTTTCGGCCTTGAGGTAATCGAGGACGTCGCTGCTGTCACGCTCTTGGAGCCAGGCATACGGGTCTGGGCCTTCGGCCTTGCGGGCAATCGGGGCGAGCGATGTAGGCATGGATTATTCTCTATCTGGCGGAAGGTGGCCGGCATTGCAGCCGCGACACCGAAAAGCCGTTATCATAGCGGCCTGTTTGCCTACCTTGCCATGGACACCATGACCGAGAACGACTATCTGACCGCTTGGGGCCTTTACGCCTTCGCCGCTTTGGGCTGCCTGTTGGTGTGGTGGCGCATGACCCGCTGGATCTGGCGCTGGTTGCGCGAGCCGCTGCAATTGCTGATGGCGGTGCTGTTGTTCAGCCCGACCATCGTCGACCCGGTCAAGACCCAGTTTGCCCCGGCCGTGGCGATTACCGCCCTGGACCTGGTGCTCAAGGTCGGCAACAACGCCTGGCGGGCCATCTCCGACTTGTTCATGTACACGATGATCGCGTTTGGCGTGTACCTGGTGATTGTGTTGATCCGCTGGCCCATCGAACGCGCCGCCAAGGCCCGTCGTGAGCGCAAGGCCGCGGCTGACGCTGCCCTGGCCGCCGAGCCGCAGGAAGATGACGAACCTTTCCGTCGCCCGGCCCCGGTGAGCGGCATGCGGGTTGAACCGCGCCTTTAACGTTGCAGCGAGAGCCCTGGCATGTGTGAATTATTGGGCATGAGTGCCAACGTCCCCACCGATATCGTGTTCAGCTTCACCGGGCTGATGCAGCGCGGTGGGCGCACCGGCCCCCACCGGGATGGGTGGGGCATCGCGTTCTATGAAGGCCGTGGCCTGCGTTTGTTCCAGGACCCGGCCGCCAGCAGCGAGTCGGAAGTGGCACTGCTGGTGCAGCGTTACCCTATCAAGAGCGAAGTGGTGATTGGCCATATCCGCCAGGCCAACGTGGGCAAGGTGTGCCTGTCCAACACCCACCCGTTCGTGCGCGAACTGTGGGGCCGCAACTGGTGCTTTGCGCACAACGGCCAGTTGGCGGACTTCAACCCCCGCGCCACCTTCTACCGCCCGGTGGGCGATACCGACAGCGAAGCGGCGTTTTGCGACTTGCTCAACCGTGTCCGCGAGGCGTTTCCAGAGCCGGTGGACATCGAGCAGGTGCTGCCGGACCTGATCGCCGCCTGTTCCGAATACCGCAGCAAAGGTGTGTTCAACTGCCTGCTCAGCGACGGCGACTGGTTGTTCTGCTACTGCTCGACCAAGCTGGCGCAGATTACCCGGCGTGCACCGTTTGGTCCCGCGCGCTTGAAAGATGTCGACGTGATCGTCGATTTTCAGGCCGAAACCACCCCCAATGACGTGGTGACGGTGATTGCCACCGAACCTTTGACCGACAACGAAAACTGGACCCGCTACGAACCGGGCCAATGGAGCCTGTGGCGGCGCGGTGAATGCGTCAGCCAGGGCATCACCGAGTAAGGATATCGCCCATGTTGCTCAGCTATCTGCGGTTGGTGCTGTTTGCCATTGGTTTGTTGGTCGGCGTGCAAGTGCCGGGGTTTATCAATGACTACGCCAAGCGTGTCGAAGCCCACCTGATCGAGGCCCAGACCAACTTGCGCGGGTTTGATGCCACGGCGCAGCAGTTCTTCAACGGTGACTTGCAGGCCCTGGTGGCGCATTACCGGGCCAGCGATGACCCGGTGTTTCGCAGCGATGCCAACAGCCTGGGTTCGTTACTCGACCGCCAACTGGTGCTCGACAAGCAATTCCAGGCCATGCAAGGCCCGTGGTACATCCGCGCGTTGCAGGTGGCCGTGGCGGCCGACCCGGCTATCCGCCTGGAAACCTGGAACGGCTACAGCTATCAGATCCTGTTGACGCCAGAGGCCATGGGCTGGGGCCTGGGTGGGGCGATGCTGTTGTCGTTCGGCATCGAGTGCCTGTTCCGCCTGATCGACTGGGTGGTGTTGGGCGGCAAGCGCCTGCGCCAGAGCCGGCCGATCGAAGAGCGTGACCTGAAGGGATTGTAAGTACACCTCGGATCAAATGTGGGAGCTGGCTTGCCTGCGATGGCGGTGGGTCAGCTCTCACATTGACTGCTGATATCCGCTATCGCCGGCAAGCCGGGCTCCTACAGGGTTAATCGGGTTTTGCCAGTAGCATCCGCGCTGGGCCGACTTCTTCGGCATAGCGGGCGACGACCCTCTGGCACAGCCCGACAATCTCCTCCACCAACTCCACCCCCACGCGCCACGACACCACCACCTGCAAGTTCGGCAAACGTTGCTCCATCGGCAGCATCACCAATTCCCCTCGCGCCAGTTCCTCCATGACCAGCACCGGCGGGAGCGCGCCGATCCCGAAGCCATCACGCAACAACCGGGTAATCGCCGACACCGAATTCACACAGCTCATCCGGGGCGCGGCCACGCCGTTGGCCTGCATCAGGCTAAGCACGTCCTGATGCGGGTGGGAGTTTTTCGAGTAGGTGATGATGCGTTCCTGGGCCAGTTCGGCGAGGGACGCGTAGTCTCGGTGGTAGATCGATTGGCTGGCGACGATCCAGGCCATGGGGTGGCTGGCCAGCTCCAGGCTGCGCACGGTTTCGAGGCGCAGCAGGTCGGTCTGCAGGATCAGGTCAAGGAAGCCTTTTTGCAGCTGATCGCTGAGGTTGAGTGCGGTATCGGCGACGAGTTCGATTTCCACCAGGGGGAAATGGTCCATCAGTTCCGCCACCAACGGGCTGAGCCAGGTATGGATCACCGTGTCCATGACGCCGATCCGAATCCGCCCGACCTTGCTGCTGGTGGTCTCCAGGGACTGCTTGAGGCCCTGCATGGTCACCATCATCTGCTCGGCGTAATCGAGCACCTTCACGCCTTCCGGGGTCAGGCTCACGCCCCGCGAGTCGCGCAGAAACAGCTTCACCCCCAGTTCGCTTTCGAGCACGGCGATGCGGCTGGAAATCGACGCCTGGGTGGTGAACAGCTTCTCGGCGGTCAGGCGAAAACTCTTGAGCTTGGCCACCCAGACGAAGGTTTCGAGGAACTTCAAATTCATGGGATCAACTTTTCTTATGCATGGATCGGTTTTTATTAGTTGGACGCCGCACCGGGCAAACGCCAAAAATCGAGCCATTCCACGATAAGCGTCGTGGGGGTGTCAGGACAAGTTGCGAGTTCTGCGTAAAAAATCCCACACTACAAAAAATAAAGCCTACAGGAGCAACTACCGTGAGCCGTCTGCTTTTGAATTGCGACATCGGCGAAAGCTTTGGCAACTGGACCATGGGTCTGGACGCCGAGGTCATGCCGTTCATCGATTGCGCCAACGTGGCTTGCGGCTTCCATGCGGGCGACCCGAGCATCATGCGCAAGACCGTCAGCCTGGCGCTCAAGCACGGTGTGCAAGTAGGGGCGCATCCGGCGTACCAGGACCTGCAAGGCTTCGGTCGTCGCTCCATGGCCTACACCCCCCAGGAAATCCAGGACCTGCTGCACTACCAGATCGGCGCGCTCGACGGTATCTGCCTTGCCCAAGGTGGGCGCGTGAGCTACGTGAAACCCCACGGCGCAATGTACAACGACATGATGGCCAACCCGGCGCAATTGCGCGCGGTGATCCAGGCCGTGGCGGCCTATGGCGACCTGCCGCTGATGCTGCTGGCCACCCGCGACAACAGCGCGGCACAGGCCCTGGGCGACGAGTACGGCGTGACCCTGTGGTTCGAAGCGTTTGCCGACCGCGCCTATGACGCCAAGGGGCATTTGGTCTCGCGCCAGTTGCCCGGCGCCGTGCACCACGACGCCGACACCATCGTGCAGCAGGCCCTGACCCTGTCCCGAGGCGAAGCCCTGGTTGCCAGCGATGGCAGCGACCTGGCCCTGCAGGCCAACACGCTGTGTGTGCACGGCGACAACGCCAGCTCGATTGCCGCCGTGAAGCGTATCCGCGAGGCATTGAAGCCAGCATGAAGGCACGGATTGAAGTGGTGGCCATCGACTGCCTGATGGTGCGTCTGTTTGAGGTGATAGCCGAAGCCAACATGCCGTGGATGCTCGCCGCCACGGGGCGCCTGCGCGAAGGCTTTGGCGCGGCGCTGGTGGACCTGGTGCCGTCCTACACCACCCTGATGGTGCATTACGACCTCAGCGCGTTGAGCCCGGTCCAGGCACGGGGGCTGATTGACCAGGCGCTCGCGGACCTGCAACCGCAGGCCCAAGGTGGCGGCCAGTGCCACGTGTTGCCCGTGTGGTATGACCTGAGTGTCGGTCCCGAGTTGACCCTGCTCAGCCAGCGCAGCGGCCTGAGTATCGACGAGGTGATCCGTCGTCACAGTGCCCATGAATACCAGGTGTTCGCCCTTGGCTTTGCGCCGGGCTTTGCCTTCATGGGGCTGGTGGATGAAATCCTCGCCACCCCACGGCTCAATACCCCGCGCAAACGCGTGGCGGCGGGCAGCGTCGGCATCGCCGAACGGCAGACCGCCGCCTACCCGGTGGTGTCGCCGGGCGGCTGGAACCTGATCGGCCGCACACCAGCCAAGCTGTTCGACCGTGAGCGTGACGGCTACAGCCTGATGCAGCCCGGCGACACGGTGCGGTTCGAGGCGGTGGGTCGCGCCGAATTCATCAACCTGGGTGGCGATGCCACGCCGTTGGAGGCGCAGGCATGAGCCGCTTGATGATCGAGGCCAGCACGCCGCTGTGCCTGTTGCAGGACGCCGGCCGCTTTGGGGTACGCCATTTGGGCGTCACCCAGGGCGGCGCGCTGGATTGGGTGTCGATGTCCTGGGCCAACTGGCTGCTGGGCAATGCGTTGGATGCACCGGTGGTGGAAATCACCCTGGGTGGGTTCACCGTGCAGGCCGAGGGGTATTGCTTGCTGGCCCTGGCTGGGGCGGATTTGGGGGCCTACATCGACGAGCGTGCCATCAGCCCCGGACGCAGTTTTATCCTGCAAAAGGGTCAGCGTTTGCGCTTTACCCAGCCGTTCAGCGGCGCGCGGGCCTACTTGGCGGCGCCGGGCGGGTTTGACGCGCCGCAGGTGCTGGGCAGCAGCGCCACGGTTGTGCGCGAAGAGCTGGGCGGGGTGGATGGTTTTGGCAAGGCGCTGGCCGAAGGCGGGTACCTGGCGTATTCCGGGGTGGGCGGCGCGATGAAGGTGTTGGGCGACCACGCCTTGCCGGCCAAGGCGCCGCTGGACGTGATTGTCGGCGCACAGATCGGCCAGTTCAGCGGCCAGAGCCTGTTCGATGCCTTCAACACCGAGTGGGCCTTGGACAGCCGCGCCGACCGCATGGGCATGCGCCTGTTGGGCACGCCGTTGCAGTATCAGGGGCCGTCGTTGATTTCCGAAGGGATCCCGCTGGGGGCGATCCAGGTGCCCCCGGATGGGCAGCCGATCGTGTTGCTCAATGACCGGCAGACCATTGGCGGTTACCCACGCCTGGGGGCGTTGACGCCATTGTCGCTGGCACGGCTGGCGCAGTGTCTGCCGGGGGAGAAGGTACGGTTGGCGCCGATGGTGCAAGAGACGGCGCACCAGCAGCACATCGATTTCCTCCAGCGATTTTTGAACAGCTAAAAGCATCGCAGGCAAGCCAGCTCCCACAGGGGAGTGCATTCCAACTTTGAAATGCATTCCCCTGTGGGAGCTGGCTTGCCTGCGATAGCGTCAGTGAGCACACCGCCTATTTGGAAAGAAAGCGCATCCCTTCTTCCAGGCCCCGCAAGGTCAGCGGATACATCTGATCTTCAATCAACTCGCGCACAATTCCCGTCGACGCCGTGTAGCCCCAGGTGTCTTTCGGGTACGGGTTTATCCAGATCAGCTTCTTGTACTTGGCCATGAAGCGCTGCATCCACACATAACCCGGTTCTTCATTCCAGTGCTCTACGCTGCCGCCCGCCTGGGTGATCTCGTACGGTGCCATCGACGCATCGCCGATGAAGATCACTTTGTAGTCGGCGCCGTATTTATGCAGCAGGTCCTGGGTGGAGGTGCGTTCCGAGGTGCGCCGCTGATTGTTCTTCCACACCGATTCGTACACGAAGTTGTGGAAGTAGAAATACTCCAGGTGCTTGAACTCGGTCTTGCACGCCGAGAACAGCTCTTCGCAGATCTTCACGTGGGCGTCCATCGAGCCGCCGATATCAAACAGCAGCAACAGCTTGATGGTGTTGCGCCGCTCCGGGCGCATCTGGATGTTCAGTAAACCGGCATCGCGGGCGGTGTGGTCGATGGTGCCGTCGATGTCCAGCTCGTCGGCCGCCCCCTGGCGCGCGAACTTGCGCAGGCGACGCAGGGCGATCTTGATATTGCGCGTACCCAGTTCCACCCCGTCGTCGAGGTTCTTGTACTCGCGCTGGTCCCACACCTTCACCGCCTTGCCCTGGCGCTTGCCGGCGTCACCCACGCGAATGCCTTCGGGGTTGTAGCCCCCGGAGCCAAACGGGCTGGTGCCACCGGTGCCGATCCACTTGTTGCCGCCGGCGTGGCGTTCCTTCTGTTCTTCCAGGCGCTTCTTGAATTCTTCGATCAACTTGTCGAGGCCGCCGAGGGACTGGATCTGCGCGCGTTCTTCGTCGGTCAGCGAACGTTCGAATTCCTTGCGCAGCCAGTCTTCCGGGATCAGCGCCTGCAAGTGGTCGTCGAGCTTTTCCAGGCCGTTGAAATAGGCACCGAAGGCTCGGTCGAACTTGTCGAAATGCCGTTCGTCCTTCACCAGGATCGCCCGGGCCAAGTAATAAAACTCGTCCATGTCGGCGAAGGTCACGCGCATTTTCAGGGCGTTGATCAGGTCGAGCAGCTCGCGCACCGACACCGGCACCTTGGCGGCACGCATCTCATTGAACAGGTTGAGCAGCATCAGCGATTACCGCGACGGCTCATGAACGCCAGACGCTCCAGCAACTGCACGTCTTGCTCGTTCTTCACCAGGGCGCCGGCCAAGGGCGGGATCGCCTTGGTCGGGTCACGCTCGCGCAGCACGGCCTCGCCGATGTTGTCGGCCATCAGCAGCTTGAGCCAGTCCACCAGTTCGGAGGTGGAGGGCTTTTTCTTCAAGCCCGGCACTTTGCGTACGTCGAAGAACACGTCCAGCGCTTCGCTGACCAGGTCTTTCTTGATATCGGGGTAGTGCACATCCACGATCTTCTGCAGGGTGGTGCGGTCGGGGAAGGCGATGTAGTGGAAGAAGCAGCGGCGCAGGAAAGCGTCCGGCAGCTCTTTTTCGTTGTTGGAGGTAATGATGATGATCGGGCGTTTCTTGGCCTTGATGGTCTCGTCGATTTCGTAGACGTAGAACTCCATCTTGTCGAGTTCTTGCAGCAGGTCGTTGGGGAACTCGATGTCGGCCTTGTCGATTTCATCGATCAGCAGGATCACCCGCTCGTCGGACTCGAAAGCTTCCCAGAGCTTGCCCTTCTTCAGGTAGTTGCGCACGTCGTGCACTTTGTCCACGCCCAACTGCGAGTCGCGCAGGCGGCTGACCGCGTCGTACTCGTACAGGCCCTGGTGGGCCTTGGTGGTGGACTTGATGTGCCAGGTGATCAGCTTGGCGCCGAAGGACTCGGCCAATTGCTCGGCCAGCATGGTCTTGCCGGTGCCGGGCTCGCCCTTGACCAGCAGCGGCCGCTCCAGGGTGATGGCGGCGTTGACGGCCAGTTTCAGGTCATCGGTAGCCACATAGGCCTGGGTGCCTTCGAACTTCATCGGTGTTTCCTCGCATTCATCAATGCCCGGACTATACCGCGCAGCCCCGGCGACTGTGAACGCAGACGGGTTATTCAGTCTCTGAATGGCCGGTCACGCCACCCCAATTATTGTAGTGAGCGGGCTTGCCCCGCGCGGCGTCGCTCCAAACGCCCGGTTTCGCCAGCGAATGAGCGGTGTTTGGTCTGGCGTGGCGCGGGGCAAGCCCGCTCACTACAAATAATAGGGATGTCTTAGTCGGTGCTGGGCTTGGGCTGTTCGTAGCGTGCATTGAAGGCCTGGATAAAACCGTTACGCAAAATCGCCAAAAACGCAGAGAACGCGCTGACATTTTGCTGATGCACGTTGCCGCTGAGTTCCACGCGGGTGGCGAATTGGTTTTTGCTCTGGTTTTTCAGCACGGTTTCACTGGCGCCCACCACCGCCTCCCAGATCGAGCGGAAGATGTTCTTGTCTTTGTTTTCCACGTCCTGCTGCCAGTCGAACACTTCCACGTCGCGCAACAGCGGCTTGATATAGCCGGTCAGTTGGCCCTTTTCGGCCTGGGCTTCGATCACCACATCGCCGGTACCGGCCTTGAAGTCGAACTTGCCGTAGGCCGAGGCGAAGTCGTTCATGCGCTTGAGCTGCAGGTCCTTGGCGCGAAAGCGGAACTCGAAGTTTTCGAAATTGCTCAGCGGGTCAAAGGTGGCCGTGGCTTCCAGGGGCGCCTGGCCTTGCAGCAGGGCCTTGCCTTCGAAGCGGGCGTCGCGCTTACCTTTGACGTCGACCACGTTGGTCAGGTTATAGAAGCTGGCGTTAACCGCCGTGGCGTTGATGTTGACCGGTGGCTTGGAGCTGAAGTTACGAAAGGCGATCTTGCCGTCTTCGATGCGCACTTCGTCGAGGGTGATCGGCAGCAGCTTGCCCAGTTGCGCCCGCCAGTCGGTGCCCTTACCGGTCTGGGACGCCTGCTTGTTGGCGCCGCCATCGACGAAGTTCACCTCGGGGTTGATAAAACGCACCTTGGCGACCACCGCATGGTCATTGATCAGCGACGGCCAGCTAACCGCCAGGTCGATCAACGGCGCCTTGACGAACGGCACCGGTACTTTGCCATCGACCTTGGTAATCTCCAGGCCATTGATCTTGTAGGCGCCGCGCCACAGCGCCAGGTCCACGTCGGCCACGCGGCCACGGTAGTCGCCCATGTCGGCAAGCTTGTCATTCAAGTAGTTGCGCACCAGATAGGGCAGGGCGAGGTCCAGGGCGACCAGCACCACCACCAGCCCGGCGACGGTCCATAGCGGCCAGCTGTAGCGACGTTTCATCGGATGTTCTCCATGCAGGTAGGCGATGGACTGCCGGGAGGTGCGCAACGTTCCTCTGACTGGACGCGTTGCAGCACGAGGCATACCCTTGGGGCCTTCCTGAAACCGCCCAATAGGACCCGTCATGAGCCGCATCTTTGCAGACAACGCGCACTCCATCGGTAACACGCCCCTGGTGCAGATCAACCGGATCGCCCCGCGTGGCGTGACCATCCTGGCCAAGATCGAAGGACGCAACCCAGGCTACTCGGTGAAGTGCCGCATTGGCGCCAACATGATCTGGGACGCGGAAAGCACCGGCAAACTCAAGCCCGGCATGACCATTGTAGAACCGACCTCGGGCAACACCGGGATTGGCCTGGCGTTTGTCGCTGCCGCCCGTGGCTACAAATTGCTGCTGACCATGCCGGCGTCCATGAGCATCGAACGGCGCAAAGTGCTCAAGGCCCTGGGCGCCGAGCTGGTGCTGACCGAGCCGGCCAAGGGCATGCCCGGTGCCATCGCCAAAGCCGCAGAAATTGTTGCCAGCGACCCGGCCACCTATTTTATGCCGGGCCAATTCGAAAACCCGGCCAACCCGGCGATCCACGAGAAAACCACTGGTCCGGAAATCTGGAACGACACCGACGGCGCGGTCGACGTGCTGGTTGCCGGTGTGGGCACGGGCGGCACCATCACTGGCGTGTCGCGTTATATCAAGCACATTGCGGGCAAGCCGATTCTCTCGGTGGCGGTCGAGCCGATCGTGTCGCCGGTGATCACCCAGGCGCTGGCCGGTGAAGAGATCAAGCCCAGCCCCCACAAGATCCAGGGCATCGGCGCCGGTTTCGTGCCGAAAAACCTGGATTTGTCGATGGTCGACCGCGTGGAATTGGTCACCGATGACGAATCCAAGGCCATGGCCCTGCGCTTGATGCAGGAAGAGGGGATCCTGTGCGGTATCTCCTGCGGCGCGGCGATGGCCGTGGCGGTGCGCCTGGCCGAGAAGCCGGAAATGCAGGGCAAGACCATCGTGGTGGTGCTGCCGGACTCCGGCGAGCGCTACCTGTCGAGCATGCTGTTCAGCGATTTGTTTACCGATCAAGAAAACCAGGCTTGATGTATGTCAGCGCCAATACCTTAGGCCTTCTGCATACTGGCCCAACTGTTTATCATGGCCGGCTGCTACGTCTGCTGTTGGCCAGGCGCTTATTTTCAGGAGTTGCTGCATGACCTTTTCTTTGGCCGCCAAGCTGTCAGTGCTGGCGTTGTTTATCGGCAGCACGTTGTACGTGCACCTGCGCGGTAAGGCGCGTTTGCCGATGTTGCGCCAGTTCGTCAACCATTCGGCGCTGTTCGCCCCCTATAACGCCTTGATGTACCTGTTCTCGGCCGTGCCGTCCAAGCCCTACCTGGACCGCAGCAAATTCCCGGAACTGGATGTGCTCAAGGACAACTGGGAAGTGATCCGCGAAGAGGCCATGCACCTGTTCGACGAGGGTTACATCCGCGCGGCCGAGAAGAACAACGACGCCGGTTTCGGTTCCTTCTTCAAGAAGGGCTGGAAGCGCTTCTACCTCAAGTGGTACGACAAACCCCTGCCCTCGGCCGAGGCGCTGTGCCCGAAAACCGTGGCATTGGTCAGCAGCATTCCCAACGTGAAAGGCGCGATGTTCGCGCTGTTGCCGGGTGGCAGCCACCTCAACCCGCACCGTGACCCGTTCGCCGGTTCCCTGCGGTATCACCTGGGGCTGTCCACGCCAAACTCCGACGACTGCCGCATCTTCGTTGATGGCCAGGTCTACGCCTGGCGCGACGGTGAAGACGTGATGTTCGACGAAACCTACGTGCACTGGGTGAAAAACGAAACCGAACAGACCCGTGTGATCCTGTTCTGCGACATCGAACGCCCCCTGAGCAACCGCCTGATGACCCGCGTCAACCGTTGGGTCAGCCAGCAACTGGGCCGCGCCACCGCGCCGCAGAACCTGGACGACGAACGTGTCGGCGGGATCAACCAGGCCTATGCCTGGAGCAAGACCTTCAGCGACAAGTTCAGTGGTGGGGTCAAGCAGTGGAAGCGCAAACACCCCAAGGCCTACCGCATTGCGCGGCCGGTGCTGGCGGTGGTGGTGCTGGTGCTGCTGTGGAAGTGGCTGTTCGGCTAATTTGAAACACAATCAAAAAATGTGGGAGCGGGCTTGCTCGCGAAAGCGGAGTGTCAGTTGATACATACTTGACTGATCCACCGCATTCGCGAGCAAGCCCGCTCCCACATTTGGTTTTGCAGTGTTGCTTAGGAGGCGATTAGCTGGCGCAGCACATAGTGCAAGATCCCGCCCGACTTGAAGTACTCCACTTCATTGAGCGTATCGATCCGGCACAAGACCTCGACCTTCTCGCGGCTGCCATCCTCCCGCGTAATCACCAGCGTCAGGTTCATCCGCGGCGCGATCTCCACGTCGGTCAGCCCAAGGATGTCGATCTTCTCCTTGCCCGTCAGCTTGAGCGTTTTGCGGTTCTGATCCAGCTTGAACTGCAACGGCAACACGCCCATGCCCACCAGGTTGGAGCGGTGGATACGCTCGAAGCTCTCGGCGATCACCGCCTTGACCCCGAGCAGGTTGGTGCCCTTGGCCGCCCAGTCACGGCTGGAACCGGTGCCGTACTCTTGCCCTGCAACCACCACCAGCGGCGTGCCCGAGGCCTGGTATTTCATTGAGGCATCGTAGATCGCCATCTTCTCGCCGGTCGGGATGTACAGCGTATTGCCGCCTTCCTCACCGCCGAGCATTTCGTTGCGGATACGGATGTTGGCAAAGGTGCCGCGCATCATCACTTCATGGTTGCCCCGGCGTGAGCCGTAGGAGTTGAAGTCACGCGGTTCCACGCCTTGCTCGCGCAGGTAGCGCCCGGCCGGGCTGTCGGTCTTGATGTTGCCGGCGGGGGAGATGTGATCGGTGGTCACCGAGTCCCCCAGCAGGGCCAGTACATGGGCACCTTTGACGTCTTTGATTTCCGGCAGCGGCCCGGCAATGTCATCAAAGAACGGCGGATGCTGGATATAGGTGGAATCCTTCTGCCACACGTAAGTCGCCGCCTGCGGCACTTCAATGGCCTGCCATTGCTCGTCACCAGCAAACACCTCGGCGTATTCCTTGTGGAACATGCCGGTGCTGACCTGGGCCACGGCGTCGGCAATTTCCTTACTGCTTGGCCAGATGTCCTTGAGGTACACCGGCTTGCCGTCCTTGCCTTCGCCCAGCGGTTCGCTGCTGATGTCGATGCGCACCGTGCCGGCCAGCGCGTAGGCGACCACCAGCGGTGGCGAAGCCAGCCAGTTGGTTTTCACCAGCGGGTGCACGCGGCCTTCGAAGTTGCGGTTGCCGGAGAGTACCGAGGCCACCGCGAGGTCGGCCTTCTGGATGGCTTTTTCAATCGGTTCGGGCAACGGCCCGGAGTTGCCGATGCAGGTGGTGCAGCCATAGCCCACCAGGTCGAAACCGAGTTGATCGAGGTAGGGGGTCAGGCCTGCGGCCTTGTAGTAGTCGGTGACCACTTTGGAGCCGGGCGCCAACGAGGTTTTCACCCACGGCTTGCGGGTCAGGCCTTTTTCCACGGCCTTCTTCGCCACCAGCCCGGCCGCCATCATCACGCTGGGGTTCGACGTGTTGGTGCACGAGGTAATCGCCGCGATCACCACCGCGCCGTTTTTCAGGCGATAGGTGTGGCCGTCGTATTCATAGTCGGTTTCGCCCACCAGGTCGGCATTGCCGACGGCAACACCGCCACCGCCTTCACTTTCCAGGCGGCCTTCTTCCTTGCTGGCGGGTTTGAATTGCAGGTCGAGAAAGTCACTGAACGCCTGGCCCACATTCGGCAGCGCCACGCGGTCTTGCGGGCGCTTCGGCCCGGCCAGGCTGGCTTCGACGCTGCCCATGTCCAGGGCCAGGGTGTCGGTGAACACCGGTTCCTGGCCCGCGTTGCGCCACAGGCCCTGGGCCTTGGTGTAGGCCTCTACCAGTTGGACGGTTTCGGCAGGGCGGCCGGACAAGCGCAAGTAGTCCAGCGTCACTTCATCCACCGGGAAAAAGCCGCAGGTGGCGCCATATTCCGGGGCCATGTTGGCGATGGTGGCGCGGTCGGCCAACGGCAAATCGGCTAGGCCGTCGCCATAGAACTCGACGAATTTACCCACCACGCCTTTCTTGCGCAGCATCTGGGTGACGGTCAGCACCAGGTCGGTGGCGGTGATGCCTTCTTTCAGTTTGCCGGTGAGCTTGAAGCCGATCACTTCCGGGATCAGCATCGACACCGGCTGGCCGAGCATGGCCGCTTCCGCTTCGATACCGCCCACGCCCCAGCCCAGCACTCCCAGGCCGTTGATCATGGTGGTGTGGGAGTCGGTGCCTACCAAGGTGTCGGGGAAGGCGTAGGTGCGACCGTCTTCGTCCTTGGTCCACACGGTGCGGCCCAGGTATTCGAGGTTGACCTGGTGGCAGATGCCGGTGCCCGGTGGCACTACGCTGAAGTTGTCGAAGGCGCTCTGGCCCCAGCGCAGGAAGGCGTAGCGTTCACCGTTGCGCTGCATCTCGATGTCGACGTTCTGCTCGAAGGCGCTGGTACTGCCGAACTTGTCGACCATCACCGAGTGGTCGATCACCAGGTCCACGGGTGACAGCGGGTTGATGCGCTGCGGGTCGCCCCCGGCCTTGGCCACGGCGGCGCGCATGGCGGCCAGGTCGACCACGGCGGGCACGCCAGTAAAGTCTTGCATCAGCACGCGGGCAGGGCGGTATTGGATCTCGCGGTCGGACTGGCGCTCTTTGAGCCAGGCGGCGATGGCCTTGAGGTCGGCGCCGGTGACGGTTTTGTTGTCTTCCCAGCGCAGCAGGTTTTCCAGCAGAACCTTGAGGGACATCGGCAGCTTGTCCAGGTCACCCAGGCTCTTTGCGGCTTCGGGCAGGCTGAAGTAGTGGTAGGTTTTACTGTCTATTTGCAGGGTCTTAAGGGTTCTCAGGCTATCAAGCGATGACATGACACGACTCCTTATGGTCCGCACGGCTACGGACCTGACGGGACGAACAGAGCTATCAACTTAGCCCTGTTTTCATTAGCAGGCTAATAACTGGACTCTATCGTTGAGTCCAAGGTTCCGAAGTCCGTTATCATGCGCGGGTTTTCATGACAGGCATTGCGACAGCGCAAGGTCGGTTGATTCACTTGGAGAGTTGATGAACACCCTTTTTATGCACTGCCGCCCGGGTTTTGAAGGCGAAGTCTGTTCCGAAATCGCGGAGCACGCCGCGCGCCTGAACGTTTCCGGCTACGCCAAGGCCAAGACCGGCAGCGCCTGCGCCGAATTCGTCTGCACCGAAGAAGACGGCGCCCAGCGCCTGATGCACGGCCAGCGTTTTGCCGAGCTGATCTTTCCACGGCAATGGGCGCGCGGGGTGTTCATCGACCTGCCGGAAACCGACCGCATCAGCGTGATTCTTGCCCACCTGCGCGAATTCCCGGTGTGCGGCAGCCTGTGGCTGGAAATGGTCGACACCAACGACGGCAAAGAGCTGTCGAACTTCTGCAAGAAGTTCGAAGTGCACCTGCGCAAAGCCCTGCTCAACGCCGGCAAGCTGGTGGACGACCCGAGCAAGCCACGCCTGCTGCTGACCTTCAAGAGCGGCCGCGAAGTGTTCATGGGCCTGGCCGAGTCGAACAACTCGGCGATGTGGCCGATGGGCATCCCGCGCCTCAAATTCCCCCGTGAAGCGCCGAGCCGCTCGACCCTCAAGCTGGAAGAGGCCTGGCACCACTTCATCCCTCGCGACCAATGGGATGAGCGCTTGCACGGCGACATGACCGGCGTCGACCTAGGCGCCGCGCCGGGCGGTTGGACCTGGCAGCTGGTCAATCGCGGCATGCTGGTGACCGCCATCGACAACGGCCCCATGGCCGAAAGCCTGATGGACACCGGCCTGGTGCAGCACCTGATGGCCGACGGCTTCACCTTCGTGCCCAAGCAGCCAGTGGACTGGATGGTCTGCGATATCGTAGAGAAGCCGGCCCGTAACGCCGCGCTGCTGGAAACCTGGATCGGGGAAGGGCATTGCCGCGAAGCCGTGGTGAACCTGAAATTGCCGATGAAGCAGCGTTATGCCGAAGTGAAGCGCTTGTTGGAACGCATCGAAGAAGGCTTCAAGGCCCGCGGCATTCGTGTGGAGATTGGCTGCAAGCAGCTGTACCACGACCGTGAGGAAGTGACCTGCCATCTGCGTCGGCTTGAAAGTGCGAAGAAACCCAAAAAGCACTGATATCAAATGTGGGAGCGGGCTTGCCCGCGATAGCGGTATATAACAGTCGAAATTTATGTTGAATGTGCCCCTATCGCGGGCAAGCCCGCTCCCACAGAAGAGCGGGACTGTTTCAGGAGTGACTATGAGTATTGACCTACCCGTCGACGCCACCCTCGACGCCACCGGCCTCAACTGTCCGGAACCGGTGATGATGCTGCACCAGCACATCCGTGACCTGCCGCCAGGCGGCTTGCTCAAGGTGATCGCCACCGACCCGTCGACCCGCCGCGATATTCCCAAGTTTTGCGTGTTCCTGGACCACGAGCTGGTGGATCAGCAGGAGCAGGCGGGTACGTACCTGTACTGGATTCGCAAGAAGCTCGCCTGAACCTTGTAGGAGCCCGGCTTGCCGACGATGGCGATTTCAAAGACGCCATCGCCGGCAAGCCGGGCTCCTACAGGGAGCGGTAAGCGCTGATGAGGCGTCAGGCGTGCGCTGGCTCCAGGCGAATCCGCCGACGCGCGCTGCGTGCCAGGCGAATCACCAGCATCGCCGCTGCGCAGCTCAGGCCCACGATCAACCCCTGCCACAGGCCGCTCGGCCCGCTGGCGGCGCCCAGCCAATCGGTTAGGCCCAGGGCGTAACCCACCGGCAATCCCACGCCCCAGTACGCGAACAGCGTCAGCACCATGGTCACCCGTGTGTCCTGGTAGCCCCGCAGGGCGCCGGCAGCGGTCACCTGGATCGCGTCAGAGAACTGGAACAGCGCCGCAAACACAATCAGCATCGACGCCACGTGGATCACCAGCGGGTCCGGGGTGTAGATCGCCGCGATCTGCTCGCGAAACAGCAGCATCAGGCTGCATGACAGGCAGGCGTAGGTGAGCGCCGTGCCCATGCCGACCCCGGCTGCGAAGCGCGCTTGGCGCGGTTCGCCACGCCCGAGTGCCTGCCCGACGCGCACCGTGACGGCCATGCTCAGGGAGTAAGGGATCATGAACACCAGCGAGCTGAAGTTCAGTGCGATCTGGTGCCCGGCCACCACGTTGGCGCCCAGGCTGCCGATCAACAGTGCGATGACCGCAAAGATGCTCGACTCGGCAAAGACCGCAATGCCGATGGGCAGGCCAATGCTCAGCACACGCTTGATCACTGCCCATTGCGGCCAGTCGAAACGCTTGAACAGTTCACTGCTCTGGTAGGCCGGGGCCCAGCGGGTCCAGGCGGCCAGGCCGAGCATCATCACCCACATCACAATCGCCGTGGCCCAGCCACAGCCCACGCCACCCATGGCTGGCACGCCGAAGTGGCCGTAGATGAACACGTAGTTGAGCGGGATGTTCAGCGCCAACCCGCACAGGCCCATGACCATGCTTGGTCGCGTGCGGCCCAGGCCATCGCTGAAGCAGCGCAACACGTAATACAGGGCGATGGCCGGCATGCCGGACGCGATGCCATGCAGGTAAGCCATGCACGGCTTTATCAGCTCGGGGTCGACGTTCATGGCGTGCAGGATCGGTTCGGCGCTGATCAGCATCAACAACGCGGTCACCCCCACGACCAACGCCAGCCACAAGGATTGGCGCACCAACGGCCCGATCTCGTTGAACGTGCCCGCGCCGAAGCGCTGGGCGACCTTGGGCGTGGTGGCCAGCAAGGTGCCGGTCATCAGCAGGTAGACCGGAATCCAGATCGAGTTGCCCAGGGCCACCGCCGCCAGGTCACGCGGGCTCACGCGCCCGGCCATCACCGCATCCACAAAACCCATGGCCGTGGTCGCCAATTGGCCGATCATGATCGGCAGGGCCAGGGTCAGCAGGCTGCGCACCTCGCGGCTGACGCGGGCGGGGCGGGAGAGGGCGGTGGTGGCGATGTTCACGTACAGATGTCCAGTCAGAAGGAGCGCAAGGACCGCGAAGTCTACGCTTTGACGCACCGGTCAGGAAAAAACCTGTGTTAGGGATTTGTAAGCAAGCCCGCTTCCACACAAAGCTTCATGCGCCTGGCATCTGCGGTGTTACGCAGGTCGCATCCCTGTACACTGCGAGTCCGCGAAAGGAGCCTGCCATGTTGATTGTTGCCGACGAAAATATCCCGCTGCTCGATGCATTCTTCGAAGGGTTTGGCGAGATTCGCCGAGTGCCCGGCCGGTCCATCGACCGCGCCACGGTCGAGCAGGCCGACGTGCTGCTGGTGCGCTCGGTGACCAACGTCAACCGCGCCTTGCTGGACGGGACCCGCGTGCGTTTTGTCGGCACCTGCACCATCGGCACCGATCACCTGGACCTCGACTACTTCCAACAGGCTGGCATCCAGTGGTCCAGCGCCCCCGGCTGCAACGCGCGGGGTGTGGTGGACTATGTGCTGGGCAGCTTGCAGACCCTGGCAGAAATCGAGGGGGCCGACCTCAACACACGGACTTACGGGGTGGTCGGTGCCGGTGAAGTCGGCGGGCGTCTGGTCAAGGTGCTCAAGGGCCTGGGCTGGAACGTGCTCGTGTGTGACCCGCCGCGCCAGATCGCCGAAGACGGCGATTATGTGAGCCTGCAGCAGATCATCGAACAGTGCGACGTGATCAGCCTGCACACGCCTCTGACCAAGTCCGGCAACGGCTCCACCTGGCACCTGTTCGACCGCCAGCGCCTCAACGCACTCAAGCCCGGCACCTGGCTGATCAATGCCAGCCGGGGCCCGGTGGTGGATAACGCCGCCCTGCGAGAGGTGTTGCTGGAGCGCGAGGACCTGCAAGCGGTGCTGGACGTGTGGGAAGGCGAGCCTGAAGTGGACGTCGACCTGGCTGACCTGTGTGTGCTGGCCACGCCGCACATCGCCGGTTACAGCCTGGACGGCAAACAGCGCGGCACTGCACAGATTTATCAGGCGTTCTGTGCGCACCTGGGCCAGGAACCCAGCCTCCAACTGAGCGACTTGCTGCCGCCACCTTGGCTGGCCGAAGTGCACTTGAATGCCGCCACCGACCCAGCCTGGGCATTGGCCACCTTGTGCCGCAGCGTGTATGACCCGCGCCGGGATGATGCGGATTTCCGCCGCAGCCTTGTGGGTACCGTGGAAGAACAGCGCAAGGCGTTTGACCTGCTGCGCAAGCACTATCCGGAGCGCCGCGAGATCGACGGCTTGAAGGTGCGCATCAATGGGGAGTCCGCTGTGCTGTCGTCGATCGTCTCTGCCCTTGGCGCTGAATTGCTCTGACCAGCGCGCAATGCGCTCACTGTAGGAGCCGGCTTGCCGGCGATGGCGCGCTTACGGTTGCCATCGCCGACAAGCCGGCTCCTACAGGGGGCATAAAAAAACCGGCCACCAGGGCCGGTCTTGAAAGAGCTTGGGCACGTTAGCCTTGCTGGGCAGGCTTGACCAGTCGCTGTTCCAGCTCGCGGCATGCTTGCTGGATCATCTCTTCGGTAATCTGCACTTCCCGGCCTTGGGCGTCGATCACGGAGCAAGGCAACTGCTGCGGCTGGCGGATCACTTCAATCTTGGCATCGCTGCTATTTTGCAAGGTCATGGCCTGTCTCCTCATCAGGTTGTGTACCTACCTTAAAACCCCCGCGTGACCGAGCTGTTACAACTCCATACACAATCAGCGGTTCGAACACCCAGTCCACCAGAAACCGATACAAATTTCCAGACGGGCATTAGACCGATAGCCTCTAGGGGTCAGCATCGGCGGGCATAATTAACCTGACTCATTGTTATTTACTCAAGTTCCCCCAATGTAGGCTTACAGGTTCCTCATTGGTGATGCCCTCCATGTTCTCAGTCCGTCAACGTCGTGCGATTCGCCTGGCCAGCCGCTTCATTGCACCCTACCGCTGGCACGCCCTCGGTGCCCTGTTGGCGCTCATCGTGACGGCGGGTATTACCTTGTCCATGGGGCAGGGTATCCGTTTGTTGGTGGACCAGGGGTTCATGACCCAGTCGCCGCACTTGCTCAACCAGTCCATCGGGCTGTTCATGATCCTGGTGTTCGGCCTGGCCGTGGGCACGTTTGCGCGGTTCTATCTGGTGTCGTGGATCGGCGAGCGGGTGGTGGCGGATATCCGGCGGCAGGTGTTCAACCACCTCATCTACCTGCACCCGGGTTTCTATGAGAACAACCGCAGCTCGGAGATCCAGTCGCGATTGACCACCGACACCACCTTGCTGCAGTCGGTGATCGGGTCGTCGCTGTCGTTGTTCCTGCGCAATGGCTTGATGGTGCTGGGGGGCATCGTGCTGCTGTTCGTCACCAACCCCAAGCTCACCAGCATTGTGGTGGTGGCGCTACCGCTGGTGCTGGCGCCGATCCTGATCTTCGGCCGCCGTGTGCGCAGCCTGTCACGCCTGAGCCAGGACCGTATCGCCGATGTAGGCAGCTATGTGTCCGAGACCCTTGGCCAGATCAAGACCGTGCAGGCCTACAACCATCAGGTGCAGGACGAGCAACGTTTCGCCGTGACGGTGGAAGATGCGTTCAGCACCGCGCGCCAGCGCATCTTCCAGCGCGCCTGGTTGATCACCCTGGTGATCATGCTGGTGCTGGGGGCTGTGGGCGTGATGCTGTGGGTGGGCGGCATGGATGTCATCGGTGGGCGCATTTCTGCTGGCGAACTGGCCGCGTTCGTGTTCTACAGCTTGATCGTGGGGGCCTCCGTGGGCACTTTGAGTGAAGTACTCGGCGAGTTGCAGCGCGCAGCAGGCGCGGCGGAGCGAATCGGCGAGCTGTTGCAATCGAGCAACGAGATCACAGCCCCCGCCACCGGTACCGTGCCGCTGCCGGAGCGCGTCAGCGGCCGTATGGAACTGCAGGACCTGCGCTTTTCCTACCCGTCACGGCCGGACAGCTACGCGATCGACGGCTTGAACCTGACCATCAACCCAGGCGAAACCCTGGCGCTGGTAGGGCCGTCCGGGGCGGGTAAATCGACGATCTTCGACCTGCTGCTGCGTTTCTACGACCCCCAGCAGGGCCGTATCTTGCTGGAAGGCCAGCCGTTGACCGAGCTTGATCCGATGGACCTGCGCCGCCACTTTGCCCTGGTGTCCCAGAGCCCGGCGCTGTTTTATGGCAGCGTCGAGGAGAACATCCGCTACGGCAACCCGACGGCCACCCTGGAACAGGTGCAGGCAGCGGCGCGCATCGCCCACGCCCATGATTTCATCCTGCAAATGCCTGACGGCTACCAGACCCATCTGGGCGATGGCGGCATGGGCCTGTCCGGTGGTCAGCGCCAACGCCTGGCCATCGCCCGTGCGTTGCTGGTGGATGCGCCGATCCTGCTGCTGGATGAGGCGACCAGCGCCTTGGACGCTCAGAGTGAACACCTGATCCAGCAAGCGTTGCCGCAACTGATGCAAGGGCGCACCACGTTGGTGATTGCCCATCGCCTGGCGACGGTGAAGCACGCCGACCGGATTGCAGTGATGGACCAGGGCAAGCTGGTAGCGGTGGGCACGCATCAACAGTTGATTGCGAGCAACCCGTTGTATGCGCGGTTGGCGGCGTTGCAGTTCAGTGATGGAGTGGAAGAACACATCTCTCACTGATTGATCACCCATAAAAAATGCCCGCATCGTTCAATGCGGGCATTTTTGTGTCGGGGCTACGCCTTACTGATCGTCAAAATACCGCTCATGCCAATCCACCAACGGCTGCGGCGAATTGAGCTTCTGCCCGTAGATCACCGAATAAGACAGCACGTTCTGCACGTATTGGCGGGTTTCGTCGAACGGAATGCTCTCCACCCATACGTCGAAACTCAGGTGGTCGGCACCGCGCAGCCATTGGCGCACGCGGCCGGGGCCGGCGTTGTAGGCGGCGGAGGCGAGCACGCGGTTGCCGTTGAACTGGCTGTGCACCTGGCTGAGGTAGGCGGCGCCGAGCTGGATGTTCTTGTCCGGGTCGAGTACCTGAGCCGGGGAGGCCAGGGGGATGCTGAACTTGCGTGCGGTTTCCTTGGCGGTGCCGGGCATCAGTTGCATCAGGCCGCTGGCGCCTACGCCGGAGCGGGCGTCGTCCATGAAGGCGCTTTCCTGGCGGGTGATGGCAAATACCCAGCTGGAATGCAGGCCACGCACCTTGGCTTCACGCACCAGTGTGTCGCGGTGGGCCATCGGGAAACGAATGTCCAGGTCATCCCAGTACTGCGCCTGGCTGATGGTGCGGATCGCCGGGAAGTACCACTTCATGTCGTAGGCCAGCTTGGCCTGGGCGACCATCTCATCGCGGTTGAAGTGACGGCTGACGTGGTACCACTCACGGCGGCCATCCACTACTTGGCCACGGGCGTAGAACTCCAGGGCGCGACGTACGCCAGGGGTGTTGCGCACCTTGTTCATCAAGGCCTGGCTCATGACCAGCGGCTTGTTGGTCAGCTGGTACGGCGATTTGGAACGGTCGGCGGCGAGGAAGCCATAGAAGTCCCGTTCCTTGGCCACGTTTTTGTACAGCACCAGGGCCTGTGGGTTTTTCGGTTCGGCCAGTTCCAGGCTGCGGGCCTGCCAGTATCGCCAGCGGTTGGTGGTGGCCAGGTCCTGTGGGAGCTTGCGGGTCAACTGGTAGGCATCTTCCCAACGGGCCAGGCGCAAGAGCAGGCGCAGGCGCCATTCGGACACGGTGTTGTCACGCAGTTCCGGGTCGTACTGGGTCATCACGTCCAAGGCGCGGGGGTCATAGCGACGGGCCAGGGTCAGGCCGATTTCCCGGGCGATCGACACTTTTTCGTCACGGGAGAAGTGCATGCTGCTGGCGTAGCCGTCGAGCAGGGCCATGGCCTTGTCCGGGTCCTGGCGCGCCAGGCGGCGCAGGCCCAGGCCCACGGCGTCGGACATGGCCTCGTTGGCCGGCAGGAAACGCGACGGGTCGCCGAGCAGGTTGGGATTCTGCGCCACGTCCACCATCAGGCGGCCTTGGGCGCCGAGGGTCGGCAGGGTTTTCACCAGGCTGTTGGCCAGTGCGTAGTTGCGCGCTTCGGCAGCGAGCTTGGCGCGGTCCCAGATTTTCTGTTCGGTGAGCTGGCCATCAGCGGCCCATTGACCGAAGGTGGCGTCGCAGGCGGCCGGTTGGGATTTGCCGGTGAGCCAGAGTTTTTCGGTGTTTTTGTAGCCTTCGGCTTTCAAGTTGTGGGTGAGCTGGTACTGAGCGTGAAGGCAGTCCAGCTCGACGAAATTGAGCTTGGCGTCGTAGTACTTTTCAAAGGTCTGCCAATCGCCACGGTCGGATAACCAACGCAGCCAGCGCAGCTTCATCCAGTTGGCCTGGGGCAGGTCGCCGTTCTTGGCAAGGAATTGTTCGATTTCCTCGTTGCTCGCGGTTTTCAGGCGGGCAGTCAGCTCGTCGTAGGCCAGGTACGGCGTGAGCGGGTAGTCGGCCAAGGCGGCGCTGTATTGCATGTAGGGGCCGCTGTCGCCTTTGGCCAAAGCGCGTTTGGCTTCATCGTAATATTGACGTTGGGTGGTGAGGTCCACGGCCTGGGCGGATTGAACGGCGGTGGCGGAAAGAATCAGACAAGACAAAAAATTGAAAAGGCGACTGCGCATGAGACGTCCGTGCAGAGAAATCACGACTAGCACCGGCACCGCCGACACTGATTGCCCCTAGCTTAGCCTTTTGCCCGACGCGTGCGAAAGCTTTGCCGGCCGGTTCGTTCAGCTTGATGGGAAATGTCCTACAGAACATGTCGCCCATGAAAATGCTGGCCGCATCCCACCCTCAACTCAGGTAGAATGCGCGCCCAGTTTTTGGAGAAGCGTATGACCCTGCTCAAATTCAGCGATGTGTCCCTTGCTTTCGGCGCTATGCCGTTGTTGGACAAGGTGTCCTGGCAGATCGCCCGTGGTGAGCGGGTGTGCATCATCGGCCGCAACGGCACCGGCAAGTCCAGCATGATGAAGCTGGTCAAAGGCGACCAGAAGCCCGATGACGGCTCTGTGTGGCGCGCGCCGGGCCTCAAGATCGGCGAGTTGCCGCAAGAATTGCCGGTGGCCGACGGACGGACCGTGTTCGACGTGGTTGCCGAAGGCCTCGACGGTGTCGGCGCCTTGCTCGCCGAATACCATCACCTGGCGCAGCACTGCGTCACCGAGGAAGACCTGGACAAGCTGATGCACGTCCAGCAGGACCTCGAAGCCCGCGACGGCTGGCGCCTGCAGCAACTGGTGGACAGCACCCTGAGCCGCCTGCAACTGCCGGCCGACAAGACCCTCGCCGAGTTGTCCGGTGGCTGGCGCCGCCGTGTGCTGCTGGCCCAGGCCCTGGTGTCCGAGCCGGACCTGCTGCTGCTCGACGAACCGACCAACCACCTGGACATCGGCGCGATCGCCTGGTTGGAAGAAGCCCTCAAGGACTTCCAGGGCGCCGTGCTGTTCATCACGCATGACCGTTCCTTCCTGCAGAACCTGGCCACGCGCATCCTCGAACTGGATCGCGGCGGCTTGATCGACTGGAACGGCGACTACGCCAGCTTCCTGGTGCACAAAGAGGCCGCGCTGGCCGCTGAAGAAACCGCCAACGCGCTGTTCGACAAGAAACTGGCCCAGGAAGAAGTCTGGATCCGCCAGGGCATCAAGGCCCGTCGCACCCGTAACGAGGGCCGTGTACGTGCCTTGAAAGCCCTGCGGGTTGAGCGCAGCGAGCGCCGCGAGCGTACCGGCAAGGCGAATATCCAGCTGGATACCGCCGAGAAGTCGGGCAAGCAAGTGATGGTGCTGGAAAACGTCAGCTTCCATCACCCGGATGGCCCGTTCCTGATCAAGGACTTCTCCATGGTCCTGCAGCGCGGCGACCGCATCGGCTTGCTGGGCGCCAACGGCACCGGCAAGACCACCCTGCTCAAGCTGATGCTCAGTGGCCTGCAACCGACCAGCGGCAAGGTTGAGGAGGGCACCAAGATCGATGTGGCCTACTTCGACCAGTTGCGCCATCAACTGGACCTGGAAAAGACCGTGATCGACAACGTCGCCGAAGGCCGCGACTTCATCGACATCGACGGCCAGAGCCGCCACGTGCTCAGCTACCTAGGCGACTTCCTGTTCAGCCCGCAGCGTGCGCGCACGCCAGTGAAAGCCTTGTCCGGTGGCGAGCGTGCGCGCCTGTTGCTGGCCAAGTTGTTCAGCAAGCCGGCCAACCTGCTGGTCCTCGACGAACCGACCAACGACCTCGACGTGGAAACCCTTGAATTGCTGGAGGAGGTGCTGCTGACCTTCAACGGTACCGTGTTGATGGTGAGCCACGACCGGGCATTCCTCGACAACGTGGTGACCAGCACCCTGGTCTTCGAAGGTGAAGGCAAGGTGCGTGAATACGTGGGCGGTTATCAGGACTGGCTGCGCCAGGGTGGTTCGCCGCGCCTGTTGGGCGTCACCGAAAGCAAATCCGGCAAGGCCGATTTGAACTCGGCAGTGGTGGCTCCGGTGGCTGCTGCGCCGGCTCCGGTTGCAGAAGCCGCGCCGGCGGGCAAGAAAAAGCTCAGCTACAAGCTGCAGCGCGAGCTGGAAGCCTTGCCGGGTGATATCGACGCCAAGGAGCAGCAGATTGCTGCGGTAGAAGCCGAAATGGCTGACGCGGGTTTCTACCTGCGTCCTGCGGCGGAAACTGCCAAGGTGATTGCTTCCCTGGAGACGCTGAACCAGGAGTTGGAAGCGCTGGTGGAGCGTTGGGCTGAGCTGGATGCCTGATTGATTCCAGTGCATTAAAAAAGCCCGGCGTTCATTCGTATGAACGCCGGGCTTTTTATATGAAACGCGATCAAAAAATGTGGGAGCTTGGTAGGGCTTAAGGGGCCTTGACCAGCTTGACGGCCAGCACATCACACGGTGCGCCGTGCAGTACGTCATTGGCGGTAGAGCCCAGCAGCAGCGCCAGACCATGGCGGCCGTGGCTGCCGACCACGATCAGGTCGCAAGCTTTTTCCTTGGCCAGGTGGTGGATTTCCTGACGCGGTTGGCCGTAAGTCAGGTGGCAATCATCCTTTTTCAGGTGCGGGTATTTGAGAATCAAACGGTCAAGGCGCTCTTTGGCCTGGTCGAATTGTTGTTGCTGCAACTGGGAAAGGTCCATCGGCACGTCACCCCCAAAGGCCATGGCCATGGGCTCGACGATATGCACCAGCGACAGTATGGCGCCATTGGCGATTGCGGATTCCTGCGCGCGCTTGATCACTGGGTCGCACTCTTCGGTCAGGTCGACAGCGACCAGAATATGTTGGTAGGGCATGAGGCGTTCCTCCAGAGGGACTGCAATAAGTTCAGTATGGCTGCTTTCAAGCGGATGGGGTTGCGTCAGATCAAATCCGCTCATCTAGAAATTCGGGAGTACACATATGACGGTCTGGATAGTGGTGTCAATCCTTGTGGTGGTTCTGAGCCCCTTGGCATGGCTGCGCCCGTCGCGCCATCAGAGCGGGCGCATGGCCTTGCGCATGGAAGCCCGCCGCATCGGCCTGGCCATGCAATTGGCGCCCCAGGAGTGGCCGCACTGGCTCAAACAGGAGCCGCCCAGCCCGTGTGCGCAGTACTGCCGGCCACGACGGGGCAGCACGCCGGCGACCTGGAGTTACTGGCAGCTGGAGCCAGGGGTGTGGGTCAACCAATGGCGCGAAGTCTGCGTGGATGAGAAGTTGTTGCCGCATTTTGCAACGCTGCCCGCCAACGTCTACAAGATCGAGGCCGATAAGCAGATGATCGCCCTGTATTGGGGCGAGAAGGGCGAAGCGAGCGTGTTGAAGGACATCGATACCTTGCTCAGGGCCCTGGCCTGATACGGACACTGGCGGCCTGGAATAACTCCCTGTAGGAGCCCGCCAATCCTGGGGAAACCGCGGGCAATAAAAAGCCCGACATCATCATCGGGCTGGAGTTGGCCAGGCAGGCCGGTAAATCTGTGTTTCACGCGTCGGATGTTCATCACGGCGCGCTACGGTTGCGGCTAGCCTAGCCGGATATCCCGTTCTGTACAGCCTTTTCCCACATCTTTTCCATTATTGATTTCGTGAATATTTGAATATTGACGAGGCGCGGGCCTATGGTTGGGGTTCTGAAATGACTGGAAAGTCGCGTTTTTCCTAGCCTTTGGAGCGATTGACAATTGCCCGGAATTGGATGAAGGTGGCGTACCCAAATCAAACGGGCGTATGAATTGAGCGTTTGTCTGTCAGACTGCTCATACAGAACCCCGACTATCGCATTGGCGGGTGTGCCTGGCGGATTGGCGTGAACATTGACCAAATCATCAATGTCCAACCAGAGGCCAGCGTCCAGTGTGTACTGTTCAGCTTCCATATCGTGGAGATCAGTTGATGATTTACGAAGGTAAAGCCATCACGGTTAAGGCTCTTGAAAGTGGCATCGTCGAATTGAAATTCGACCTCAAGGGTGAGTCCGTCAACAAGTTCAACCGTCTAACCCTGAACGAACTGCGTCAGGCCGTAGACACCATCAAAGCAGATGCTTCGGTCAAGGGCGTGATCGTCTCCAGCGGCAAGGACGTGTTCATCGTCGGCGCTGACATCACCGAATTCGTCGACAACTTCAAGCTGCCCGATGCCGAGCTGGTGGCTGGCAACCTCGAAGCCAACAAGATTTTCAGCGATTTCGAAGACCTCAACGTACCCACCGTCGCCGCGATCAACGGCATCGCGTTGGGTGGCGGCCTGGAAATGTGCCTGGCAGCCGACTTCCGCGTGATGTCGGCCACGGCCAAGATCGGCCTGCCTGAAGTCAAGCTGGGCATCTACCCAGGTTTCGGCGGCACCGTGCGCCTGCCGCGCCTGATCGGTGCCGACAACGCCATCGAGTGGATTGCCGCCGGCAAGGAAAACAAGGCTGAAGACGCACTGAAAGTCGGTGCTGTCGACGCTGTGGTTGCTCCGGACAAGCTGGCCG
This sequence comes from Pseudomonas sp. BIGb0164, assembly GCF_024810135.1. Classification (NCBI taxonomy): domain Bacteria; kingdom Pseudomonadati; phylum Pseudomonadota; class Gammaproteobacteria; order Pseudomonadales; family Pseudomonadaceae; genus Pseudomonas; species Pseudomonas sp. BIGb0164. The sequence goes on along the minus strand of NZ_JANUEA010000006.1, from coordinate 377,090 downwards.
AAGCCGCACTGAACCTGATCAAGGGCGCCATCAGCGGCGAATTTGACTACAAGGCCAAGCGCCAGCCGAAGCTGGAAAAGCTCAAGCTCAACGCCATCGAACAAATGATGTCGTTCGAAACCGCCAAAGGTTTCGTGGCAGGTCAGGCCGGCCCGAACTACCCGGCGCCGGTTGAAGCGATCAAGACCATCCAGAAAGCCGCGAACTTCGGTCGCGACAAAGCCCTGGAAGTGGAAGCCGCTGGTTTCGTCAAACTGGCGAAAACCTCCGCTGCCCAGAGCCTGATTGGCCTGTTCCTGAACGATCAGGAACTGAAGAAAAAGGCCAAGGCCTACGACGAAATCGCCCGCGACGTGAAACAGGCTGCCGTACTCGGCGCCGGTATCATGGGCGGCGGTATCGCCTACCAGTCGGCGTCCAAAGGCACGCCGATCCTGATGAAAGACATCAACGAGCACGGCATCGAGCAAGGCCTGGCGGAAGCCGCCAAGCTGCTGGTCGGCCGCGTGGACAAAGGTCGCATGACCGCCGCGAAGATGGCTGAAGTGCTTAACGGTATTCGTCCTACGCTGTCCTACGGCGATTTCGGCCACGTCGACCTGGTGGTCGAAGCGGTTGTCGAGAATCCGAAGGTCAAACAGGCCGTACTGGCTGAAGTGGAAGCCCAGGTCAAAGATGACACCATCCTGGCCTCCAACACCTCGACCATTTCCATCTCGCTGCTGGCCAAGGCCCTCAAGCGTCCGGAAAACTTCGTCGGCATGCACTTCTTCAACCCGGTGCACATGATGCCGCTGGTGGAAGTGATCCGTGGCGAGAAGTCCAGCGAGCTGGCTGTTGCCACCACCGTTGCCTACGCCAAGAAAATGGGCAAGAACCCGATCGTGGTCAATGACTGCCCGGGCTTCCTGGTCAACCGCGTGCTGTTCCCGTACTTCGGCGGTTTCGCCAAGCTGGTCAGCGCCGGTGTGGACTTCGTGCGCATCGACAAGGTCATGGAAAAATTCGGCTGGCCAATGGGCCCGGCGTACCTGATGGACGTGGTCGGTATCGACACCGGTCACCATGGGCGCGACGTGATGGCTGAAGGCTTCCCGGACCGCATGAAAGACGACCGCCGCTCGGCGATCGACGCGCTGTACGAAGCCAAGCGCCTGGGCCAGAAGAACGGCAAGGGCTTCTACGCCTATGAGGCCGACAAGAAGGGCAAGCAGAAGAAAGTGGCCGACCCATCGGTTCACGAAGTACTCGCGCCTGTCATCTACGAGCAGCGTGAGGTGTCGGACGAAGACATCATCAACTGGATGATGATCGCCCTGTGCCTGGAAACCGTGCGCTGCCTGGAAGATGGCATCGTAGAAACCGCCGCCGAAGCCGACATGGGCCTGGTGTACGGTATTGGTTTCCCTCCATTCCGTGGTGGTGCGCTGCGTTACATCGATTCGATCGGTGTGGCCGAGTTCGTTGCCCTGGCTGATCAATACGCTGATTTGGGCCCGCTGTACCACCCGACTGCGAAGCTGCGTGAAATGGCCAAGAACGGCCAGAGCTTCTTCGGTTAAGCGCCCAAACGACTAGAGCGAGACTATTTATGAGCTTGAATCCAAGAGACGTCGTGATTGTGGACTTCGGTCGCACTCCGATGGGCCGCTCCAAGGGCGGCATGCACCGCAACACCCGCGCCGAAGACATGTCGGCGCACCTGATCAGCAAAGTGCTGGAACGCAACACCAAGGTCGACCCTAACGAAGTCGAGGACGTGATCTGGGGCTGCGTCAACCAGACCCTGGAGCAGGGCTGGAACATCGCGCGCATGGCGTCGCTGATGACCCAGATCCCGCACACGGCTGCTGGCCAGACCGTCAGCCGCCTGTGCGGCTCGTCGATGAGCGCCCTGCACACCGCCGCCCAGGCGATCATGACCGGCAACGGTGATGTGTTCGTGGTCGGTGGCGTGGAGCACATGGGCCACGTGAGCATGATGCACGGCGTCGATCCGAACCCGCACATGTCGCTGTACGCGGCAAAAGCCTCGGGCATGATGGGCCTGACCGCGGAAATGCTCGGCAAGATGCACGGCATCACCCGCGAAGCCCAGGACGCGTTCGGCCTGCGTTCCCACCGGCTCGCCCACAAGGCGACCGTGGAAGGCAAGTTCAAGGATGAAATCATCCCGATGAACGGCTATGACGAGAACGGCTTCCTGAAATTGTTCGACTATGACGAAACCATTCGTCCGGACACCACCCTGGAAAGCCTGGCGGCCTTGAAGCCAGCCTTCAATCCAAAGGGCGGCACCGTGACAGCCGGTACTTCGTCGCAAATCACCGACGGTGCCTCGTGCATGATCGTGATGTCGGCGCAGCGTGCCCAGGACCTGGGTATCCAGCCGCTGGCCGTGATCCGTTCGATGGCCGTGGCGGGTGTGGACCCGGCGATCATGGGCTATGGTCCAGTACCGGCCACACAAAAAGCCTTGAAGCGCGCAGGCCTGACCATCAACGACATCGACTTCTTCGAGCTCAACGAAGCGTTCGCCGCACAGGCCCTGCCAGTGCTGAAAGATTTGAAAGTGCTCGACAAGATGAATGAGAAGGTTAACCTGCACGGCGGTGCGATTGCCCTGGGCCACCCGTTCGGTTGCTCCGGTGCGCGGATTTCTGGCACTTTGCTTAACGTGATGAAGCAAAATGGCGGCAACCTCGGGGTTGCAACCATGTGCATTGGTCTCGGCCAAGGCATTTCCACCGTCTTCGAACGCGTCTAAGCGTTGGGTTGACGGAAGCCGGGGCCCAGTGCCCCGGTTTTTGTTTTTTGGCAGTTTTGTATTTTTTTTTTAACAAATTTTGTAAGAGGGCCAGAGCATGAAAGTCGAACCAGGGCTCTACCAGCATTATAAAGGTCCGCAGTACCGTGTTTTCAGTGTGGCGCGGCATTCCGAGACCGAAGAAGAAGTGGTGTTCTACCAAGCACTGTATGGCGATTACGGCTTTTGGGTGCGCCCATTGAGCATGTTTGTGGAGACCGTCGAAGTTGACGGCGAGCAAGTCCCGCGCTTTGCTTTGGTCCAGGCCGAACCCAGTCTTTTTTCAGGGCAATAACGGCAGGCCGCGCAGAATGCTGCGCTTGACCTCACCTTGTTGCCACTATATATAGCGTTGCCGCGACAGGCGCCAACTGCCTTTCACTTCTCGAATTCAGGAATTTTCCGATCCATGGGCAAATCGCTGGTCATTGTGGAATCCCCGGCTAAGGCCAAGACCATCAACAAGTACTTGGGCAACGAGTACGTGGTGAAGTCGAGTATCGGCCATATCCGAGACCTGCCCACCAGCGGTTCGGCTAGCGCCAGCAAGGAGCCAGCCGCCAAGCGCGGCAAGGCCGCTGCGGGCGAAGGTCCGGTGCTCACCCCTAAAGAGAAAGCGCGCAAGCAGCTGGTCTCGCGCATGGGTGTGGACCCGGATCATGGCTGGAAAGCCAAGTACGAGATCCTTCCGGGCAAGGAAAAGGTTATCGAAGAGCTGCGCCGGCTCGCCAAGGATGCCGACACCATCTATCTCGCAACGGACTTGGACCGCGAAGGGGAAGCCATTGCCTGGCACCTGCGGGAAGCCATCGGCGGTGATGACAGCCGCTACAAGCGTGTGGTGTTTAACGAAATCACCAAGAAAGCCATCCAGGAAGCTTTCTCCAAGCCGGGCGAGCTGGACATTGACCGCGTCAACGCCCAGCAGGCCCGTCGTTTCCTCGACCGCGTCGTGGGTTACATGGTCTCGCCATTGCTGTGGGCCAAGATCGCCCGTGGTTTGTCGGCCGGCCGCGTGCAATCGGTTGCCGTGAAGCTGGTGGTGGAGCGTGAGCGCGAAATCCGTGCGTTCATCCCTGAAGAATACTGGGAAGTCCACGCTGACCTCGGCACCGCCAAGGGCGCCAACGTGCGCTTTGAAGTGGCCCGCGAAAAAGGCGAGGCCTTCAAGCCGCTGAACGAAGCCCAGGCCATGGCCGCGCTGGAGAAGCTCAAGGCGTCCAGCTACAGCATCGTCAAGCGCGAAGACAAACCGACCAGCAGCAAGCCGTCGGCGCCGTTCATCACCTCCACCCTGCAGCAGGCCGCGAGTAACCGCCTGGGCTTTGGCGTGAAGAAAACCATGATGATGGCCCAGCGTTTGTACGAAGCCGGCTACATCACGTATATGCGTACTGACTCCACCAACCTGTCGGTGGACGCGGTCGCGATGGCGCGTACTTATATTGAAGGCGAGTTCGGCAAGAAGTACCTGCCGGAGAAACCGAACGTCTACAGCAGCAAGGAAGGCGCACAAGAGGCTCACGAAGCGATTCGTCCTTCCGACGCCAACACCACGCCTGCCAAGCTGAGCGGCATGGAGCGCGACGCCGAGCGCCTCTACGAGCTGATCTGGCGCCAGTTCCTGGCCTGCCAGATGCTGCCGGCGCAATACCTGTCCACCACGGTTACCGTGGCGGCCTCCGACTTCGAGCTGCGTGCCAAGGGCCGTATCCTCAAGTTCGACGGCTACACCCGTGTGATGCCGCAGATCGCCAAGCCTGGCGATGACGACGTGCTGCCGGACATGGCCCAGGGCGATGTGTTGAAGCTGATCAAGCTCGACCCGTCCCAGCACTTCACCAAGCCACCGGCACGTTACTCGGAAGCCAGCCTGGTCAAAGAGATGGAAAAACGCGGTATCGGTCGTCCTTCGACCTATGCGGCCATCATCTCCACCATCCAGGACCGTGGCTACGTGGCGCTGCACAACCGTCGTTTCTACTCGGAAAAGATGGGCGACATCGTCACCGAGCGCCTGTCCGAGAGCTTCTCCAACCTGATGGACTACGGCTTCACGGCCGGCATGGAAGAGAACCTCGATGACGTGGCCCAGGGCGAACGCGACTGGAAAAACGTACTGGACGAGTTCTACGGTGACTTCAAGAAAAAACTCGAAGTAGCCGAAAGCCCGGACAGTGGCATGCGCGCCAACCAGCCGGTGATGACTGACATCCCGTGCCAGACCTGCGGTCGTCCGATGCAGATCCGTACCGCTTCCACCGGCGTGTTCCTCGGCTGCTCGGGCTACAGCCTGCCGCCGAAAGAGCGTTGCAAGGCCACCGTGAACCTGGTGCCGGGCGATGAGATCGCCGCCGACGACGAGGGTGAATCCGAGTCGCTGGTACTACGTGGGAAGCACCGTTGCCCGATCTGCAGCACGGCGATGGACGCCTACCTGCTGGATGAGAAGCACAAGCTGCACATCTGCGGTAACAACCCGGACTGCAACGGCTACGAGATCGAAGAGGGCACCTACCGCATCAAGGGCTATGAAGGCCCGAGCCTGGAGTGCGACAAGTGCGGCAGCGAGATGCAGCTCAAGACCGGCCGTTTCGGCAAGTTCTTCGGTTGCACCAACCCGACGTGCAAGAACACCCGCAAGCTGCTCAAAAGCGGTGATGCGGCGCCGCCGAAGATGGACCCGGTGAAGATGCCTGAGCTCAAGTGCGAGAAGGTCAACGACACCTACATCCTGCGCGACGGTGCTTCGGGGCTGTTCCTGGCTGCCAGCCAGTTCCCGAAAAACCGCGAGACCCGTGCGCCGCTGGTGCTGGAGATCGTGCCGCACAAGGATGAGATCGATCCGAAGTACCACTTCCTGTGCGAAGCGCCGAAGAAGGATCCCGACGGTCGTCCGGCGGTGATCCGCTACAGCCGCAAGACCAAGGAGCAATACGTGCAGACCGAAGTGGACGGCAAGCCTACCGGCTGGAAAGCGTTCTACGACGGCGGCAAGTGGAAGGTCGAGGACAAGCGCCAGGGCGCTTGATCGACTAGTCTGCGAAATACAAAGGCCGCCTGCATAGGCGGCCTTTTCTTGTTGCAGGAGTGAGCTTATTGTGGCGAGCAAGCTTGCTTGCGCTGGGGGCGAGGCTCTCCCAAGAAAGCACGCGACTGCTGCGCAGTCGAACGGGAGCAAGCTCCCTCGCCACAGCAAGCTTGCCCCTAAGCCAGCATCACGCCTATTCGTTGTGGAGATTGCCGTCATGGCCAACGAACTCTATACCCGTACCAATCAGAAAATTTACTTCGCGGGTTTGTCCCTGGAAGCCCTTGGCCGTGCCGAGGAAGGGAAGGAGATGAACGCCATCGCGCTGGTCCAGGCGGGACGTGAAGCGGCCTTGTTCCATCTGTACGGCGCCTTGCTGGGCCTGTGCCATGAAATCGCCGGGTTCTATCGATTGCCCCAGGCCGGTTCGCCCCGTGCAGAAATGATCATGAATCGCGAAGTGCTGGACGCGATGGCGATTCCTGAACTGGCCGAATTGGTGGAAATGGCTCAAAGCCCTGACAGTTGGGTCGCGCGTTTGCTCAAGGCTCACGCGGATATGTTCCAGCCGCCGCGTATTCCTCATGTGCCGAAGGGCGACGTGACGCAACCGTTGATCGTCGCGGTTGCGGTGGAAGAGGAAGAGCCCAAGCCATTGAGCCGGGAAGAGCTGGAGAGCTGGCGTCAGGAGCTGAAAAAGATGGCGTTGCGCTTTCGCGAAGGCTTGAACGAATGCTGATGGCTTTGTAGGAGCCGGCTTGCCGGCGATGACGGTCTTGGCATCGCCATCGCCGGCAAACCGGCTCCTGCAGGGGGTTGTGGTAGGTGTCGGTCGGCGGGTAGGACCGTTCATCAAGCTGTAAAGAAACCTCTTCAGATCCTCAGCGGGGCCGGGTGGATGACTGATATAATCCCGGCCTTTCGTGGAGAACAGACTTTTATGCCGACGTCCTTTCTGGAAATTGTTGAGTTGCCTGACGGCCGAATCGAGCTGCGCCGGGCAGAGGACGAGGGTTCTCTGGTTATTCTGGATTTTTCCGAGGACGCCAAAGCGTTCCTGCAAGGCCAGCACGTGGAAGTGGCGAAAGCCATGTTGAGCGTGGGTGTGCAGATGGCCGGTCGTTTGGCTGAAGGCGAGCCGGAGAAAGAAGAGGGGTCGCGGGTTCTGCACTAAGTACGCGGGTTGTGGTGGGCGGGCTCGGCCCGCGCTGGGCTGCGCAGCGGCCCCAAATTGATTAACGCGATCTATCAGAAATTATGCGGTGCCTGGTTTGGGGCCGCTGCGCAGCCCAGCGCGGGGCAAGCCCGCTCACTACAGCACCCGGCTAGACATATAGCGTCCGGTGAGGCATACAGCACCCGGTGAGGTATAAAGCAGTCCGGGGTGAGGCATACAGCATCCTGGGCGAGGCAGGCCCGATAAATAGCCCGCCAGTAGCGCCCCCGTTTACCCCAATCGAATATTCAAGCTCTGCGCATCACCCATGCGTGCAGCGCTGATCAGCTGTTGCTTGGCTGTCGCATTCAATGGGTTCAACCAACTCACCACCGTGTGGCTGCGGCCAAGGCGCAAGGCTTCGCACGTCAATTGTTGAGCGCTCTGTGTGCCGCGGGGTTGCAGCAGCAGGATACGCTCACGATTGAGGCCCGCGTCCCGCAACCAGGCCTGGGTCAGGCTGGCCGGTGGGGCGATCAGTGTCAGCCAGCGCGCATTCTGCTCTTCGCTCAATTCACGCAGGACCGGCGCCAGCAGGCTCAGGCAGCTCCCGGCCGTACCGCGCAACGACAGTTCACTGAACGCCTCAGGCTCGGCGCTCCAGGGCGCTTCGACCGTTTCCTTGAGGATGGGCGCAAGGGGTTGGGCCATGAAGGCCTCGAACAGCGACAGTTGTGTGTGTTGTGGGGTATGGACGAGCTGCATGGTGCCTCCTTTAGCGGCGAATAACGCCGACGCTCAAGCCTTCGATCACCAGGTCCTGATCTTTCAGGTTCACTTCAATCGGGGCGAACTCAGGGTTCTCGGCCAACAGCCAGACCTTGCTGCCTTCACGCTTGAAGCGTTTGACGGTGACTTCATCGCCGATACGGGCGACAACGATCTGGCCATTGCGGGCTTCGCGGGTGGTATGGACGGCCAGGAGGTCGCCATCGAAAATGCCCACGTCCTTCATGCTCATGCCATGGACCCGCAACAGGTAGTCGGCGCGAGGATGGAAGAAGGTCGGATTGATGTTGCATGACTCTTCGACGTGCTGTTGCGCCAGGATCGGCGCACCGGCTGCGACGCGACCGATGATCGGCAGTGTCGATTCGTCGGCCTTGGCTTCGAAGCCAGGGATGCGGATACCGCGTGAAGCCCCCGGAGTCATTTCGATCGCGCCTTTGCGGGCGAGGGCCTTGAGGTGTTCCTCGGCGGCGTTGGGGGACTTGAACCCCAGTTCCAGCGCAATTTCCGCTCGTGTCGGCGGGTAGCCGTTGTCATCGAGGCAGCGCTTGATAAAAGCCAGAATCTCAGCTTGGCGTGGCGTCAGTTTTAGCATGTTGATCGCTCTGTCTTTTTATACAGTGACTGGGATTATATACAGTGAACTGCACTTGGCAATCATCCTTTTCGGCCACTCCGCTGGACGGTCATTCGTCACCCTTCCTGCAAGGCAGGGATAGCGCTGCCTACAGACCTCGGCGGATGTGATTAAATAGTGATGAAATAGATGACTGCCCGGCCGGAAAACGGACCCTCAGGGTTGACAAGACACAACCTGAAACGTATGTTTCAAACAAGTGTTTGTCAGGCGGAGTAGCCATGGCCCAGTCGGAAACCGTTGAACGCATTCTCGATGCTGCCGAGCAATTGTTCGCGGAAAAAGGATTTGCTGAAACTTCATTGCGGCTGATCACCAGCAAGGCCGGGGTCAACCTCGCCGCAGTGAACTACCATTTCGGCTCGAAAAAGGCCCTGATCCAGGCGGTGTTCTCGCGCTTCCTGGGGCCGTTCTGCGCCAGCCTCGACCGTGAGCTGGAGCGTCGCCAGACCAAGCCCGACAACAAGCCAAGCCTGGAAGACCTGCTGGAAATGCTGGTCGAACAAGCCTTGGTAGTCCAGCCGCGCAGCGGTAACGACCTGTCGATCTTCATGCGCCTATTGGGCCTGGCGTTCAGCCAAAGCCAGGGGCACTTGCGGCGTTACCTGGAAGATATGTACGGCAAGGTTTTCCGCCGTTATATGCTGCTGGTCAACGAAGCCGCGCCGCGTATTCCTCCGATTGAGCTGTTCTGGCGTGTGCACTTCATGCTCGGCGCCGCAGCTTTCAGCATGTCCGGGATCAAGGCGCTGCGTGCAATTGCCGAGACCGATTTCGGCGTCAACACCTCCATTGAGCAGGTCATGCGCCTGATGGTGCCGTTTCTCGCCGCCGGGATGCGTGCCGAAACCGGCGTCACCGATCCGGCCATGGCCGCCGCCCAGTTGCGCCCGCGCAGCAAATCGACACCGGCTGTCGCCAAGGCGTGATCGACCCGGGTGTGCGCGGCCGCTTGCATCCGCTAAGCTAGCCGCCCATGCCGAATTCAGCTATTTACTCGCAACCCGTTGTTCTCACCGAGCCCCCATTGATAATGGCGCCAGGTGAGGGCAACGGGTTGTGTGCGTTATTTAAGGAAGGTTTATGACTGCTGCCCTGCAAGGTTCATTGATGGTCGACGTTGCCGGCACCTGGCTGACGTCCGAGGATCGCCACCTGTTGCGCCAGCCGGAAGTGGGCGGGCTGATCATTTTTGCACGCAATATCGAGCATCCACGCCAGGTGCGGGAACTGAGCGCGGCCATTCGTGCGGTGCGCCCGGACCTGCTGTTGGCCGTCGACCAGGAAGGCGGCCGCGTGCAGCGTCTGCGCCAGGGCTTCGTGCGCTTGCCGGCGATGCGTGCGCTGGCGGATAACCCCAACGCTGAATACCTGGCTGAGCAGTGTGGCTGGATCATGGCGACCGAAGTGCTGGCCGTGGGCCTGGACCTGAGCTTCGCCCCCGTGCTTGACCTGGATTACCAGCGTAGCGCGGTGGTGGGCACCCGTTCCTTCGAAGGCGACCCGGAACGCGCAGCGCTGTTGGCTGGCGCGTTCATTCGTGGCATGAACAGCGCCGGCATGGCCGCCACCGGCAAGCATTTCCCAGGACATGGCTGGGCCGAGGCCGATTCCCACGTGGCCATTCCCAATGACGAGCGCAGCCTGGAAGAGATTCGTGCGAATGACCTGGTGCCTTTCGCACGCCTGAGCCAGCAGTTGGCGGCAGTGATGCCGGCGCATGTGATCTATCCGCAGGTTGATGCGCAGCCGGCAGGCTTCTCGCGCCGCTGGCTGCAGGACATCCTGCGTGGTGAATTGCAGTTCGACGGGGTGATTTTCAGTGATGACCTGTCGATGGCGGGGGCGCATGTGGTCGGTGATGCGGCCAGCCGGATTGAGGCAGCGTTGACGGCGGGTTGTGATATGGGGTTGGTGTGCAATGATCGCGCGGCTGCAGAACTGGCGTTGACCGCCGCCCAGCGTATGAAGGTCAAGCCATCGGCTCGAATCGCGCGGATGCGCGGCCAGGCGATGGCGTCGACGGACTACAAGCAGGATCCGCGTTGGTTGGCGGCAGTTACCGCGCTGCGTGAAGCGCAGTTGATCGGCTGAAAACCGCGGTGCGCCCATCGCAGGCAAGCCAGCTCCCACATTCGACCGCAGTTATCTTGAAGAAACGCGGTCACCTGTGGGAGCTGGCTTGCCTGCGATAGCGATCTGACAGTCAGCGCTTTTCCTGTTTGTGGGGCAACGGCGCAAACAACGCTTCAATATCCTCGTTGCCCAGCTGCCAGTCTCCGGTAGTACGCCCATCCAGCACGCCCGCTGCCAAGTCGGACTTTTCCTTCTGCAGGTGCTGGATTTTCTCCTCCACGGTCCCGCGCGCAATCATCTTGTACACGAACACCGGCTTCTCCTGGCCAATGCGGTACGCCCGGTCAGTCGCCTGGTTTTCCGTGGCCGGGTTCCACCAGGGGTCGTAGTGGATCACCGTGTCGGCTTCGGTCAGGTTCAAGCCCACACCACCGGCCTTCAGGCTGATCAGAAAAATCTGCAGCTTGCCGCTCTGGAAATCCTTCACTGGCGTGCGCCGATCCCGGGTCTGGCCCGTCAGGAGTGCGTAGGCCACGCCACGTTTTTTCAACTCGGCTTCGATCAGGCTCAGCATTGAGGTGAACTGGGAAAACAGCAGGATCCGCCGGCCTTCCGCAAACAACTCTTCAAGCATTTCCATCAAGCTGTCGAGCTTGCCCGAGCTGCTGCCACGGGCGGGCAGGGTGGCATCGTTGACCAGCCGCAAGTCGCAGCACACCTGGCGCAGCTTCAGCAGCGCCTCAAGAATGATGATCTGGCTGCGTGCCACGCCCTTGCGGGTGATCTCGTCGCGCACCTTCTTATCCATGGCCAGGCGCATGGTTTCATACACATCGCGCTGGGCTTCGTTGAGGTCGACCCAGTGGATGATTTCGGTCTTGGGCGGCAGCTCGGTGGCCACTTGTTCCTTGGTGCGGCGCAACAGGAACGGCTTGATCCGACCGTTCAGGTGCTGCAATCGCACATCACTGGCGCGTTTTTCGATCGGCACGCGGTAATCGCGGTTGAAGCTTTTCACGTCGCCCAGCCAGCCCGGCAGAAGGAAGTGAAACAGCGACCACAACTCACCCAAGTGGTTTTCCAGCGGCGTACCACTCAGGCACAAACGCTGCCGCGCATTCAGTTCACGCGCGGCCTGGGCCGCCTTGCTCGACGGGTTCTTGATGTACTGGGCCTCATCAAGGATCAGCACGTGCAAGGGCAGGGCGGCGAGTTGTTCGATGTCCTTGGGCAGCAGCGCGTAGGTGGTCAACAGCAGGTCGTAATCCTGCAGGTTAGCGAAATGTTTCTTACGCCCGGCGCCATACAACGCCTGCACCTTGAGTTGCGGGGTGAAGTGCGCTGCTTCGTCGAGCCAGTTGGGGATCAGGCTGGTAGGCATCACCACCATGCAAGGACGGTCGAGGCGCCCAGCGGCTTTCTCCGTGAGAATATGCGCCAGGGTTTGCAGGGTCTTACCCAGGCCCATGTCATCCGCAAGAATCCCACCGACATCCAACTGGCGCAGTGACTGCATCCAGCTCAAACCTTCCAGTTGGTAAGGGCGCAAGGTGGCGTTCAAGCCTTCGGGCGCCACGCAGGTGAAGTCCCTGATATCCCGCAGGCGCTGGGCAAAGTTGCGGATCTTCTCGCCACCTTCCCATTGCAGAGGCAGGTCTTCCAGTGGGTTCAGCCGGATCGCATCGGCCTTGGCCAGCCGCAAAGCCGTGGTACCCGACTCCTGCAGGTAAAACTCGCCGAGGGTGGCCAGCACCGGTTTCAGGCGGCCGTAGGGCAACGCGACCTGTATCGGACCGTGACCATTGGGCAGGCCCGGGATGTTCACCAGGATCAGCTCGTCATCGCGGCGTCGCGCCAGTTTCTCGGGGTTGAGGATCTCGGTGTGGGAGCGCATCAGGTTCAGCAGGATCGGCAACAGGCTCAGCCGCTCGCCGTTGACGATGATCCCCAGTTCCAGGTCGAACCAGTCGCGCTCTGGCCCGTCATCGACCGTGGCGTACCAGTCATCGACGGCGCTCAGGTCGAAACCGAAGTCCTCATCGATCTGCAGCTCCCAACCCTCGGCGCGTAAACCCGGCGAGGCGTTGAGCGTGAAGTTCAGCCAGGCACTGTCATTGACCATCTCGAACAGCTCGCCGGCACTTTCCGGCAGGGCTTTGCTCTGGCGCGTGGCGATCTTGAACCCCAGCTGGCGCAGCTGTTCGCGATAGGGTTGTTCCAGTTCGGGATGGCGCTTGATCCGCAGGCTCTGGGTTTCCTGGCGCACGATGATGTCGGCATTTTTCTGCCCGCTGACATAGTTGCCCAGGTAGTTGAACGACAGCGCCGCGCGGTGCTGGATGTAGCGCTGCATCTTGCCGTTGCGCGGTTCAAACGCGCTGAACTCCACGCTGGCCATCCACAGGCGCGGCACCGGCAACACGTCCTCCATCACCACTTGCGGCAACACCACGCGGTTATCCAGCACCGCCTGGAGTTTCTCCAGCAGCTCGGCATCCTGGGCGGCGGCTGGGTAGGCCAGGGTTTCCTGGATCTTGAGCAGCACCGCGGCGATATGTTTGCAGTTGGTGTGCACCGGGCAGGTACAGCGGCTGTCCACCAGAATCAACGTGCCCTTGGCCGACTCGCGCAGCGAAATGGTCTGCCGATACACATTGCCGCCCGAGCCTTCGCAACTGGCGACGATGGTGCTGTCACCGGACTCGACAATGCGCACCCGGTTTTCCAGGGCATAGCGCCGGCCACGCTCAAGGCTTTGCTCTTTAAAGCGATTGGCCCACGAAGGGGCCAGGGGTTTGGTCAAGGACGACGTCAGGGGCATGGTGCTGGATCAGTCCTGGATGTCGGGCGGGGGTGCGCTGGGCGGTTTGGCGGTGAGCGAAGTGATCTTGATCAGCAGCGCCAGGTGGCCGCCGTCCAGGTAATTGAGCTGGTTGTTCTTGGTGCGTACGTCTTTCTGACTCAGGTGTTCGCTGGCGACCACGCTGCCGTTGCTGTCGAACTGATTGATCCAGAAGTCGGCATCGATATCGGTAAAGCGGCCCAGTTGCAGGCTCAACACCCCTTCGATCGGGAACTGGCCGAACTGCTCCGCACCGTCGGTGATCGCGACTTTCACCGGCTGGTCGCCCAGAGTCTGTTCCCAGGCCTTGTGCGCCAGCACGGTATAGCTGTTGTCGGCACTGAGTTTGTCGACAATGTTGTTCAGGCGCGGCGGGCTCATTTTATCGGTGCCCAGGCGCGCGGCGCCGGCATCCCAGTTTTCCGGCGCGGCACGGCTGTTGATCACCGGCTCTGCGTTCTGGCGCACCAGGATCATTTCCACCTGGTACGGGCTGTCGGCAAAGGCCGCCGGCGCCACGACCACCAACAACAGGCTCAACATGCGGAACAGGCGCATTGGGGCGTCCTTCAAGCAGATTTCGGGATGAGGCGCTCGAACAGCGCCTCCAATGTATTAAAGCGTTCTTCGGCGCGTTCCATCGGCACCATGAATTTGAACAGCGTAGCCCCTTCGAACTTGTAGCGGTTGGGCTGGCCCTGGATCAGCTTGATCAGCACCAGTGGGTCCACCGGCGTCTGTGCTTCGAACTCGATACGCCCGCCTTGCGGCCCGGCGTCGACTTTCTTGATGCCAAGCTGCTCGGCCTGCAATTTGAGCAGGGTCAGGCGCACCAGGTTCTTGGTCGGTTCCGGCAACAGGCCGAAACGGTCGATCATTTCCACCTGCAGGTCCTTGAGGCCTTCTTCGTCAGTGGCCGAGGCGATGCGCTTGTACAGGATCAGCCGCGCATGCACGTCCGGCAGGTAGTCTTCAGGGATCAACGCCGGCAAGCGCAGGTTGATTTCCGGACCGCCACCCAGCGGTTGGTCGAGGTTCGGTTGCTCGCCCTTGCGGATGGCCTTCACCGCGCGTTCAAGCATTTCCATATAAAGGGTGAACCCCACCGCCTGGATCTGCCCGCTTTGGCCGTCGCCCAGCAGTTCGCCGGCGCCTCGGATTTCCAGGTCGTTGGTGGCCAGCACAAAGCCGGCGCCCAGGTCCTGGGTGTTGGCGATGGCTTCCAGGCGTTTCTCGGCGTCGCCGGTGATCTGTTGGCGCGGCGGCGTCAGCAGGTAGGCATAGGCCTGGTGGTGACTGCGCCCGACCCGGCCGCGCAACTGGTGCAGCTGGGCCAAGCCGAACTTGTCGGCGCGCTCGATGATGATGGTGTTGGCGCTTGGCACGTCGATGCCGGTCTCGATGATGGTCGAGGCGATCAGCACGTTGAAGCGCTTGTGGTAGAAGTCGCTCATCACCTGTTCGAGTTCGCGCTCGCGCATCTGCCCGTGGCCGATGGCGATACGTGCCTCCGGCACCAGCTCGGCAAGGTCGGCGGCGCATTTCTCGATGGTCTTCACGTCGTTGTGCAGGTAGTACACCTGCCCGCCGCGCAGCAGTTCACGCAGCAGCGCTTCCTTGACCGTGCTCTTGTTCTGCTCCATCACAAAGGTGCGCACCGACAGGCGACGCGCGGGTGGCGTGGCGATGATCGACAGATCACGCATGCCCGACACTGCCATGTTCAGCGTGCGCGGAATTGGCGTTGCGGTGAGGGTCAGGATGTCGACTTCGCTGCGCAGGGCCTTGAGCTGTTCCTTCTGGCGCACCCCAAAACGGTGTTCTTCGTCGATGATCACCAGGCCCAGGTTCTTGATCTTCACATCATCGGACAGCAGTTTGTGGGTGCCGATCACGATGTCGATCTTGCCTTCGGCCAAATCAGCGACCGCAGCATTCACTTCCTTGGCCGACTTGAAGCGGCTCATCACTTCAACGGTCACCGGCCAGTCGGCAAAGCGGTCGCGGAAGCTGTTGTAGTGCTGCTGGGCGAGCAGGGTGGTGGGCACCAGGATCGCCACTTGCTTGCCACCGTGCACCGCAATGAAGGCCGCGCGCATGGCCACTTCGGTCTTGCCGAAGCCCACGTCGCCGCAGACCAGGCGGTCCATCGGCTTGGGTGCGAGCATGTCGGCGCGCACCGCTTCGATGGTGGTTTGCTGGTCCGGAGTTTCTTCGAAGGCAAAGCCTGCGCTGAAGGTGGCGTAGTCGGCCTTCGGGTCGGCGAACGCATAACCTTCGCGAGCGGCGCGGCGTGCGTAGATGTCGAGCAGTTCGGCGGCCACATCGCGCACCTGTTCGGCGGCCTTGCGCTTGGCTTTTTGCCAGGTCTCGGAGCCAAGGCGGTGCAACGGCGCCAGGGCGTCGTCGCTGCCGGTGTAGCGCGCAATCAAATGCAGGTTGGCCACCGGCACGTAGAGCTTGGCGCCCTCGGCGTATTCCATGGTGAGGAATTCGGCGGCCTGGTTGTCGATCTCCAGGGTCTGCAAGCCCAGGTACCGGCCCACGCCGTGGTCGATGTGCACCACCGGTGCGCCTTCGCGCAGCTCGGTGAGGTTCTTGATCACCGCATCGTTGTTGGCGTCGGCGCGTTTTTCACGGCGACGGCGCTGCATCACGCGCTGGCCGAACAACGGGCTCTCGGCGATCAAGGCTAGCGCCGGGTCGTCCAGCTGCAAGCCTTCATCCAGCGGCGCGATGGTGATCGCCAGGCGGTCTTTGCTTTTTACAAAGTCGGGCCAACTGTCGACGGTTTTCGGTCGCAGCTTCAGGCGTTCGAGCAGTTCCAGCAGCACTTCGCGGCGGCCTGCTGATTCGGCGGTGAACAACACGCGGCCAGGGAAGTCACCGAGGAAGTTGGACAACGCTTCCAGGGGCTGGTTGGCCTTGGCCTGGATGGCCAGGTCTGGCAGCGTTTGCGCGGGAAAACGCTCGCGGCCGGCGCCACTTTCCACGTCCTGCTGGCTGGCGACCACGCGTGGCCAGCTTTTCAGGCGGGCGAAGCAGTCTTCCACCGGCAGGAACAGCTCGGCTGGCGGCAATAAAGGACGGGATGGATCGACGCGGCGCTCTTCATAGCGGTTGCGCACGTCGTTCCAGAAGTTTTCCGCCGCCTGTTCGATGCCCGGCAGCGAGAACACTTGGGTGTCCTGGGGCAGGTAATCGAACAGGGTGGAGGTTTCGTCGAAGAACAGCGGCAGGTAGTACTCGATACCGGCCGGTGTAATCCCGCTGCTTAAATCCTGAAAGATCGGGCAGCGACGGAAGTCCACGTCGAAACGTTCACGGAAGCGCGCCTTGAAGCGAGTGACCGCGTCTTTTTGCAGCGGGAACTCCCGCGCCGGCAGCAGCTTGACCGAGTCCACCTTGTCAATGGAACGTTGGTTTTCGGGGTCGAAGGTGCGCAGGGTCTCGATTTCGTCATCGAACAGGTCGATGCGGTAGGGCAGTTTGCTGCCCATCGGGAACAGGTCGATCAGCGCGCCACGCACGGCGAACTCACCGTGCTCGTACACCGTGTCGACGCAGCGGTAGCCACTGGCTTCCAGGCGCGTGCGCATCTGCTCGACGTCCAGCTTCTGGCCGACATCCAGTACCAGGCTGCTGCCCAGCAGGAACTTGGTCGGCGCCAAGCGGTGCAGCGCGGTGGTGATCGGCACCACCAGCACGCCGTGGGCCAGTTCCGGCAGGCGGTACAGGCTGGCGATGCGCTGGGAAATGATGTCCTGATGCGGCGAGAACAGATCGTAGGGCAGGGTTTCCCAGTCGGGGAAATGCAGCACCGGCAAATCGGGGGCGAAGAAGCTCAGCTCCTGCTCCAGCCGTTCGGCACTCTGGCTGTCGGCGGTGAGCAGCAGGGTAAAGCGCTTGGCTGCGCTGGCAGCCTCGGCAATGGCCAGGCTCAGGGCGGCACCGGGCAGGTTGCCCCAGTGCTGTTTGCCTGCCGCAGCAGGGAGAAGCGGTAGACGCAGGACGGGCACGGAAGGTTGAGCTCCAAGCGTTGCGACAAAGTCGGTAATTGTAACGGTCCGAGGCGCCGTCTGTCAGTTGCTGACTGAGCCTATTACGGTTTGTAGGAAATGTAGTGGCTAAGACAAACAATGCTGGGTTTTGACTCAATATGTAGTGTCAAAAAGCACGAGGTTTTCGGAGGGTTACGGACAAGTCACGCTGGCAGCCAACCAGGTGGCCTTCTGGAACCCGCGTATTTACTGGGCTGCAGAGGGGTGTCAATTTTTCGCAAGCACTTTTTGTTGCCTGGGGCGCATTGCTCCGGGGGCGACCGGGCGGCATAATGTAGCCCCTTTTTTCTGCCCCTACATGTGGAAGGTTCCCGTGACTCAGAAGCCCGACCAGTGTCTTGGTGAATGGATCGACCGTGAAGCACTCGCTGAAGCGATGATTCCGCTTATCGGTCAGCTGTACCGCAATAACAATGTGGTGAGCTCGATCTATGGCCGCAGCCTGATCAACCAATCAGTCATCGCGATTCTCAAGGCGCACCGCTTTGCTCGCCATCGCTCCGCCGACGACAGCGAACTCTCCGTCCACGAAACATTCCCCCTGCTCAAGGCCATGAGCGAGCTCAAGCTCGGCGCGGCTTCGGTAGACCTGGGCAAGCTGGCCTACAAATTCCGCAAAGAAGGCGCCGGCCGTACCGCCGAGCAGTTCGTGCGTGAAGAAATGGCTGAGGTGGTCGGCCAGCAAAACGCCGCCGCCCGCAAAGGCACTGACGTGGTGCTGTACGGCTTCGGTCGTATCGGCCGTCTGCTGGCACGCATCCTGATCGAAAAAACCGGTGGCGGCGACGGCCTGCGCCTGCGTGCCATCGTTGTGCGCAAAGGCGCCGAGAACGACCTGACCAAACGCGCGAGCCTCTTGCGTCGCGACTCGGTACACGGCCCGTTCAACGGCACCATCGTCATCGACGAAGAAAACAACACCATCACCGCCAACGGTAACCTGATCCAGGTGATCTACGCGAAGAACCCGACTGAGGTGGACTACACCCAGTACGGCATCAAGGACGCCCTGCTGGTGGACAACACCGGCGTATGGCGCGATGCCGACGGCCTGGGCCAGCACCTGGCCTGCCCGGGTATCGACCGCGTTGTCCTGACCGCACCGGGCAAGGGCAAGCTGAAGAACATCGTTCATGGCATCAACCACGGCGAAATCACCGCTGACGACAAGATCGTGTCCGCCGCTTCCTGCACCACCAACGCCATTGTGCCGGTGCTGAAGGCTGTGAATGACAAGTTCGGCATCGTCAACGGCCACGTCGAGACCGTTCACTCGTACACCAACGACCAGAACCTGATCGACAACTTCCACAAAGGCGATCGCCGTGGTCGTAGCGCCGCGCTGAACATGGTTATCACCGAGACCGGTGCTGCCACCGCTGCTGCCAAGGCTCTGCCTGAGCTGGCTGGCAAGCTGACCGGTAACGCGATCCGTGTGCCGACGCCAAACGTGTCGATGGCCATTCTCAACCTGAACCTTGAGAAAGCCGCCACCCGTGAAGAGATGAACGAGTACCTGCGCTACATGGCGCTGCACTCCGATCTGCATAAGCAAATCGACTTCGTCAACTCGCAGGAAGTGGTGTCCACCGACTTCGTAGGCTCGCGCCACGCCGGTGTGGTGGACGCCGAGGCGACCATTACCCAGGACAACCGCGTTGTCCTGTACGTGTGGTACGACAACGAGTTCGGTTACAGCTGCCAGGTGGTTCGCGTGATGGAAGACATGGCCGGGGTCAACCCGCCGTCGTTCCCGCGCTAAGCATCAGCGCTGAATGAAAAAGCCCCGACTGGTTCGGGGCTTTTTTATGCCTGTTGGTTTTGTGTTGATTGGTAGGGCCTCATCGCAGGCAAGCCAGCTCCCACATTTGGATCTGTGAATACCTTCAAATGTGGGCGCTGGCTTGCCTGCGATGACGGCTCATCAGGCGCCACCGACTACAGAAGCCTGCGCGGTCCTCAACTCATGCCGATTGCCTTTAAACAGCACCAACGTCGCAATCAACCCCAACACCGCCGCACCACTCAACCAAATCCCCGGCGCCGCCTTGTTATCCAGCACATGGATCAGGTAGGTACACGCCGCTGGCGTAAACCCACCAAAGGTCGCCGTCGCCAGGCTGTAGGCCAAGGAAAACCCGGTGGTACGCACTTCCACCGGCATGATCTCGGTGAGCGCCACCACCATTGCGCCGTTGTACGAACCGTACAGGAACGACAGCCACAACAGCACGATCAGCAAATGGCTGAAACTCGGGTTGACCACCAGCCACGACAGCGCTGGGTAGGCCGTAAGAATCGCCAGAATCGTCGCACCCAGCAGCAGGGGCTTACGCCCGATCTTGTCGGACACTGCCCCCATCACCGGCAACCAGATGAAGTTGGAGATGCCTACGCACACCGTCACCAGCAATGCATCGAAGTCCGACAGGTGCAGCTCGGCTTTGCCGAAGGTCGGGGTGTAGGCGGTGATCAGGTAGAACGACACGGTGGTCATCACCACCAGCGCCATGCCGGCGATGACGACGCCGAAATTCTGACCGATAGAGCGGACGATTTCCTGCAGGGTAGGGCGGTGCTTGCGTGCCTGGAATTCAGGGGTTTCTTCCAGGGAGCGGCGAATCACGAAGATCACCGGCACGATCAGGCAGCCGATCAGGAACGGTACGCGCCAGCCCCAGTCGCCCATTTGTTCGGGGCTGAGCCAGTGGTTCAGGCCCACGCCCAGCAAGCCGGCGAACACCACGGCGGCCTGTTGGCTGGCCGACTGCCAACTGACGAAGAAGCCCTTGCGGCCGGCCGTGGCGATTTCCGCCAGGTACACCGACACACCGCCCAGCTCGACGCCGGCCGAGAAGCCCTGCAGCAAGCGGCCGAACAGCACCAGCAGCGGCGCGGCGACCCCCAGTGTGGCGTAGCCGGGCACGCAGGCGATGAGGATGGTACCTGCGGCCATCAGCGCCAGCGTGATCACCAGGCCTTTCTTGCGGCCGTGACGGTCGATGTAGGCGCCGAGGAAGATGGCGCCGAGGGGGCGCATGAGGAAGCCGGCGCCGAAGGTCGCCAGGGACAGCATCAGGGAGGCAAAGGCGCTGTCGGTGGGGAAGAAGGTCTTGGCAATGGCCGTGGCGTAGAAGCCGTAGACCATGAAGTCGAACATCTCGAGGAAGTTACCGCTGACAACGCGAAAAATCGCTTTGCCTTTGCCCGTTGAAGTGGACATGTCATTCACTCATCTTGGCTATCTTATTAGTGATTCCCTGGTCGCTGTTCGTCCTTGCGGTGTTTTGTAACCATATGTGTATTGGCCACTACCCGCAACAGAAACCGATAGCAAGCTGACTAAATGCGCGAATGCCATTGTCGATAGAGAACGCTGTGGGAGCGGGCTTGCCTGCGATCGCAGTGTGTCAGTCAGCCAATGAATGGCTGACCCACCGCTATCGCAGGCAAGCCAGCTCCCACATGGGTTCTTTGGTGTTTTTACGAGCGGTGATTAATTCAGGAGAGTGTTTCTCAGGCTATCGGACAGGCCTTTGGGCGCGAGCCAGATGCCGAGGTAAGCCTTTGCCAGTTCGTCGTTGCGACTGCTGAACACCACCTGGTCATTGATCTCCAGGTTCAGGCCGCGTCCGGGACGAACATCCAGGGCGTAGCGGTCGCCGCTTTGGATGTCGCGGAAACGGGCATGCAGTTGATCCAGTTCCGGCTTCAGGCGGGCAAGGGTTGCGCTTGTTTGCTGGCGTTCGAGGGCCGTGGTGGCGGCCTTGATCACGTCGCTGCGGTCGATGTTGCGAAAGTAGTACAGCGCCAGGCGCAGATCCTTCTGCCCGTCCCACGCCTGCTTCGCGCTGAGATTGGCCGGGGTGTATAGCGCAGCGGCGTACACATCGGCCCAGAGATAGACCAGCACGGCCTGGTTTTTCAGCGCCAACGCGTGGGATTGGGTGGGGAAGTTGGCCTGCTTGAGGCGGTCTGCTTCACTGGCCTGCACCGTGATCGACAACATCAGCAATAAACAGAAAACGACATGCCGCATAATGGCTCGTCCTGCAAAGGTGCGTGCCGACAGTGTAATTGCAATTTCCTAAGCGTGTAGTTAAGGCAATACTGGCCTACGACGCGACCAAGGGTTAATGTGCGCGGCGTTGAGCCTTATATAGACTGTGCCCCGGTTCACACACTTGAGCCAAATTGTCCTTCATGACCGCTGGCCGCGGCATGATTTAGCCCGGCGTCCAACCGTACGCCTGGCCTGTTCTGAGGAGTACGCATGGCTGTCTACAACTACGACGTGGTGGTACTGGGTTCCGGCCCGGCTGGAGAAGGTGCGGCGATGAACGCCGCGAAGGCAGGGCGCAAGGTGGCGATGGTCGATAGCCGTCGCCAGGTCGGCGGTAACTGCACCCACCTGGGTACCATCCCGTCCAAGGCCTTGCGTCACTCAGTGCGCCAGATCATGCAGTTCAACACCAACCCGATGTTCCGTGCCATTGGTGAGCCGCGCTGGTTCTCGTTCCCGGACGTGTTGAAAAGCGCCGAGAAAGTCATCTCCAAGCAAGTGGCCTCGCGCACCGGTTACTACGCGCGTAACCGTGTCGACCTGTTCTTCGGCACCGGCAGCTTCGCCGACGAGCAAACCGTTGAAGTCGTGTGCTCCAACGGCGTGGTCGAAAAGCTGGTGGCCAAGCACATCATCATCGCCACCGGTTCGCGCCCGTATCGCCCGGCCGATATCGATTTCCACCACCCGCGTATCTACGATAGCGACACCATCCTGAGCCTGGGCCATACCCCGCGCAAACTCATCATCTACGGCGCCGGCGTGATCGGTTGCGAATACGCCTCGATCTTCAGCGGCCTGGGTGTACTGGTGGAGCTGGTGGACAACCGCGACCAGTTGCTGAGCTTCCTCGACTCGGAAATTTCCCAGGCGTTGAGCTACCACTTCAGCAACAACAACATCACCGTGCGCCACAACGAAGAGTACGAGCGGGTCGAAGGCCTGGACAACGGGGTGATCCTGCACCTCAAGTCCGGCAAGAAGATCAAGGCCGACGCCTTGCTGTGGTGCAACGGCCGTACCGGCAACACCGACAAGCTGGGCATGGAAAACATCGGGGTCAAGGTCAACAGCCGTGGCCAGATCGAGGTGGACGAGAACTACCGCACCTGCGTGCCAAACATCTACGGCGCCGGTGACGTGATCGGTTGGCCGAGCCTGGCCAGCGCCGCCCATGACCAAGGCCGTTCGGCCGCTGGCAGCATCGTCGACAATGGCAGCTGGCGTTATGTGAACGACGTGCCGACCGGGATCTACACGATTCCCGAGATCAGCTCCATCGGCAAGAACGAGCACGAACTGACCAAGGCCAAGGTGCCTTATGAAGTGGGCAAGGCGTTCTTCAAGAGCATGGCGCGTGCGCAGATCGCCGGTGAGCCGCAAGGCATGCTGAAGATCCTGTTCCACCGCGAGACCCTGGAAGTTCTCGGCGTGCATTGCTTCGGCTACCAGGCCTCGGAGATCGTGCACATCGGCCAGGCCATCATGAACCAGCCGGGTGAGCAAAATACCCTCAAGTATTTCGTGAACACCACGTTCAACTACCCGACCATGGCTGAAGCCTATCGGGTAGCGGCCTACGACGGCCTCAACCGGCTTTTTTGAGCGGCTCCGGCCGGTGGCCTGAGCCGGCCGGGGAGACCGATTTCAGTAATTCTCGAGGGTGGCAGTGGCCAAACCGGGAAAGTCTGTAATCAGGCTATCTACGCCGAAGTCGGCGAGCCTGCGCATCAGCGCAGGTTCGTTGACCGTCCACACGGACACGTGCAAGCCCTGGCGCTGGGCTTTTTCCAGACGCTCAGGGGTGCACAACGTCCAGTTCAGCGCCAGAATTTCACAGCCGTAGTTTTGCGCGACCTTCAGCGGGTCGAGCCAGGCGTATTCGGCGACCAGGCCGCGTGACAGGTCCGGGGTGAGTTCAACCGCCGCTTTCAGCACTTCCCGCGAACTTGAGGTCACGGTGACTTTGTCCATCAAGCCATGACGCACGGCCATCTCGCGGATAGCCAGCACAGTGGTTGCCGCGCGGGTGCGCGAAGCGCTTTTGACTTCCAGTTGCCAGTGATCGAAGTCGCACTGTTCGAACAACTCTTCCAGACGCGGAATCGGGCACGGCTTGACCCATCCAGGGCCGCCTTTGCGTGCGTCCATCTTCACCAGGTCCGCCGCCGAGTACTCGACGACTTTGCCGCGCCGGTCGGCGGTGCGTTTGAGGGTTGGGTCGTGGATGACCATCAGCTCGCCGTCCATGGACAGGTGCAGGTCCAGTTCGCAACGGCGCACGCCGTGCTTGAGGCACTCCTGAAAGCTGGTCAGGGTATTTTCCGGTGCTTCGCCTTTGGCACCGCGGTGGCCGTAAATCAGGGTCACAGTTGCTCCTATGCGCCAGGGTGTCTGGCGGGGTGAATACGTATTCAGGTGTCTTTGGCGTCGCTTTGTTCCCGCGCCAGGCGTCGTTCCTGGGCTTGTTTCTGCAGGATGTAGCGGGCGAGCAGTTGGCGTTGGGCGTCGGTCATGGACTCGAACTCCGTGCCTACGTCAAAACCATTGCCCTTGGGGTCGCAGTGGGTGACCCGTGCGCGCAGCAGCAGGCCAAGCGCCTGGGGCATGAGCACCAGCTTGACCGCCAGGTGCGCGCCGGTGGCGAGCGGGGTAGGGTGCTGGAAGTCGATGCCGCCTTCGGAAATGATCACCGGCTGCGGTGCGCCGACCTCGTCCAGCAGGCCGCGGGCCATGATCTGGCTGAGTAAATCGAGGCGTTTGTTCTGCACTTTGAGGAAGGCGGCGAGGCTGCGGTCCTTCTCGCTGATCTGGCGCAACAGGTGCTGGGCTTCGAATTCGCTGAGGTGCAGTTCGCTGAGCAGATTGAACAGCGGCGAATCATCCAGCAACACTTCCTTGCTCGCCGCTTCGGGGGTGGAGAGGCTTTTGATTTGAAGTGCGATCATGTCGTCGATACGGTAGTATTCGCGGCGTTCTTCTTCATCTAATGTCGACATGGCGAACCCCAGGTAACGGTGATGGTCAGAGTGTAAAGCTGCTTACCAGACCCCGCCACCGGGACGTCTTCTTTTCCTCCGAACAAGCCCCGACATGTTCAGACCTCTCTTCGTATTTATCGGCACGCGTTATACCCGTGCAAAGCGCCGCAATCATTTTGTGTCGTTCATTTCCTTGACCTCGATGATCGGGCTCGCCTTGGGCGTGGTCGTGATGATCGTGGTGCTGTCGGTGATGAACGGCTTCGATCATGAGATGCGCACCCGCGTGCTGGGCATGGTGCCCCACGCGACCATCGAAGGCGATGCGCCCATCAGCGACTGGCAAAGCCTGGCCGAGAAGGTCAAGCAGAACCCCAAGGTGCTGGCCGTCGCGCCGTTCACCCAGATGCAGGGGCTGCTGACCAACGACGGCAAGGTGCAGAAGATCCTGCTCAATGCCATCGACCCGGCCCAGGAGCGCAAGGTCTCGATCATCGACAAGTTCATGCTCTCGGGCAAACTCGATGACCTGGCGCCCGGCGAGTTCGGCATCGTGATCGGCGACAAGGCCGCAGCCAAACTGGGTGTGGGCCTGGGCGACAAGCTCACCTTCGTTGCCCCGGAAGTCACCGTGACCCCGGCCGGCATGTTCCCGCGCATGAAGCGCTTCACCGTGGTCGGCACCTTCCACGTGGGCGCCGGCGAGATCGACGGGTACCTGGGCCTCACCAACCTCACCGACCTGGCCCGCCTGCACCGCTGGCAGCCGGACCAGGTGCAGGGCCTGCGCCTGAAGTTCAACGACCTGTTCGATGCGCCGCGTGCCTCGTGGGAAATCGCCCAGCATTTGGGTGAGTCCCAGTACTACGCCCGCGACTGGACCCGTACCCACGGCAACCTGTACCAGGCCATCCGCATGGAAAAAGCCATGATCGGCCTGCTGCTGTTGCTGATCGTTGCGGTGGCGGCCTTCAACATCATCTCCACGCTGGTGATGGTGGTGAACGACAAAAAGGGCGATATCGCGATTCTGCGCACCCTTGGCGCTACGCCAGGGCAGATCATGGCGATCTTCATGGTGCAGGGCACCGTGATTGGCGTGGTCGGCACCTTGATCGGCACCGCCGTCGGCATTTTGGCCGCGCTGAACGTCAGCGCCGCCATCGCCGCCCTCGAAACCCTGATCGGCCACAAGTTTCTCAACGCCGACGTCTACTTCATCGACTACTTGCCGTCCCAGGTTCAGGCCCAGGACGTGTTGATGGTGGGCGGCGCCGCGTTGGTCCTGAGTTTCCTTGCCACCCTGTATCCAGCCTGGCGCGCGGCACGCACCCAGCCAGCACAGGCCTTACGTTATGAGTGAATCGGGCATGAGTGAAAAAGCAATCCTGAGCTGCCGCAACCTGGGCAAATCCTACGAGGAAGGCCCTGAATCGGTGGTGGTGTTGTCAGATCTGCAACTGGAGTTGCACCCGGGCGAGCGCGTGGCGATCGTCGGCAGTTCCGGTTCCGGCAAAAGTACCTTGCTGAACCTGTTGGGCGGCCTTGATACGCCGTCCAAGGGCAGCGTATGGCTGGCGGGTGAAGAACTGTCGGCCCTGGGCGAGAAGGCCCGTGGCCAGTTGCGCAACCGTTCCCTCGGTTTTGTGTACCAGTTCCACCACCTGCTGCCGGAGTTCACCGCCCTGGAAAACGTGTGCATGCCGCTGCTGATCGGCAAGACCGCGATCCCGGAAGCCCGCCAGCGCGCCAAGGCGCTACTGGAGCGCGTCGGTTTGGGCCACCGCCTGGAGCACAAACCGGCTGAACTGTCGGGTGGCGAGCGCCAACGTGTGGCGATTGCCCGCGCCCTGGTGAACAACCCGGGCCTGGTGATGCTCGACGAGCCTACCGGCAACCTCGACTCCCACACTGCCCAGGGCATCAAGGATTTGATGCTGGAGCTGAGCACCCAGATGCGCACTGCGTTCCTGGTGGTGACCCATGACATGAGCATGGCCCGCCAGATGGACCGTGTATTGCACCTGCAGGAAGGTCATCTGGTCGCCATCTGACCTGTTTCAAGCCCGGTGCCAGGCACCGGGTTTTCTATTTTTCCAACGGTGCCCGCGAATGTTCAGACCGTTATCGATTTTCATCGGCACGCGCTATACCCGCGCCAAGCGCCGCAACCGTTTTGTCTCGTTTATCTCGATGACCTCGATGATCGGCCTCGCCCTGGGTGTGCTGGCAATGATCGTGGTGCTGTCGGTGATGAACGGCTTCCAGCGTGAAATGAGCTCACGCATCCTCGGCATGGTGCCCCACGCCACCATCGTTGGCGTGAACCCCATCGACGACTGGCAGCCGGTGGCTGCTGCCGCCATGAAGAACCCGGAAGTGACCGCTGCCGTGCCGTTCACGCAGATGGATGGCATGTTCTCCTACAAAGGCGCGATGCAGCCGATCGAGATCAGCGGCGTCGACCCGGACCAGGAAGGCAAGGTGTCTATCGTGGCCCAACATATCGTGCGAGGCAGCCTGCAAGACCTCAAGGCCGGTGAGTTCGGCGTGGTCATTGGCGACATCACCGCGCGCCGTTTCCGCTTGAACGTGGGCGACAAGCTCACCCTGATCGTGCCGGAAATCAGCACTGCCCCGGGCGGCATCACCCCGCGCATGCAGCGTTTGAACGTGGTCGGTATCTTCAAGGTGGGCGCTGAGCTTGACGGTTCCATGGCGCTGATCAACATGGCCGATGCCGCCGAGATCCAGCATTGGCAGCCCAACCAGGTGCAAAGCGTGCGGCTGGCGGTAAAAGATCTGTACGCAGCCCCCAAGGTTTCGGCGGACATCGCCGCCAGCCTGGGCGCAGCCTATAAGCCGGATGACTGGACCCACACCCAGGGCAGCCTGTTCAGCGCAATGAAAATGGAAAAGACCATGATCGGCCTGCTGTTGCTGATGATCGTGGCCGTGGCCGCGTTCAACATCATCGCCACCCTGATCATGGTAGTGAACGACAAGGGCGCAGACATCGCGATCCTACGCACCATTGGCGCCACGCCCCGGCAGATCATGGCGATCTTCATGGTGCAGGGTACGGTGATCGGTATCGTCGGCACCCTCATCGGCGGCGTGCTGGGCGTGATTGCAGCGTTGAACGTGAGTGAATTGGTGGGCTGGATGGAGCGGGTGACCGGCCAGCATATCTTCAGTTCGGACGTGTACTTTGTCAGCAACCTGCCTTCGGAGCTGCAGGGTGGGGATGTGGTGCTGATCTGCACGGCCGGGTTTGTGTTGAGCTTTCTGGCGACGTTGTACCCGGCGTATCGGGCGGCGAAGATTGAGCCGGCGCATGCGCTGAGATATTCGTAGTATTTAAGACCGCTTTCGCGAGCAAGCCCGCTCCCACATTCGACCGAGTCCATTTTTTGGAATGCAGTCAAAATGTGGGAGCGGGCTTGCTCGCGAAGAGGCCGGCACGGATTGCATCAATCTATCTTGGGCAACTCAATCACAAACCGTGTCCACCCCACCCCAGACTCACAAAAAATCCTCCCCCCATGGGCCCGCACGATCGATTGGGTAATCGCCAACCCCAATCCTGCATGCTCACTGCTGCCTTCACGGCGCGCCGGGTCCGCCCGGTAGAACCGATCAAACAACCTCGGCAGCATTTCCGCTGGAATGCCTTCCCCGGTGTTCTCCACCGATAGCCTCACCCCATCCTCCAAGCGCACGCGTACTTCGCCGCCCGGCGGGGTAAACCGCAACGCGTTATCCAGCAGATTCGACAATGCCCGGCGCAACATCCCGCGATCGCCCGTGGTATGGGCAGTGCCCTCGCGTACCAGGCTGACGTGCCCGTCTTCCGCCAGCAGTGCGAAGAACTCCAGCAGCGCATCGACCTCATCCTCCAGCGCTAAGGTTTCGCGCTTGGGCACCAGCAAGCCGTGATCCGCCTTGGCCAGGTACAACATGTCATTGACCAACTGCGCCATCCATTGCAGCTCTTCGAGGTTGCTGTGCAGCGCTTCGCGGTAATCCTCCAGTGGGCGTGGCTGGGTGAGGATGACCTGGGTCTGGGTCAGCAGGTTCGACAACGGCGTGCGCAGTTCGTGGGCGATGTCGGCTGAGAACGCCGAGAGGCGCTGGAATGCATCGTCCAGGCGGCCGAGCATGGCGTTGAAGGTTTGGGCCAATTCGGCCAGTTCCGCGGGCATTTGCTGCTGCGGCAGGCGCTGAGTCAGCGAATGGGCCGACACGCTGGCGGCCACTTCGCCCATGCGCCGCAAGGGCCGCAGCCCACTGCGCGCCGCCCAGGCGCCGAGCAGTGCAGTGGCCAGGGCCGAGAGGCCGACGGTGAGCCAGATCAGGTGCTGCATGCGTTGCAGGAAATGCTGGTGGTGGGTGATGTCGAGCATCAGGGTGAGTTGCGGCGAGTTGGCTTGGCCGGCGATCAATGGCGCGTTGTAGACGCGATAGTCGGTGCCGGCATTTTGCAGGCTATGCAGGCCGGGCGCCGTCGGCAGGGCGACATCCGGCGCGCCGTCGAACCAGCGTTTCCCGGCCGCAGTGATGCGCAGGGCAAGGTCTGGTTGGCGGTTGAGTTCGGTGCGCAACTGCGCTTCTCGCTCGGCGAAAGACGCGGCGGAGTCGACCCCTTGCAACGTGCTGCGCAACGCTACCAGCTTGCTGTCGAGCAATTGTTGGTCCAGCTCGATAAAGTGCGCCTCGCTGGCGTGGTTGAACAACACGCCTGCCAACAGCGACACCACGGCGGTGCAGCCGGCAAACAGCAGCGCCAGACGGCTTGCCAGGGACAGGCGCTTGATCAATTGAGGCGCTCCTCCAGCACATAGCCCATGCCGCGCACCGTATGGATCAGTTTGTTGGGATAGTGGTCATCGACTTTCAGGCGCAGGCGGCGGATCGCAACCTCGATGATGTTGGTGTCGCTGTCGAAGTTCATGTCCCACACCTGGGAGGCAATCAGCGATTTGGGCAGCACCTCGCCCTGGCGTCGCAACAGCAGTTCCAGCAGGGAAAATTCCTTGGCGGTGAGGTCGATGCGTTGGCCGTCGCGCTCCACGCGGCGACGGATCAGGTCCAGGCGCAGGTCAGCCAGTTGCAGTGCGGTTTCCTGGGGCGTGCTGCTGCCACGGCGCAACAGGCTGCGCACCCGGGCGAGCAGTTCGGAAAAGGCAAAGGGTTTGACCAGGTAGTCGTCGGCGCCCAGTTCCAGGCCATGGACGCGGTCTTCCACGGCGTCGCGGGCGGTGAGAAACAGCACCGGGATATCCAGGCCGGCACTGCGCACGGCCTGGAGAATTTGCCAGCCGTCGCGGCCGGGCAGCATCACGTCGAGGATCAGCAGGTCAAAGTCGCCGGTCAGCGCCAGGTGCTGGCCCGTGATGCCGTCGGCCACCAGTTCGGTGGTAAAGCCAGCCTCGGCCAGGCCCTGGCGCAGGTAATGGCCGGTCTTGGGTTGGTCTTCGACGATCAGCAGTTTCATGGGCAACTCTTGGCAACGGGTGACGACGGGCTTTATACCGTGGGTGGCGGGGCAGGGGCGCAACCTTACAAAGTTGTAATCTAGCAGTCAGCTGGCTGGCAGCGGCGCAATCTTAGAGTGCTCCCCTGGCCAGTCATACATTTTTGGAGAAGAGCGATGGCGTTGCGTACACCCCTGTTGTTGGCGGGTTGCCTGTTGGCGTTGAGTGTTGATGCGATTGCCGACGCTGCCCACACGTATTCGTTTGGCCAGCCGGCAACGGCCGATAAAGCCACGCGCACTGTGGAAGTGACGCTGCAGGATATTTCCTTTTCGCCCAAGTCCCTGGACGTAAAAGCCGGCGAAACAGTGCGCTTTGTGCTGGTCAACAAAGGCCAGTTGCTTCACGAATTCAACCTGGGCGACGCGGCGATGCATGCCGAGCACCAGAAGGAAATGCTGCAGATGCAGGCCAGCGGCATGCTCACCGCCACCGGCATGGGCAAAATGGACCACAGCGCCATGGGCCACGGTGAGATGGGCGGCATGAAGCATGATGACCCCAACAGCGTGCTGGTGGAGCCCGGTAAAACCGCCGAGCTGACCTGGACGTTCACCAAGGCCACGGGCCTGGAGTTTGCCTGCAACCTCCCGGGGCACTACCAGGCGGGCATGGTGGGCAAGCTCAACGTCGATTGATCCGGCGGCGCTTAGGCGCGGGGGCAAAGGCTGGTAGACTGGCGCGGTTTATTTAGCCAGGTTTCCGCCATGCATCCCGCAGCCGAACATTCGCCGCTGGGCAAGTCCAGTGAATACATCTCCACCTACACCCCGTCGTTGCTGTTTCCGATCCCTCGCGCCGCCAAATGGGCCGAGCTGGGCCTGAGCGCCGAGACCCTGCCTTACAAGGGTGTGGATTTCTGGAACTGCTTCGAACTGTCCTGGCTGCTGCCGTCGGGCAAGCCGGTGGTGGCCATCGGCGAGTTCAGCATACCGGCCGACTCGCCGAACATCATCGAGTCCAAGTCCTTCAAGCTGTACCTCAACTCGCTGAACCAGACCGCATTCGCCGACACGGCGAGCCTGGAAGCCACCCTGCGCACTGACCTCAGCGCAGCCGCCGGCAAGCCCGTGACCGTGCGTATTCGCACACTGGCCGAGATCGAGGCTGAAGGCGTGATGGCCTTGCCGGGCGTGTGCATCGACGACCTGGATATCAACGTCAGCAGCTATGAACATCCGCGCCCGGAACTGCTGCGCTGCGATGATTCGCGTGTTGTAGAGGAGAGCGTGCACAGCCACCTGCTCAAATCCAACTGCCCGGTCACCAGCCAGCCGGATTGGGGGAGTGTGGTGGTGGAGTACCGTGGTTCGGCACTGGATCACGCCAGCCTGCTCGAGTACATCGTGAGCTTTCGCCAGCACTCGGACTTCCATGAGCAGTGTGTGGAGCGGATCTTCCTCGACCTGCAGCGCCTGCTGAAGCCGGAGACGTTGACGGTGTATGCGCGGTATGTGCGCCGGGGTGGGTTGGATATCAACCCGTACCGCAGCACTGAGGATGTGGCGTTCCAGAACGTGCGCCTGGCTCGTCAATAAACATCACCCCAAACTGACTGTGGGGGCTGGCTTGTGTGGGAGCTGGCTTGCCTGCGATGCAGACACCTCGTTTTTTCAGTTGCGCTGAGGTGATGCTATCGCAGGCAAGCCAGCTCCCACAAAGGCCAGCCCTCGCATTGAGGTCTGCGGTTGAGTTTGATCGGGATCAGATGCCGATATTGCCCAAGGTGATCATGATATTGCGCAACGTCCCGGAAATGACCGGGTGCTCAGCGTCGAATTCTATGGCGGCTTGGTTCACATCGTCGGAGATGCTGGGCGTTTGAGTGGCCGGCTCCAGTTCAAGCTGCAATTCAAACTTGGCAATCAAGGCTTCCAGCGCTTCACGTTTTTCTTCCGACAGCGGCGGTTCCTGTTCCAACTGCCCGCGCAGGATTTCGACCTGTTCTTCCAGTTTTTTGCGATCAGGCATGACGTGTTTCCTTTTATCGATAGGCACTGGCATAGACCACGGCACGCCGAGAAAGGTCTACGGGCTGACCTGTAGATTAATCCACTGGCGCCGAGCGTGCATGATCCGTGTCAGGGCTTCTCGCCTTTGAGCTGGCGCAGGCTGATATCGGCCAGGCAGGTGCCCAGTTCACCCAGGTGATCGATCACCGAATGAACCCCCAGTCCGTACAGCGCCACGGTGGCCTTGCCGCGCTTGTGCTCGCGTTGTTGCTCGGTGAGTGCCTGCCATTGCTCGGGCGCCAGGCCACACAAGGAGCCGCAGGACGCCAGGCCGATGGTCCACAAGCCGGCATTCAGGCCGGCTTGCAGCAAGCGTGGCTCGCCGCTGACCAGGACACAGCCTTCCAGGCGCTCGATATTCAGTTCCATCAAGGCTTGCCAGCAGGCGTTTGGCGCAGGCCAGCGGATAGCGGAGGGGGAAGTGGCTTTAATCCACTTGGGCAGTGTGGCAGCCAGTGGGGTGGTGACTGTGGCGGGTAGCTCGTCCAGCCAGGCACAGGGGATGCCTTGCTCCTTGAGGCTACGCAGGATGGCCAGGGCACCGGGCGTGGCTTGGGAATCGGGGGCGGGGGCGTCGGTGCGCGCCTGGGAACCGAAATCCACCAGGCAGCCACTCAGGCCAAATAGCACGGCAGTCAATGAGGGAGCGCTGGCGACGGCAATTTCGGCGTGAGGCATTTCGAGATCCCTGAAATAGCTGTGACGCTATCGGGATCGGATGACAAGGGGATGACACTTATGAGTAATTGTAGGGATTTTGTGCATTTATCATTAAGACAATTCCTACCGACTGCCTAATTTGACACTTCCGTCATATACTGACGGTCTTATTCAGGGCATAGCGCCCATGACAGACTATTCAAGGAGCCAAAGCTATGCGCTGGAGCCACTACATCGCTCAGCTATCTGTGTGTGCCACTGTTCTATTGGCCCCATTTGCCGCCCAGGCCGCGTCGGAAGACGACCCATGGGAAAGCGTCAACCGCCCGATCTTCACCTTCAACGACACCGTTGATACCTACGCGCTCAAGCCATTGGCCCAGGGTTACCAGTTCGTCACCCCGCAATTCGTGCAGACTGGCATCCATAACTTCTTCCGCAACATCGGCGATGTCGGCAACTTTGCCAACGACGTATTGCAGCTCAAGCCTCACGCGGCGGGCGTCGACACGGCTCGTTTGCTGGTGAACACCACCTTTGGCGTGCTGGGTTTCATTGATGTGGGCACCAAAATGGGCCTACACCGCAACGACGAAGACTTCGGCCAAACCCTCGGCTACTGGGGCGTCGGTAGCGGTCCTTACGTGATGCTGCCACTGCTGGGCCCAAGCACCCTGCGTGACGCACCGTCCAAATACGTCGACAGCTACACCCAACCGTACCGCTACATGAACGACATCGGCTGGCGTAACAGCACCTTCGGCCTGAACATTGTCGATACCCGTGCCAGCCTGCTCGACAGCGAGAAGCTGATCACCGGCGACAAGTACACCTTCATCCGTAACGCTTACCTGCAGAACCGTGAGTTCAAGGTCAAGGACGGTAAGGTGGTCGACGACTTTTAAGTCGTGATGTTTTGAAATGAAAAAGGCGACCCAGTGGTCGCCTTTTTTGTGTGCGGCTTTTTAGTGCATCTTCAGGATCTTCAGGCCCAGGTGCTGGTCTTCACCGCTGGCCTTGGTCCAGACCACTTCGGTATCGGCCTCCAGGCCCCTGAGAGCGGCGTGCACCGAGTCGATACGCACGGTGAGCCTGTCACCCACCTGGAACTGGCGAGGAGCCTGCACCTGCATGCCGGAGCTGGAAAGGTCCACGCAAACCCCGGCAATCTCCTGCCCGGCGTGGATCAGTGACACATCAGCATCCACTCGCATGCGGATGAAATCGCGTTTTTCGGCGTAGTCGCGCTCGTGTTCGCTCACAGGTTCCATCCTTACTTTGTGTTGTGGTTGTTGCTGTTCTTATAACTCCCGGTGATTTGCGGTGTAAAGACGCTCGGCGACCATCGGCATGAGCTTGAAACCCCTGGCGGATGGGAGTACCGTCTGCGCCTTAGAAGGGCACCTCTGCTTTACTGTTGTGCGTGGGCCAAAAGCCCGTGCTTTGTAGGACAGAGTGGCTAGAAAGCGAATCCAGTACGTGAGCCCGGCCATTGTCGAGCCACCTACGCCAACCTAATTCTGGCGCCGTTTGCCCACATGCAAAAAACCAGTGCCACGCTGCTGATAATCGATGACGACGAAGTAGTGCGCGCGAGCCTCGCGGCCTATTTGGAAGACAGTGGCTTCAGCGTCCTGCAGGCCGGTAACGGCCAACAGGGTCTCCAGGTGTTCGAGCGCGACAAGCCCGACCTTGTGATCTGCGACCTGCGCATGCCCCAGATGGGCGGCCTCGAGCTGATTCGCCAGGTGACCGACCTTGCCCCACAGACGCCCGTGATCGTTGTGTCCGGTGCCGGGGTGATGAACGATGCCGTCGAGGCCTTGCGTCTGGGCGCGGCCGATTACCTGATCAAGCCTCTCGAAGACCTGGCTGTGCTGGAGCACTCGGTGCGTCGTGCGCTGGACCGTGCACGCCTGCTGCTGGAAAACCAGCGTTACCGCGAAAAGCTCGAAACCGCCAACCGCGAACTCGAAGCCAGCCTGAACCTGCTCCAGGAAGACCAGAACGCCGGTCGCCAGGTGCAGATGAACATGCTGCCGGTCAGCCCCTGGACCATCGACGACTTCCAGTTTGCTCACCAGATCATCCCGTCGTTGTACCTGTCGGGTGATTTTGTCGACTACTTCCGCGTCGATGAGCGGCGTGTCGCGTTCTACCTGGCCGACGTGTCCGGCCACGGAGCTTCCTCTGCTTTTGTGACCGTGTTGTTGAAGTTCATGACCACACGGCTGCTGTTCGAATCCAAGCGCAATGGCACCTTGCCGGAGTTCACCCCCTCCGAGGTGCTGGGCCACATCAACCGAGGCCTGATCAGCTGCAAGCTGGGCAAGCACGTGACGATGGTCGGCGGCGTGATCGATGAAGAAACCGGTCTTTTGACCTACAGTATTGGCGGTCACCTGCCGATGCCTGTTTTATACACTCCTGACAGTGTGCGTTACCTGGAAGGGCGTGGCCTGCCGGTGGGCTTGTTCAATGAAGCCACCTACGAAGACCACATCCTGGAGCTGCCGCCGACCTTCAGCCTCACGCTGATGTCCGACGGTATCCTGGACCTGCTTCCAGAGCCTACACTCAAGGAGAAAGAAGCCGCCTTGCCTCAAAAGGTCAAGTCGGCGGGCGGCAGCCTGGATGGCCTGCGGCAAGTGTTTGGATTGGCCACGCTAGGGGAGATGCCGGATGATATCGCCCTATTGGTGTTGAGCAGGAATCTTTGATGAGTACCGGAAGAATCCAATTCGCCGAGCAAGACGGGACCTTCGTCCTGAAGTTTGTCGGTGAAGTGCGCCTGACCTTGTGTTCGGCGCTGGATGCGACGATTGAGCGGATCTTCACAGCGCTGAATTTCTCGGCGATCGTGATCGATCTGACCGAAACCCGCAGCATCGATAGCACCACCCTTGGGCTGTTGGCCAAGTTGTCCATTCTGTCTCGGCAGAAGGTCGGCCTGTTGCCTACGGTCGTCACCACCCACGAAGACATCACCCGTCTGCTGCAGTCCATGGGCTTCGACCAGGTGTTCAACATCGTTGACCGCCCGATCCCTTGCCCGGAATGCCTGACCGACCTGCCATCCCAGGACCAGTCCGAGGAAGTGGTGCGGGTCAAGGTGCTGGAAGCGCACAAGATCCTGATGGGCCTCAACGAGTCCAACCGCGAAGCCTTCCACGACCTCGTCAACGCCCTCGAGCGCCACTGATTTTACTGTTGGAATACATTCCAAATGTACTGAGTTCGACTTCAGGTCGGTGAAAGACAAA
Source organism: Pseudomonas sp. BIGb0164 (assembly GCF_024810135.1). Lineage (NCBI taxonomy): Bacteria > Pseudomonadati > Pseudomonadota > Gammaproteobacteria > Pseudomonadales > Pseudomonadaceae > Pseudomonas > Pseudomonas sp. BIGb0164. The sequence continues at coordinate 341,176 of NZ_JANUEA010000006.1, read as the reverse complement.
AAAGGGCGGCACCCGCAAAGGTGCCGCCCTTTTTGCAACCGCCGCCTTTTACAACTTGGCAGTCAGCAATGCCTCCAGCTTCTCCTGGTCCCGAGCAAACTGACGAATCCCCTCCGCCAGCTTCTCGGTCGCCATCGCATCCTCGTTGGATTCCCAACGGAACTGCGCTTCAGTCAAATGCACCCGCGCTTCACCGGCATGGCCTGGCGACAGCTTGCGCTCCAGCTTGCCTTCGTCGGCAGCCAACTTCTCCAGCAGGTCCGGGCTGATGGTCAGGCGATCACACCCGGCCAGCTCTTCGATCTGGCTCAGGTTGCGGAAGCTTGCCCCCATCACCACGGTCTTGTAGCCATTGGCCTTGTAGTAGTTGTAGATGCGCGTCACCGACTGCACGCCCGGATCATCCGCGCCGGTATAGTTGTTGCCGTTGGCTTTCTTGTACCAGTCGTAGATACGGCCCACGAACGGCGAAATCAGGAACACGCCTGCTTCAGCACACGCCACGGCCTGGGCGAAGGAGAACAGCAGGGTCAGGTTGGTCTGGATGCCTTCTTTTTCCAGCTTCTCTGCAGCGCGGATGCCTTCCCAGGTGGACGCGATCTTGATCAGCACGCGGTCACGGCCAACGCCGGCCTTTTCGTACAAGTCGATCAGACGGTGCGCACGCTTGAGAATGGCCGCTTCGTCGAACGACAGGCGGGCGTCCACCTCGGTGGAGATGCGGCCCGGCACTACCTTGAGGATCTCTTGGCCTACCGCCACCGCAAAACGGTCGCTGGCCAGGCCCACGTCACCGTTGCAGTCCTTGACGGCTTCATCCAGCAACGGCGCATACGCCGAAATCGATGCGGCCTTGAGCAGCAGGGAAGGGTTGGTGGTGGCGTCTTGCGGCTTGAGTTTGGCGAGGGTGGAAAAGTCGCCGGTATCGGCTACGACAGTCGTGAATTGCTTGAGTTGTTCCAGCTTGGAAGTCATGGGCGTGCTCTGTCCTATGGGTCTGATGACATTACCCGAGCGCCGACAGGCGCTCAAGGGCGCAAATGCGTTCGATCGTTTGCGAGGGCAACATCCTGAAAACAGCCGTTTGAAACACCGGCCTACCTGCTCAATAGGAGGCCAAATCGGCCAGCAGGTTCAACCCAACTGCCCTCCAGACAACCCGCCCCCCTGTAGGCGCTGGCTTGCCAGCGATAGCGCCTTCACTGTCACCGCAAACCTGATGTCACGCGGACTGACTTACGCCAACTTCAATTTCCGCTTGGCAACCAGCAAGGCACTGATGCTAAGTGCCGCCGCCAGGATCAGATAAAAACTCGGCGCCAACTGCGACCCGGTCAGCGCGATCAGCCCCGTGGCAATCACTGGCGCAAAGCCCCCAAAGATCGTCACTGAGAGGTTGTAGCTCAACGACATGCCCGTCACCCGGGTACGGATCGGGAACACATCGGCCATGAGTGAGGCCAGCGGTGCAAAGTACACGGCCTTGATCAGCGCCATCATCGAGACGACGAGCAATAACGACGTTGCACTCGGCACTTTGTTCAGCCAGACGAAGGCCGGGAAAATACTCAGGATGTAGATGATCGAAGCCCAGAGCATGATCTTGATACGGCTGACGAACCCGGCGATGAAACCGACAACGGGTGTCACCAGGGTCAGGATCAGGCCGCCGGTCAGCGTCGCCAGAAAGCCTGACGACTGCGGAATGTTCAACGTGGTTGACGCATAGGAAGGCATGTACTTCATCATGAAATTGGACGCCGTCGACACGATCAGCACGCCCATCGCGACCAGCAGCAATGTCTTCTGCGAAACAAACACCTCCCTTAGCGGCTGTGAACCCGGCTCGCTTTCCTTGAAATCAGGCGACTCATCCACCGTACGGCGGATATAAAGACCCACCGGGCCCAGAATCAAACCGAAGAAAAACGGTACCCGCCAACCCCATTCGAGCATCTGATGATCATCCAGATTGGTCGTCAGGAAGTAGCCGAACAACGAGGCGATCACCACGCCAAAGCCTTGACTGGCAAATTGCAGGCTCGCGACAAAGTTACGCGTCTTTTGCGGCGCGTGTTCCATCATGAACGCGGTTGAGCTACCGAACTCGCCGCCGGCGGAGAACCCTTGCAGCAGGCGCGCAAACAGGATTCCGAGGGGGGCGATGACCCCGATAGCGGCATAGCTGGGCATCACCGCGATCATCGCCGTGCCGATCAGCATCAGCAATATGGACAGGCTCAAGGCTTTCTTACGACCTTGCCGGTCGGCATAGGAGCCCAGTACCGCAGCACCCAGCGGGCGAATCAGAAACGAAATGCCGAACGTTGCGAACGCCAGAAACAGCGACACTGCCGGGTCCGTTGCGGGGAAGAATACCTTGCTGATGGTTAACGCAAAGTAGGCGTAGACCGACAAGTCAAACCATTCAAGGGTGTTGCCGATCAAGGCGGCACCGACCGGTTTCCATAGGGGCTGTGCTTGTTCGATGGCGGGTGTGGACGACAGCGCTGTCATGTTCGACGCTCCTGGTTTTTGTAAGTGTGTGAGCGGCAGGGATAAAAGGTGGATCAGGGCCCTGTTTTTGATGCGCGGGCTTGCGCCCTATCGCCCAGTTCCCAGAACAGTGCGGTCATGATTTGCAGGCCTTCCAGCACCACCGAACCCAGCAGGTGTTCATCCGGCGCATGTTGCGAACAGCCGGGGTAGGAATGTGGAATCCACAAGGTCGGCAACCCCAATACATCAGCGAAAATGTCGTTGGGCAGCGTACCGGCAAGGTTCGGCAGTACGGCGATCGGCCTCGGTGTGGTGTCGCTGATGACCTTTTTTGCGAAGCGCACCCAGGGATTGTCAGGGTCTAACCGAGTGCTGGGCGTGCAGCGATCAACGACGATGTTGACGCCGTGAAAGCCCTCAGCATCCAAGTGCTGGCGCAGCAGGTGCTCCAGGTTCTTCCAGTCTGTACCGACCACAAAGCGCAATTGGCAATGCGCAATCGCCGACGGTGGAATGGCATTCACCGGCTTGGCCGGATTGCCCGCCGTGAACGCGAGGACTTCCAGGGTATTCCAGCCAAAGAGCCGTTCACCCAAGGTGAGGCCAGGCTCACCCCAGTCAACATCCAGAGGTCTGCCGAGGGAATGTTGATCAATGCCCAAGTCGTGGATGGCTTCGCGCACTGCGTCGGGTATGGAGCAGGGCACCAGCCCCCGGCACAGAATACGGCCGTCCTGATTCACCAGGCTGGCCAGTGCGTTGGCCAGCACCACGGCCGGGTTGGACATCACGCCGCCCCAGTTGCCAGAGTGCAAGCCCTTGTCGCGTGCCTGCACCTCAAGGGAAAACAGCGCCGAGCCGCGAGAGCCGAGAAAAATCGTCGGGCGGTTGTCACTCAGGCGCGGGCCGTCCGAGGCGATGAATACATCGGCTTGCAGCAGTTGGCGATGCTCCGTGCAGGCCTCGCGCAACCCGGGCGAGCCACATTCTTCGCCGGTCTCGAACAGCACCTTGACGTTAAACCCCAGCCGTCCGTCGCGGGCCTTGATCACCGCCTCCAATGCCGTCAGGTTAATGCTGTGCTGGCCTTTGTTGTCGGCGGTGCCGCGGCCATACCATCGGTCGCCTTCCACGGTCAGCGCCCACGGGTTAAGGCCTTCACGCCATTGCTCGGCATAACCGAGCACCACATCGCCATGCCCATAGGTCAGCACCGTTGGCAGGCCCGCGCCTTCATGACGCGAAGCAAACAGCAGTGGGCCCGCGCCCTTCGGGTTCTCAAGGGCCTGGCATTCAAAGCCCATCCGCTCCAGCGCCGGTTGTATTTCCTCTTGCAGGTACCGTGTCAATTCCGGCGCTTGGCCGGGGGCCTGGCTTTCACTGCGAATAGCGACCCGGCGACGCAAGTCGGCTTCGAAATGACCGTCAGTGAAGGCGTGGCGAACACTGTCGAGGGCGTGCTGCTTGGACATGAGCGTTCCGATAAGGGCTGAGTGATTCAGGCCAATATAGAAGTCGCCCATCGCACTGTATATTGCTGTTTTTTGAAGACTGGCTTCTAATTAATAGATGCCTTTGTGCGCGGGAAACCCATGGATTATCGTTATTTTCTGGCCGTGTTTGATTCAGGTTCGCTGGCGGCGGCGGGTGAGCGCCTGCATATCGCCCCCAGCGCGGTCAGCCGCCAGATCGCCCTGTTGGAGGAAAGTATCGGCGTGCCCTTGTTCGAGCGTCGGCCACGGGGCATGGAACCGACGGCGGCGGGCAGCGCGCTGGCCCACCACGCCAGGCGCGCCTCGTTGGAGGAACAAGCGCTGCTGTCGGAGTTGCGCGGTGGAGATTACCCCGGCGCGCGCGTGATTCGCCTGGTCTCGACAGAAGGGCTATCGCGCTATTTTCTGCCGAACGTGCTGATCCAGCATTACCGGCAACACCCGGATTTCCAGTACGTGTTGGAGGTGATGTCGCCGTTCGAATGCGCAGAGAAAGTGAAGCGTGGTGATGCCGACGTCGGGTTGACGTTCAGCACAGAGCCGACCGATGGTGTCGAGATCCTCTATTCAGGCCGCTCGGCGATACGCGCGATCATGCGCGCCGGCCATCCGCTGGCGACGCACAAGCAATTGCCCCTGCGCGCGCTCGCGCCGTTCCCCTTGGCGCTCACCCCCAAAGGCACGACCCAACGGCAGCTATTCGACCTGGTCTGCGAAATGGAGGGACTGGCCTTCAACCACGTGATGACCTGCAACTACTCCGGAGCCATCCACGAGTTTGTGCGCCACACCGACACCATCGCGTTGGGCGGCGCAATCAGCCAGCGGGTGAATGGCAGCGATGAGCTGGTGTCGATCCCGCTGACAAACCCTCGATTTGCCGACCGCTCCGTTCAAGTCCTGACCATGCCCAAACGCACACTGCCACCCTCGTTGCAGCGGTTTATCGAGACCTTGATTGACTGCCTTGAGACCGTCGGCTGAGAGCGGTTACCGTCCTTCCAGCAACGCCCCGGCCTGATCCAGCAGCGCCAGCGGATCACTCGCCTTATGAATATCCACCGATAACAATTGCCTGAACTTACGCGCTCCCGGAAACCCAGTCCCCAATCCCAAAATATGCCGAGTGACATGGTGCATCGAGCCACCGCTCGCCAAATGCTCGGCAATATAAGGCCGCAACTGCACCAACGCCTCAGCTCGGCTGATCACCGGCGCCGCACTGCCAAACAACTGCTGATCCACTTCCGCCAGCAAATACGGATTGTGATAAGCCTCCCGGCCCAGCATCACCCCATCAAACGTCTGCAAATGCTCATGGCACTGCTCCAACGTCTTGATCCCACCGTTGAGAATGAACTCCAGCGCCGGGAAATCCCGCTTCAACTGCGCCGCCACGTCATAGCGCAACGGCGGAATGTCACGGTTCTCCTTCGGCGACAACCCCTCCAGGATCGCAATCCGCGCATGCACCGTAAAACTGGTGCACCCCGCATCCCTCACCGTCCCGACAAAATCACACAGCTCGGCATAACTGTCCCGCCCATTGATCCCGATACGGTGCTTCACCGTCACCGGAATCGACACTGCGTCGCGCATCGCCTTCACACAATCGGCCACCAGGGCAGGGTGCGCCATCAGGATTGCGCCGATCATGTTGTTCTGCACCCGATCACTCGGGCAGCCGACGTTCAGGTTCACTTCGTCGTAACCGGCGGCTTCAGCCATGCGAGCGCAGGCGGCCAGGTCGGCGGGGACGCTGCCGCCCAACTGAAGTGCAAGCGGGTGCTCGGCTTCGTTGTGGCGCAGGAAGCGGTCGTGGTCGCCGTGGAGGATAGCGCCGGTGGTGACCATCTCGGTGTAGAGCAGGGCGTGTTTGGAGAGCAGGCGCAGGAAGAACCGGCAATGGCGGTCCGTCCAATCCATCATAGGTGCAACGCTAAAGCGGCGAGAGAGTGGCGCAATTTGTAGAGACATGGGCAATCTGAGTCAACGAGGCGAATGGCGCGCAGTTTATCAGGGATGCCTCTTGGGTGTGGCAGAGGCATTAGCTGCGTTTTTCACCGTGTTGAGAGTTGCGTGAACATTGGAGGCAGCCCCCGATAGCCATTCACCTCGAATAAGCAGTCCGCCGCGGCAAGCTGTGTTCAGCGCGAATGCTATTTTCACTGAATTTCTTGCTCGCCGAATCACCAATACCCGTCGCGCGGGTTTCTTCCTTGATGTTGCTGCCCCCCAGGTAAGTGCCGCGCAGAATGCGATAGGCGTGTACCAGTTCGTGGGCCAGGCCAATGAAGCTCGTCGAGCTGTCTTCATAGCTCATCCCGGTGGGAACGCCTTGGGCGTCCAGTGCGAGGCTGGAGTAGGGGTTCCATGTCACTTCGACACTGGTGCCGGGCCCTTTGAAAATCCACTTTTTCAAGGCGTCGGTTGCATTGCCGACGGAGGCGCAAGTGTTCGGCGTCGTCGAGTAATCGCTGGCGATAGCGACGATCTTGATGGTTTTACCGGTACTGGGGCCGCAAAGCTCATTGATTTCCTTGAGCAGGTCGCGCCCGGTGTTTCTCGACTCGATCCTTTGCAGCGCGGTGATCAGGTTGTTCATGAATTCAAGGCTGGCTGACTCCAGGGTGATGTTGGGGAAGGCGCTGTAGTTTTGGATCATCACCTGTGTTCCTTATGATCTTGAAATGACTAGGAACACAACACGCAGCCGCCGACTTTTATTCCATGGCGTTTGGGCTGGGTAAGTCCCGACGCGCCACGAAGGGATAACCTGAACCCACCCTGTCCCCTCGCAAAGTTTCATCATCTCCCACGCCTTTGAGGTCTACGATCCTCTTCAAGAGAGGACCTCCGTGCCTCCGGTCCATAGGGAACTGAAAACATGATCTCGAACCTCGTCAAAGTCGTGATGGTCGCTGGTGCGTTGCTGTTGAGTGCTTGTTCGTCGGGGTCGTCGGGCGGTAGCAGTGACCCTTGTTTTTCGGGGGGATGCCAGGCGTTTGGTGACCACAGTCCTGGCAAAGCCGCCAAGATGAATTTTGGTGGCGGCAGTGGGTTGGGGAGCAGTTTTGGGGAGTATGGGGCGGGGTTGATGCATGACGATTGATAGGGCTTAGGGCTGCTGCGCAGCCCAGCGCGGGGCGAGCCCGCTCACTACAGGGATGGGTGTTCAGTTTAGGCTTGGGCGTGAGCTGAGCCCAGGATCAGGCGCAGGCCCAGCGCGCCCATGACCAGGCCGGCGGTGCGGTCAAACCAGTGTTTTGAGCGCAGGTACGCGGCGCGAGGCCGTTCCGACGAGAACGCCAGCGCGACGACGGTGTACCAACCGGCCTCAATCGCAAAGATTGCCGGTAGCAGCACGGCAAAGGTCCAGGCCGGGGCGTGCGCCGGTAAGAACGCTGCAAAGATACTGCCGTACACAATCGCCGCTTTCGGATTGCTCAGTTGCGTTACTGCCGCCAGCGTGAAGGATTTGCGTGCGCTTTGTGGGCGGCCATCGGCGGTGGTGGGTACGACGATCGGGCTTTTTGCCGAGCGCCACAGCTGTACGGCCAGCCAGGCCAGGTAGACGCCGCCGAGTATTTTCAAAATCACGTACAGCCATTCCACTTTGGCCAGCAGCGTTTGCAGGCCGAACAGGCCGAGCCCGCCGTACACCACGCCGCCGACGCCCATGCCCATGGCCGCCGCGAGTGCGTCGCGCCGCGAAAGGGCGATGGCGGTGCGGGTGACGAAGACGAAGCTGGGGCCGGGGCTGGCAGCGCCGATGGCAATGGCGCCGAGGATGCTTAGCAAGGGGAGAGTGATGTCCATGGGGCCCTTCGTTTTATGTTGGGGTTGTTCGAATCAACATAACAATTCAGGGCCCGCGTTTATTCCGTTCAGTGCCCGCCTTTCATGCGCCTTGCGATCAGGTAGAGGCCGAGCCCGATCAGCGCAGTCACCGCACCAATGTAACCCGTGCTCGTCCATCCATACCCCGCCGTAATCGCCATCCCGCCCAGCCACGGCCCCAGCGCGTTCGCCAGGTTGAACGCCGCATGGTTGGACGCTGCCGCCAAGCTTGGCGCTTCATGGGCGATGTCCATCAAGCGGATTTGCAACGGCGCCGCCATGGCGATCATGGTGCCGACCAGGCCGATGCCCAGCAGCACGCTCCACAGCGAGCTGGCGGCGAAGGTGAAGAAAATCAGCACGGCCATCGACCACACCATGATCCAGCCCACCGCGCGAAATTGCAGGCGATCAAACAGCTTGCCGCCGGCGATGTTGCCGATGATGCCGCCCACGCCAAACGCGGCGAGGCCGAAGGGAATCCACTGCGGCGAGACTTTAGTCACTTCAAGCATGGTCGGCGCCAGGTAGCTGAACACGCAGAACATCCCGGCAAACCCGATCGCGCCGATGGACAGCGCCATCCACACCTGGGGTTTGGTGAAGGCGCGCAGTTCCTTGCGCGGGTCGCTGCGTTGTTCGTCGTGACGGTGGGGGACGAACTGCCAGACCAGTAAGAGGGTGCACAGGGCAATCACGCTGACCAGCGCGAACGCCGAGCGCCAGCCCAGGTGTTGGCCGAGGAAGGTGGCGATGGGGTTGCCGAGCAGCATGGCCAGGGTCAGGCCCATCATCACGCGGGCCACGGCGCCAGCGCGTTTGTCGTTGGGCACCATGCTCGAGGCCACCACCGCAGCAATCCCGAAATAGGCGCCGTGGGGCAGGCCGCTGATGAAGCGGAAGGCCACCAGTGAGCCGAAGGTCGGGGTAAACGCCGTGGCCAGGTTGCCCAGGGCATACAGGCCCATCAGCAACAACAGCATATGTTTGCGCAACAACTTGGCGCCGAGGATGGCCAGCAGCGGCGCGCCGACCATCACCCCCAGCGCGTAGGCGCTGATGGCGTGGCCGACTTGCGGTTCGCTCAAGCCCAGGTTCTGCGCGATATCGGGCATCAAGCCCATGATGGCGAACTCGCCGGTGCCGATCGCAAAGGCGCCCACGGCCATGGCAGCTTCCATTTTGGCGGCGCTGCGCGCGGGCAGCACGTGCCCGGGTGTTTGCTGGATAGTCATGGGTAACTCTATTTGGATGAAACGCACGAAGGAGAGCCGCCGATGCTACGCAACAGGCGGCGAAGGTGTCTAGAACAGCCTTTTGCGTGAGAGTTCCAGGCCTGTGACCCCAGGTCGCGCCTGTCGGGCTTGACACTGGCGCGTTAAAACCCGCGATTTAGAGCTGTCAATTGGCCAAACGGCGCATAAAGGCCATCTGCCGTGATATTCTGCGCGCCGTCTTGGTCTAGTCTTTCCCTGGTGCGTACATCCGTATACGTCCCAGCGATTGGCTGTCGCCCAGGTAGCTGAAGCCAATAATGATAAGAAGTCAGCGCAGAAGGGACATAAAAGTGAGGTCGATACGTCGGCCTTGTGTGCCCACCCTGCGGTCTCCTCGTGAATGTGCAAACCCCGCGGTGCGTTGCCTGGCGCACCGTGATGGAGGGCTGCCCATGATCAGGGGCGGTGGGGCGGATGGCGTTTTATCATAGGTGCTACAGATGTTTAAAAAACTGAACACTGCCCTGCTGGGGCTGGCTTTGTCGGTGGGGATCACGTCCGTTCACGCGGAAGAGGCAAAGAAAGTCGATGTGCTGCTGATCGGCGGCGGCATCATGAGTGCAACCCTGGGTGTATGGCTCAACGAGCTGCAGCCGGACTGGTCGATGGAAATGGTCGAGCGCCTCGATGGCGTGGCCGAAGAAAGCTCCAACGGTTGGAACAACGCCGGTACCGGTCACTCGGCCCTGGCTGAGCTGAACTACACCCCGGAAGACAAGAACGGCAACGTTGAGATCCCCAAAGCGGTCGAGATCAACGAAGCGTTCCAGATCTCCCGTCAGTTCTGGTCCTGGCAGGTCCAGCAGGGCGTGCTGAAGAACCCGCGTTCGTTCATCAACTCCACTCCGCACATGAGCTTTGTGTGGGGCGATGACAACATCAAGTTCCTGAAAAAGCGCTACGAAGCCCTGCAAGCGAGCCCGCTGTTCGCTGGCATGCAGTACTCCGAAGACCCGGCTGTGATCAAGAAGTGGGTCCCGCTGATGATGGAAGGGCGTGACCCGAACCAGAAAATCGCGGCCACCTGGACCCCGATCGGCACCGACGTGAACTTCGGCGAGATCACCCGCCAGTTCGTCGCCCACCTGCAAACCACGCCGAAGTTTGACCTGAAACTGTCGAGCGAAGTGCAGGACATCACCAAGAACGCCGACGGTTCGTGGCGTGTGAGCTACAAAAACCTGAAAGACGGCACCAAGACCGAAACCGACGCCAAGTTCGTGTTCATCGGCGCGGGCGGCGGTGCACTGCACCTGCTGCAAAAATCCGGCATCCCTGAAGCTCGTGAATACGCTGGCTTCCCGGTAGGCGGCTCGTTCCTGGTCACCGATAATCCAGCCATCGCCGAGCAGCACCTGGCCAAGGCCTACGGTAAAGCTTCGGTTGGCGCGCCACCGATGTCGGTTCCGCACTTGGACACCCGCGTGCTGGATGGCAAGCGCGTGATCCTGTTTGGCCCATTCGCGACCTTCTCGACCAAGTTCCTGAAAGAAGGCTCGTACCTGGACCTGCTGACCAGCACCACCACCCACAACATCTGGCCAATGACCAAAGTCGGTATTCGTGAATACCCACTGGTCGAGTACCTTGCAGGCCAGTTGATGCTGTCGGATGACGACCGCTACAACGCCCTGAAAGAGTACTTCCCGAACGCCAAGAAAGAAGACTGGCGTCTGTGGCAAGCCGGTCAGCGCGTGCAGATCATCAAGCGTGACGAAGAGCAGGGCGGCGTCCTGAAACTCGGTACCGAAGTGGTCAGCTCCGCCGACAACACCATCGCTGGTCTGTTGGGTGCATCGCCAGGCGCGTCCACCGCGGCTCCGATCATGCTGACCGTGCTGCAAAAGGTCTTCAAGGACAAGGTCGCGACCCCTGAGTGGCAGGCCAAGCTGCACCAGATCGTACCGAGCTACGGCACCAAGCTGAACGACAGCCCTGAAGCAGTTGCCAAGGAATGGGCCTACACGGCTGGCGTCCTGCAACTGACTCCACCGCCTGCGATCCCGCAACTGGCTGCACCCAAGGCCACCGAGGCTGCCAAGCCTGCGGCAGAGCCAAGCAAGCCGGCGTCTGACCTGGCGCTGTAAGCCAAGCCCGATGCAACAAAGCCCGCTGAACCGGTAACGGTCAGCGGGCTTTTTATTTGTAGTGAGCGGGCTTGCCCCGCGCCGCGGAGTGTCAGCGAGCCACGATGCGCCTGATACACCGCGGCGCGGGGCAAGCCCGTAGCATCCGTAGGGCATGAGGCATCTGTCGTTCAGCCTATTGATAGACACCACCGGTTAAAAAACCAGAGCCAAGAAGAAGCAACTAACTTTGTAGTGAGCGGGCTTGCCCGCGCGGCGGTGTATCAGCCAACCACGATGCAACTGGAACACCGCGGCGCGGGGCAAGCCCGCTCACTACAAGCATCCGGGGGGAGGCATCTGCCGTTCAGCCCGCCGACAGACACTACCTGTTAAAAAGAATCCAGAGCCGAGCAGGAGCGAGGCTGCAGCAAAGGGGGCATTTTCAGTGTGTTTGTTGGGCGAGTACGCCCGAGGGTTTTTGTATGTTGCTACGTTATGCAGCAATGGCAGCGGTCGTCGTCGCAGCGTCCGGGTGTGTGCAGGAACGGGTCGTGCACGAGCGTGGGCCGGTTCAGCGTGAATATGTCGAAGTCGTCGCGCCGCAGCCGCCACCGGTGCAGGTGATCGAAGTTGAGCCCGCAGCCCGTTACGGCTACGTGTGGTCCCGTGGCTACTGGCGCTGGGAAGGCGGGCGTTATGTGGCGGTGCACGGCCATTGGGAGGCCGTGCGCGAGGGTTATCGCTATGTGCACCCGCACTGGGTGCAACGTAACGATGGCTACCACTGGCAGGGCGGTGGCTGGGTACGTTGAGGCCTAGATCGGCTTCTGGGTACCGAGCAATCGCACCTCACGCAACAGCGCGGCACCGAGTTGATCGGTGCCCAGCTCCTTGTAGCCCACGGCCTTGATGTCACCGTTTTCTTCCGCCTGGATGATGATCACCGGCGTCTCTTTGCCGGTGGCTTCATCCACATGCAGGGCGTACTGCGGAATATCCACCTTGATCGGCGTGCCTGCTGCCTGGCCTTTCACGTTGATCAAGAACGCCGCACAGCCGGTGTCGACATCCTGGCTGGTGGCAGAGCGCCCGCTGACGAAGCAGGTTTTCGGCAAGTCGGGCCAAGTGATGGCTTCGGCGTTGGCAAAGGCCGAAGCCATGCTCAAGGTAGCGAGAAGGAGCATGCGCACGGTGAGTATGTCTCTTGATCACGGTTGAACGCGATTTTTACCAAAGGCTGAATAGCGTAGCAATGCCGTGGCTCAGTTCAGTGGTTTCATTCCAGCAGCCTTGGCGGCATTGAGGTCGAACGTGGCCGTGTACTTGCAGCCGGCCGAATGAGCGCACCGCTCGATCAGACAATCGGCAAAATCGGCCTTGTTGGCTGAAAAGCGTCGCAGGGCCTGCCAGATGATCTCGGCATGTTCGATGGTCAGCTCGCGGGTGCGCAGCAGCGTTTCCAGCACCGCCACCACTTCACTTTTGGTCGACTGGTAGCAGCTTTGTAAAACCCACACCAACTCAACCACCGACACCAGGCTGACAAAACCTGGCGACAGTGTGGAGAGCGATTCGATCAGCTCGGAGGCCTTGGGCGATTGAACGGGGTCATCCTGGGTGACATAGCGCACCAGCACGTTGGTATCCAGGCCGATCATCCCGCTTTGGCTCCTTGCGTTGCGATAGCGCGATTCATGTCCTCGACCGAGACGGCCTTGGCGGGTTTGCGGATCAGGCCCTTGAGGTCTTGCACGGTTTTACTCGCCGAGATGATCGAGAACTTGCCGTCCTCCATTTCGACGAACTCGACGCGGTCGCCTGTTTCCAGGCCCAGGGCGGTCCTCACCTGGACCGGAATAGTGATTTGCCCTTTTGAAGTCAGTGTGGCGGTTGCCATATTAAAAATCTCCATCGCAATGCTCCTTACCTTAGGGTAAGGAATAGTGAAGGACAAGATCCGTTGGTCCATAGGTCGCTCTTCTGGTGTGGGTGAGTGGGAACAGGTAAAACGTTAGCCCGACTCATCCCATCGGCACGCCTGAAAACGACTGTAAAGAGATACAACATATGACCGATCGCCAGCTCATCATTCCCACCGCCATGCAACCCATCGTCGAACGCGCCGGCTACGTGCCCGCTGTCAAAGTCGGCAAAACGCTCTACTGCGCCGGGCAGGTCGGCCGTACCTCCCAATTGGCCGTGATTGAGGACCCCGAGGCGCAATTCGTCGCCGCCTGGGAGAATCTGCGTCAAGTTTTGGAGGAGGGGGGATGCAGTTTCGATGACGTGGTGGACATGACCACCTACCACGTGAACATGAGCCAGCACATGGCGGTTTTTCGTGAGGTGAAAAACCGCCTGTTCCCACGCGGGCATTGCGCCTGGACCACAATCGGGGTGTCGGAACTCGCACACCCCGGCCTGCTAGTGGAAATCAAATGTGTGGCGGTGCAGCGCTAGTTACTGCACCACGCGATAGCACGGCACATACGCCGCGCCGCCCGGCAACTTCATGCGGTGCTGGGCGACGAACGCCTGCAGCAGTTCGTCCAGCGGTTTCATGATGGCCGGGTCGCCGTGGATTTCATAAGGGCCGTGCTGTTCGATCAGGCGAATGCCCTTGTCCTTGACGTTGCCCGCCACAATCCCCGAGAAGGCGCGGCGCAGGTTGGCCGCCAGTTCGTGGGGTGGCAGCGCATGGCTCAGTTGCAGGCTGGCCATGTTGGCGTGGGTCGGGTCGAACGGGCGTTGGAAGCCCTCGTCGATCTTCAGCAGCCAGTTGAAGTGGAACGCGTCGTTGCGCTCGCGGCGGAACTGCTTCACGGCCTTGAGGCCGGCCGTCATCTGGCGAGCCACTTCGGCCGGGTCGTCGATGATGATCTGGTAGTGGGCCTGCGCCGCATCGCCCAGGGTGGCGCCGACGAATGCGTGCAGTTGTTGCAGGTAAGGCGCGGCGTGTTTTGGCCCGGTGAGGATGACCGGGAACGGCAGGCCCTTGTTGTCCGGGTGCATCAGGATGCCCAGCAGGTACAGGAACTCTTCCGCCGTGCCTGCGCCACCTGGGAAGATGATGATGCCGTGACCGACGCGCACGAAGGCTTCCAGGCGTTTTTCGATATCCGGCAAAATCACCAGCTCGTTGACGATCGGGTTCGGCGCTTCGGCCGCGATGATGCCAGGCTCGGTCAGGCCGAGGTAACGCCCGCCGGTAATGCGTTGCTTGGCGTGGGAAATGGTCGCGCCTTTCATCGGACCTTTCATTACACCAGGGCCACAGCCGGTGCACACGTCGAGGCTGCGCAGGCCCAGTTCATGCCCGACTTTCTTGGTGTATTTGTATTCTTCGGTATTGATCGAGTGCCCGCCCCAGCACACCACGATCTTCGGCTCGACACCCGGGCGTAGCGTGCGGGCGTTGCGCAGCAGGTGGAACACGTAGTCGGTGATGCCCTGGGAGTTGCTCAGGTCGATGCGCTGGCTGTCGAGTTCGTTCTCGGTGTAGACGATGTCGCGCAGTGCACTGAACAACATCTCACGGGTGCTGGCGATCATTTCGCCATCGACGAACGCATCGGCCGGGGCGTTCAGCAGTTCCAGGCGCACGCCGCGATCCTGCTGGTGGATGCGCACTTCAAAGTCTTTATAGGCGTCGAGAATAGTCTTGGCGTTATCGATATGTGCGCCGGTGTTGAGGATGGCCAGGGCGCACTGGCGGAAGAGGGTGTAGATACTGCCGGTGCCGGCTTCACTCAGTTGCTGCACTTCACGTTGAGACAGGGTTTCGAGGCTGCCCTTGGGGCTGACGGAGGCATTGATGACTTGACGTTGGGGCATTCTGATTCCTTGAAAGCACAGCCACCGCGCCCTGTTGAAACGCGATGGCTCGAGAATGGTGGGCGCCGAATACGGACGCACGAGACGATTTTTTACCCCAGTCGCAATGCCGGGTGCAAATACCGTCCAGCACCATCATGCCGCAGAACTTACTGAATCAGCTTCCAGTTTTTGTAGAAAACCCGACGCAGGGTAAAGACCAGCCCGGCAAAACCCGCGATCACGGCGTTGAGCACCGACGGCAGCAAGGTCGGTCGCACAATATCAATGAACAAGCAGTAACGTTTTGCGTCGTTCTTGTTGAAGGACGCGTGCATCAGCGTGTCATCGAAGATAAACAGCGGGTCGTCGTGCCAGTAATGCTTGTGCTTGCCCACCTGGATGTACACACCCTCGTGGTGAGGGGCCGGCGCCATGTTGTAGAGCACGCGGAACATCATGCGCAGCGGGCCGAAGTGAAACGACGTCGAACGGTTTTCGTTGAACACCGAGACGCCGATGGTCTTCACGAACGGCAGTTTCTTGCGCAGTTGCGGGATATCCAGGCTGGTTTCGATCGGGCGACCGTACCATTGGAAAAACAGCATGCCGCGTTTTTTCTCGGCCATGCGCTCGTCCAGGTAGCCGATGATTTCATCCTTGCGGGCCATGGCGTCGTCGATCACTTGCTGCAGGTCTTCGCGCCAGGCGGGTGGCAGGTCACGCATCGTGTAGACATGGCGATTGCGTTGGCTCACCAAGTCGAACAGGGTGTTGAACGGTGCCAGCAGCCAGGTGTTGCGGCCACTGCCGATGAAATATTTCTTGATCGTGTCAGTGTCATACAGACCATTGCGCAGGAAATCGTAAACGCCGCAGAACACTACCAGCAGCGCAAACACCAGGGTGGTCCGTGGGAAGCAGTAGATGAACAGCAGAACACCGAGCGCCCAGGCGACGGAGATCAGCTTCTTGCGAACAGCACTTTTACTCATGAAACGTGGCTCCGGACATGAAACATAACGAAACAATGTAGTCATGATAGGGGGTTATGACCCCGGCGGGCGTTTTAAATATTGCGAAATTGTGAAGGCCCGACACAGTTTTTAACCCTTGCGACGGCCGATCCTGCGTTTTTGGGATTGGATTTTGTAAACAGAAGATTTGCGACTATCGTGACGCTTCGGTTTTTCGGACGTCATAGACCCGTACGAATGAAGTTGAATGGCCACCACTGGCCGTCGACCCCTTGGAAGAGGCAGAAATTTTATGATCATCAAACCGCGGGTTCGTGGCTTTATCTGTGTGACCGCTCACCCTGTTGGCTGTGAAGCGAACGTCAAGGAACAGATCGACTACGTGACCCAACACGGCGCCATCGAAGGCGGCCCGAAGAAGGTGCTGGTCCTGGGCGCTTCCACCGGCTACGGCCTGGCCGCGCGCATCAGTGCTGCGTTTGGCTGCGGCGCCGATACCCTGGGCGTGTTTTTTGAGAAAGAAGGCGAAGAGGGCAAGCTGAGCTCCGCCGGCTGGTACAACAGCGCCGCATTCGAGAAGTTTGCCGTTGAAAAAGGCCTGTACGCCAAGAGCATCAATGGCGACGCGTTCTCCGACGAGATCAAGCGCCTGACCATCGAAACCATCAAGAAAGACCTGGGCAAGATCGACCTGGTGGTCTACAGCCTGGCCGCGCCACGCCGTACCGACCCGCAAGGCGTGGTGCACAACTCCACCCTCAAGCCGATCGGCAAGGCCGTGACCCTGCGCGGTATCAACACCGACAAGGGCGTTGTGGTCGACACCACCCTGGAGCCTGCGACCCAGGAAGAAATCGACGGCACCGTCAAAGTGATGGGCGGCGAAGACTGGCAGCTGTGGATCGACGCCCTGCGTGATGCCGACGTGTTGGCCGAAGGCGCCAAGACTACCGCGTTCACCTACCTCGGCGAGAAGCTGACCCAGGACATCTACTGGAACGGCTCCATCGGCGAGGCCAAGAAAGACCTGGACAAGAAAGTCCTGACCCTGCGCGACCACCTCGCCGCCCTCAAAGGCGACGCCCGTGTGTCGGTGCTCAAGGCGGTGGTGACCCAGGCCAGCTCGGCGATCCCGATCATGCCGCTGTATCTGTCGCTGCTGTTCAAAGTGATGAAAGAGCAGGGCACCCACGAAGGTTGCATCGAGCAGGTCTACGGCCTGTTCAAGGACAGCCTGTACGGCAAAGAGCCGAAACTTGACGCCGACGGCCGCCTGCGTGCCGACCTGGCTGAGCTTGAGCCGAAAGTCCAGGACGCCGTGGCTGCACTGTGGAACCAGGTGACCGACGACAACGTCAACGAGATCAGCGATTTTGCCGGCTACAAGGCAGAGTTCCTGCGCCTGTTCGGCTTTGAAATCGACGGCGTGGACTACGATGCTGATGTAAACCCGACCGTGAAAATTAATGGCTTGATCCAAGCTTAAACACGGTCGAAAAAATGTGGGAGCGGGCTTGCTCGCGAATACGGAGTGTCAGTCACTGAATATGGCGACTGATGCACCGCTTTCGCGAGCAAGTCGAATCGTCGCACCGCCGCTCCCACATTTGTTTTGTGTAACGCCCAAGAGCCTTCCTACGCGCCATTGCGCTCCTATCCTCCCTCACAATCTGGCAGACTCCTCTGGCTATCAAGCCACGCTAACGGAGAATCTGATGACGATTCGTGCAGTAGTTTTTGATTTCGGCGGTGTCCTGTTCGACTGGAGCCCGCAGCACCTCTACCGCAAGCTGATTGCCGACGACCATGAACGGCAATGGTTTCTCGACACCATCTGCACCCAGGCCTGGAACACCGAGCAGGATGCCGGCCGCACCTTGGCAGAAGGCACTCGCAGCCTGATCGAGCAATACCCCCAACACCGAACGCTGATCCAGTCCTACTACGACCGCTGGCACGAAATGCTGCGCGGGCCTTTGCCGGACGGTGTGGCAATTCTCGAGGCGCTCCACGAGGCCGACATGCCCTTGTTCGGGCTCACCAATTGGTCAGCCGAAACCTTTCCGTATGCCCGGGCCAACTACCCGTTCCTGCAGCGTTTTCGCGACATCGTCGTGTCCGGCGAATTGAAGCTGATCAAGCCGGATCCGGCGATCTATCACGCCAGCCTCGCCCAGGTGCGCGCCCATCTGCCGGATATCCAGGCCAGTGAGGTGGTGTTTATCGACGATGTGGCCGGCAATATCGAGGCCGCCGTCGCACTCGGTTGGCAGGGCGTTCATCACGTGTCGGCCGAGCGCACAGCGGCACGCTTGCGTGAGTTGGGCGTAGGTTTCTAGCGCGCCCACTGCTCCATCGCGAAGTCCACGAACGCCCGCAGCTTGGGTAGGCGATGACGGTCCTGGCGATACAGCAGGTGCATGGGGCGGCTGGGCAATTTGTAGGTGGTCAACAAGGCCACCAGTTTGCCGCTTTCCAGGTCCGGGTGTACCAGGGCATCGGCCAGCATGATGATGCCCATGCCGTTCACGGCCGCCTGGCGCAAGCCTTGTGAGCTGTTGATGGTCAATGAGCCGGACACCGGAACCTCCACCTCGCCCCCGTCATTGCTCATGCGCCACAGTTTGCCGGTGTCGCGCCAGTTGTCATTGGCCGGGTAGGCGAACGCCAGGCAGTCGTGCTGTTGCAGGTCATCGGGCGTCTGCGGCGTGCCGCGTCGCGCCAGGTAGTCAGGTGATGCGCAGAGGGTGAGGGTGTAGTCCTGCATGGGCCGGGCGATCAGGCTGGAGGTTTCCAGTTCGCCCAATCGGATCGCCACGTCAAAGCCGCTGTCGACCAGGTCCATTCGCTCGTTGCTCAGCACGACGTACAGGTTGATCAGCGGGTAGCGCTTGGAAAATTCGCTCAAGGCTGGCACAAGGCGTTCAGTGCCGAATACCGGGGGCGCGGTGATACGCAGGTCGCCCTTGGGGGTTTCGCTGTGGATCTGTTCGGCCAGCAGCTCAGAGTCGGCCACCAGCCCCAGTACTTCCAGGCAGCGCTGATAGTACTCCCCGCCAAATTCGGTAAGGCTTTGTTTGCGGGTGGTGCGCTTGAGCAGGCTGACCCCCAGCCGTTGTTCCAGGGCGCGCAGGTGGTTGCTGACCATGGTGGTCGACATCCCGCACTCCTGCGCCGCGGCGGTCATGCTGCCGGTCTCCACCACCTTTACGTACACCGTCATCGCTTGGAACAAATCCATTATCAAGCCCAGGTTTAAAGTCATTGCAGGTTTGCACAGTTTATCCAGCTCGGGTGGCTAACGATACTGGGTGCACTGACACACTGCCTTGGAGTTCGACGCCATGACCGCCGCCTGCCTGATGACCACCTATCAACCTTCGCCTTTGAGCTTCACCCGTGGCCTGGGCACGCGTCTGTGGGACCAACAGGGCCGCGAATACCTGGATGCCGTGGCCGGTGTGGCCGTGACCAACGTCGGGCATTCCCACCCCAAGCTGGTGGCAGCCATCAGTGAGCAGGCCGGCTTGCTCTTGCACACCTCCAACCTCTACAGCATCGACTGGCAGCAACGGCTGGCCGAGCGTCTGACCGGCTTGTCAGGCCTGGACCAGGTGTTTTTCAACAACTCCGGCGCCGAGGCGAATGAGACGGCATTGAAACTCGCTCGGCTGCACGGCTGGAAAAAGGACATCGAAGCACCGTTGGTGGTGGTGATGGAGAACGCCTTTCATGGGCGCACCCTCGGCACCATGGCCGCCAGCGATGGTCCCTCGGTGCGCCTGGGTTTTCAGCGCCTGCCGGGGGATTTCCTCAAGATCGGCTTTGGCGACCTGGCTGCGCTGGAGGCAATCACCCAGCAGTACGGTGCGCGCATTGCGGCAGTGCTGCTGGAGCCGATCCAGGGCGAAAGCGGCGTCCTGCCTGCGCCACCGGGCTATCTCAAGGCCTTGCGTGATCACTGCACGCGCCACGGCTGGTTGATGATGCTCGACGAGATCCAGACCGGTATCGGCCGTACCGGCGCCTGGTTCGCGTTCCAGCACGAGGGCATTGTCCCGGACGTCATGACCCTGGCCAAAGGCCTCGGCAACGGTGTGCCCATCGGCGCCTGTCTGGCGCGTGCTTCGGTGGCCAAACTGTTCACCCCCGGCAGCCACGGCAGCACGTTTGGCGGCAATCCACTGGCCTGCCGTGTGGGCTGCACCGTGCTGGATATCATCGAGGAACAAGGCTTGCTGCAAAACGCCGCGCAACAGGGCGAACGCCTGCTGACGCGGTTGCGGGTGGCGTTGAGCGAATACCCGAATGTGCTGGCGATCCGTGGGCAGGGTTTGATGATTGGTATTGAACTGGCCGAGCCATTGCGTGACCTGGCCCTGCGGGCGGCCCAGGAGCATGGGCTGCTGATCAACGTGACGCGGGGCAAGATCATCCGGCTGTTGCCGCCGTTGACCCTGGATGCCAAGGAAGCCGAGATGATCGTGCGGGCCATTACCCGGTTACTGGATTGAAATGCGATTAAAGTGTGGGAGCGGGCTTGCCTGCGATTGCAGTGTGCCAGCCAACACAGTTGGCACAGATAGTCCGCTATCGCCGGCAAGCCAGCTCCTACAGTCAGGCGGTGTGATTTTCAGAGATCAGGCCCATTCAACCACTCCTGATTCATCGTCTCGGTATCCCCCAGGTACTCCAGCAACCACGCCATGGCCGGCGACAATTTGTTCTGTGCCCAGGCCACACACGACGGGCTGGCCGGAAACGGCCGGCTCAGTTGCAACGCCACCAACTCACCGCGCTCGATCCACGGCAACACCTGATGCGCCGGCGCCATGCCGACGCACAGGCCGTCGCGCAGGCAATCGATGGCCGAGGCCCAGTTGGGCACCACCAGCCGCCGTTGGTTATCCAGGGTCCAGGTGTCGCGCTTGGGCAGGTTGCGCGACGTGTCGGTCATGCACAGGGAGGCGAAGGGACGCAGCTGATCGTCATTGAGCAACCCCTCGACTGCCGCCAGCGGGTGCTTGGCACTGACCACGCACAGCCAGTTCAACAGGCCCATGTCACGAAACGTGAAGTGGCTGGCCACCGGCACCGCGCTGGTGGCGCCGATCACAATGTCGGTGCGCTCATCGGCCAGCGCATCCCACACACCGTTGTACACCTCGTATTCCAGCAGCAACTCCACTTCGGGAAACTGCCGGTAAAAATCCAGCACCAGTTGCCGGCAGCGCTGGGGTTTGACGATGGAGTCCACGGCCACCTTCAATTGGCCGCTCCAGCCATTGGCCACCTGCTGGCATAGCCGGCGCGTGCCGAGCATCTTTTTCATCACGCCACGGGCTTCTTCTATAAAGAGGCGGCCGGCGGGTGTCAGCTCCACGTCCCGGTGCCTGCGCACGAACAGTGGCACGGCCAGCCACTCCTCGATCTGACGCACCGTGTAGCTGATGGCCGACGGCACACGGTGCAATTCCTGGGCGGCCGCACTGAAGCTGCCATGGCGCGCTACCGCATCGACCACGTCCAGAGAGTATTCAGACCACATGATGGTTGCCTTCAAAATATTTGATCAAAGTGTCCAATTATTATCGCTTCACACAAAAACTGTCAGCTTCATAATGGCCGCCAGTCAGCAAATAGTTTGATGGCAGGATCTTCAAGGCTTCAATGAAAAATTCTTTTGGTTTCACGGGGTATCTGGCGGGGCTGAGCATGCTCGGTTATCTGGCCATGGACATGTACTTGCCGGCCTTCGGCGCCATGGGCGAACAGTTGCAGATCGGTGCGGGTGCAGTGGGCGCCAGCTTGAGTATTTTCCTTGCGGGCTTTGCGGTGGGGCAGTTGCTGTGGGGGCCGCTGTCTGACCGCTTGGGGCGCAAGCCGATCTTGCTCACCGGCCTGAGCCTGTTTGTGCTGGGTTGCTTGGGCATGTTCTGGGTCGAGACCGCGCCGCAACTGCTGGCGTTGCGCTTTGTCCAAGCGATTGGCGTGTGTTCCGCCGCCGTGAGTTGGCAGGCGCTGGTGATCGACCGTTACCCGGCCGACAAGGCCCATCGCGTGTTCGCCAGCATCATGCCGCTGATGTCACTGTCGCCGGCCCTGGCGCCGTTGCTGGGGGCGATGGTGTTAAACCACTTCGGCTGGCAAGCGATCTTCGGCGTGTTGCTGGGCGTGTCGTTGCTGCTGCTGTTGCCCACTTTGTTCCTGCGCACTGTACCGAAACGTCAGGCGCAGACGGGCGAACCTTCGCGCCTGGGTTACGGGCAACTGCTGACATCCCGCGTGTTTACCGGCAACGTGATGATCTTTGCCGCGTGCTCCGCCAGCTTCTTCGCCTGGCTGACCGCCTCACCGTTCATTCTGGGCGATATGGGCTACAGCCCGAATGACATTGGCTTGAGCTACGTGTTGCCGACCTTGGCATTCCTGGTGGGCGGCTACAGTTGCCGCAGCGCCTTGCAGCGTTATCAGGGCAAAACCCTGCTGCCGTGGTTGCTGGTGGCGTATTGCATCAGCATGCTGGCGTTGTACCTGGTTGCCACCTTGACTGTGCCGACCCTCACCACCTTGCTGATTCCGTTCTGCCTGATGGCCCTGGTCAATGGCGCGAGCTATCCCATCGTGGTGGCGAATGCACTGATGCCATTTGCAGAAAACTCCGGCAAGGCCGCGGCCCTGCAAAACACTCTGCAATTGGGGCTGTGTTTCCTCAGCAGTCTGTTGGTGTCGTCGATGATCGATCAGCCGTTGTTGATCACCGTGATCGTGATGCTGGCGACCGCGCCGTTGGCCGTGTTGGGTTACTGGCTGGCGCGGCCAAAAAACAACCCTGCCAAACTGGCCCAGGCCTGACCCCTGTAGGAGCCGGCTTGCCGGCGATCGCGGTCTATCAGCTAGCCCATTCGTCGCTGACCCACCGCTATCCCCGGCAAGCCGGCTCCTACAGGTTGGCGGGTGTCAGAAGGTGACTTCCATGTTCAGCGTCGGGGTTGAAGTGCGAGTACCCCGGCCACCGTCGACGCCGAACTTGTTATGCCAGTACTCATAACCCACGCCCAGGTACAGGTTCGGTTTCACGCTTTTGCCCGGCCGCACCGCCACCATCAGCGCGGTACGCATCAGCGCTTCCGGCGCGGTGTCGCGGCCGTGGTAGTCCTTGCCTTTTTCCCCGACGTAATTGATGAAGCCCTGAAACTTGACCGCGTGGCTGGCAACCTCGAACGGGCGCATCCACGTCAGGTTGAGCATGTAGGTGTCATCGAACGTGTGGTTCGACTCTTGCGCGCCGGGGATGCCGGTGTGGTTCTTTTCCTTGTAGTACATCAGGCTCAGGTCGAGCACACCGACGGTGTTGAATTTCAAGGTAGGACCAATCACCAGGGCGCGCTTTTTGGCTGACGCGACGTTGTTGTTGCGGTTGGCGTCAAACCCCGCCGTCAGGGCGTAATCCTTGATCAGGCCGGTGCCCAGCGGCACATCGAATACCCGCGACGCGTACAACTGGTGCCGGTACACGCCGTACACCTCGCTGCCGCCATGGTCCGTGCCTTTGCGCGGGTCGCTGCTGTCGGACAGGAACACATCAAGGTTGAAGTAGTTGCTGCCGTATGTGTAACCGCTGGCGTGGGTAAAGCTGTAGATGCGCTTGCTGAAATCGTCGGGGTTGTTCGGATTGGTGAAGTGCTGGCCGTAGCGAAAACCTACGCTGTTGTTCATCCATTCCACCGCGACAGCCTCCCCGCCGCCGAGGAGGGACAGTAAGACGGTTGCGCCGTGCAGTGCCTTTTTCATTGTTTTTATTCCTTTGGCGTTTGGCTCATGGCGGCCTTGCAGGGACCGCCGGGCGCAGTATCAGCACAAGGCTTGCGCGCGCCAAAGAACAGAATCTCGCCTGGGGCGATGCCGAAACGGCAGCACGGTATTTGCCCTGAAAGTCAGGAAATACGCGGTGCTGCGGGCATTTCCTCGCGTTCGCGCAAGGCGATTTCTTCGCCCAACAGGTGGGTCAGGGCTTGCACTGCCACGGGCAAGTCACGGTCCTTGCGGGCATACACGCCCAGGTCGCTGAAGATGCCACCCTGGTCGCTCAGCGGAATGTGCAGCAGTTCGCCGCGCTGCAGGTCGGCCTCGATACCGATGCGAGTCTGGAAGGCGATGCCCAATTGCTGGCGCGCCAACTGTCGCGCCAGTTCCATGGAGTTGCTGTGCAGCAGGGGCTTGCTCGCTGCCGCTGTGGATGTGTGCAACGGGGCGATGAGGTGATGCACCGACAGTTCGCTTTTGGCCTGGATCACCCCGTATTCGCAGCATTGCCCATAGCTCACCCGCGTTTCACCGGCCAGCGGATGCTCCGGCGTCATCAATGCGCCCAAGCGGAAATGGCCGACGCACAACTGGGTGATTTCGTTGCTGCGCGGCAGGGCAAACGCCAGGCCGAGGTCCGCCTGGCCATTGACCACCGCGCCGGGAATCGACTGCGAACCCTGCACCGTGACGCCAATCGTCACCTTCGGGTAGCGCTCACGCATACGCCGGAGTGCGGCAGGCAGCAGTTCGACGGCGGCCCCTTCCACCGTGGCGATTTCCACATGCCCGGTCTGCACGCCGTGCAAGCCATCCAGTTCACCGCGCACCCGTTCTACATCCTGCAGCAGCAGGCTGATGTGGCGCGTAAGGATCTCACCGGCGGCCGTCACGCGCAGGCCGCCCGGCAACCGCTCGAACAGTGGTGCGCCCATCTCGTCTTCCAACTTGAGGATCTGCCGGTTCACGGCCGACGACGCCACGTTCAGGCGCCGCGCGGCTTCGCGGATCGAATGGCAGCGCCGCACCATGTCGAAGTAGTAGATGGCCGGAGCATGAATACGCAGCTTGCGGTTGAGCATTTTTTTTCAGGTCCTTTTGCGCACGGCTTCAAGCCACAGGGCAGGGCGGCTGAATGGATTTTTGTATCGCCGTCATCTGGCTTATTGTGAGATTGATTGTATACAACTCTATGGACATCCCGTCTTTCCTTTGCATACAGTGAATACACAACAAAAACAGAGACCCCCCCACCATGACTATCCCGAAGGCGTCACCGCAGCGGCCAGAAGATGAGAATCTCGGCGTCGCGGCCAATATGGCTTACGGCCTGCAGCATGTGCTTACCATGTACGGCGGCATCGTTGCCGTTCCGTTGATCGTCGGTCAGGCAGCGGGGTTGTCGCCCGCCGATATCGGCCTGCTGATCGCTGCGTCACTGTTTGCCGGTGGCCTGGCCACGCTGCTGCAAACCCTTGGCTTGCCGTTTTTTGGTTGTCAGTTGCCGCTGGTGCAAGGCGTGTCCTTTGCCGGTGTGGCCACGATGGTGGCGATTGTCGGCAGTGATGGGGCGGGCGGCGTGCCGGCGATACTCGGGGCGGTGATGGCCGCGTCGTTCATCGGCTTGCTGATCACGCCGGTGTTCTCGCGGATCACCAAGTTTTTCCCGCCGCTGGTGACTGGCATCGTGATCACCACCATCGGCTTGACCCTCATGCCCGTTGCGGCCCGCTGGGCCATGGGCGGCAACAGCCGCGCGGCGGATTTTGGCAGTATGTCCAACATCGGCCTGGCCGCGTTGACCCTGGTGTTGGTGCTGCTGCTGAGCAAGATCGGCAGCGCGACGATCTCGCGGTTGTCGATCCTGCTGGCAATGGTGATCGGTACGGTGATTGCGGTATTCCTGGGCATGGCCGACTTCTCCGGCGTGGCCCAGGGGCCGATGTTCGGTTTCCCTACGCCATTCCATTTCGGCATGCCAACCTTCCACGTGGCGGCGATCATTTCCATGTGCATCGTGGTGATGGTGACCCTGGTGGAAACCTCGGCAGACATCCTGGCCGTCGGTGAAATCATCGACACCAAGGTCGACTCCAAACGCCTGGGCAATGGCTTGCGCGCCGATATGCTGTCGAGCATGTTCGCGCCGATCTTCGGTTCCTTCACCCAAAGCGCATTTGCCCAGAACGTAGGCCTGGTGGCGGTGACCGGCGTGAAGAGCCGTTTTGTGGTGGCCACCGGCGGGGTGTTTCTGGTAGTGCTCGGCTTGCTGCCCTTCATGGGGCGGGTGATTGCGGCGGTGCCGACGTCGGTGTTGGGCGGTGCCGGGATCGTGTTGTTCGGCACCGTGGCGGCCAGCGGTATCCGCACCTTGTCCAAGGTGGATTATCGCAACAACATGAACCTGATCATCGTGGCCACTTCCATCGGTTTCGGCATGATCCCCATCGCTGCGCCGAGCTTCTATGACCACTTTCCGAGCTGGTTTGCGACGATTTTCCATTCGGGTATCAGCTCGTCGGCGATCATGGCGATCCTGCTGAACCTGGCGTTCAACCACTTCACGGCCGGCAACTCGGACCAGCAGTCAGTGTTCGTGGCGGGGACCGAGCGCAGCTTGTGCTTCCGCGATGTGTCGGAACTGCGCGATGGCGACTACTTCAGTGGCGGCAAGTTGTTTGATGCCGAGGGCAAGGAGATTCCGTTGGTGGCCGAGGTGCCCAAGAAGTCCGCCAAGCCCGAGACCAGCGAAGTCTAAAACCTCCCCGATATACCTGTAGGAGCTGGCTTGCCAGCGATGACGGCCAGCCAGTCACCACAGCGGTGACGGTTGGATCGCTATCGCTGGCAAGCCAGCTCCTACAGGGTTTCAGCCAGTCGGTGTAGCAACAGGGGTGTTTAGCCGGCCTTGAGTGCGCGGTGCGGCAACGAGCACGCCTCATCCAGAAACTTCACCACCGTGCCCATGCACGCCTGACGTTCTTCCACGTGAGGCATGTGGCTCGAGTCTTCGAACAGTGCCCAGCGCACATCCTCGATCTCATCCAGGAACGGCTTGACCACCAGCGGTGTGGCTTCGTCGTGGCGGCCGGAGATCACCAGGGTCGGCACCTTGATCGCCGACAGCCGGCCAATCACATTCCAGTCCTTCAAGCTGCCGATCACGTGGAACTCGGTGGGGCCGCTCATGGCGTGGTACACCGTCGGGTCGGCATCGACCTGGGCGAACGTGCGTGCCACTTCTTCTGGCCACGGGTTGACCCGGCACACGTGCTGGTCGTAGAAAATCCGTGAGGCAGCCTGGTACTCGGGGTCGCTGTAGGTGCCGGCCGCTTCGTGCTTGAGCAGGGTTTCATGCACGCCTTCGGGCAGCAACTGGCGCAGGCGGTTGGCTTCGCTGACCCAAGTACGCATGCAGGTCGGCGAGTTGGCCGGGATGAATGCGCGCAGGCCCTTGGGTTGCAGGATGGCGTGTTCGCTGCCGAGCATGCCGCCCCAGGATTGCCCGAGGATCGCGTAGTTGTCGCTGATTTGCAGGTGGTCCAGCAGGTTGTTCAGCTCTTCAAGGAACAGGCCGATGGTCCAGAAAGACGGGTCTTTGTCGGGCAAGTGGGTGGAACGGCCATTGCCGATTTGATCGTAGTGAATCACCGCATGGCCGCTGGCTGCGACGTCCTTGAACGCATCGACGTAGTCATGGGTGCAGCCGGGGCCGCCGTGAATGATCACCAACGGTGTACGGCCGGTGGTCAGGTCGCCGGTGACGCGATACCAGGTCTGGTAGGCGCCGAAGGCCGCAAAGCCTTCGCGGATTTTCTCGATGAATTCCATTTCGTACCCTGCTCTTAAAAAAAGGATCAGGGACACCATAGTCGGCAGGGCAGGTTTAGGTAACTAGCAAAACAGCTAGGTTTTGCCGAAGGGTCAGTCCTCCAGCAGGCGGTAATGGGTGGCGCGCACCACCGCTTGCACGCGGTTCTTGGCGCCCAGCTTGTGCATCGCCGAGGCCAGGTGCAGGGTGACCACCGCCAGTGACCGGCTCAGTTGCGTGGCGATTTCGGCGGCGGTCAGGCCGTCGGCGGCCCATTTCAGGCATTCGCGCTCGCGCTTGGTCAGGTGAATATGGGGGTAGCTGCGTAGCGCCTTGCTGAACAGTGGGTAGGCTGCTTCCTGCAATGCATGGGTAATCAGGCTGAAGTCCGCCAGGGTCTGCTGGGCGTCGCGTAATACGGTGCGCGCCTTGCCGGTGCGCAGGCCGGTCAGCGATGCGAAGCCGCCACGGGGCAGGTGGATGGGCACGCTCACGCCGCAGGTGAGTTGCCGCTCATGCAGGTAGGAAGACACCGGGGCATGGCAAGGATCGATGATCTTTTGCAGCGCGGTCTCGGCCTTGGCCTCATAGGACCAGACAAACGGCGACACCGTGCTCAGGGCCAGGTGCTGAACCGGGTCGATCTGATAGAACCCTTCACTGCACCACAAGGCGTGCCAGTCGGACGGGGTGTTGCGCAGCTCCAGCACCGAAGGGGTGATGAGCGAGCCATCCTGGTCGATGGGCACCGGGGTGTAGTCGTACACCAGCGCATCGAAGCCCAACTGCTGGGCGAGAATAAACGTATTGTCCATCTGCTCATCCAGGCTCCTGCCCGGCATCAGACGATTGTTGAAGGCAGTAAGCTTGGCCAGCATCCGTTCTGCTCCCGAATTCATTTGAATCTCGACTTGCGGCAAGTAGAATGCCACGCCCCGGCGAAGGACTGCCAGGCCAAACCTATAAGAAATACTAGGTTATGGACGCACGGCATCCTCGGTAGTGTTGGCCTGATAAACGGCCGCTACCTGCCAGGCCGATACAACACAAGGAATGTATGCATGTGGCGTGAAATTGCCCCCGACCAGCAGTACAACGTGCAAGTCGACGGCCATAACCTCGTGGTCTACAGCTTTGGCGAAGGCGATGAGGTGCTCTTGTGTCTCAACGGCGGCCCGGGCCTGCCGTGTGACTACTTGCGCGACGCCCATGGCTGGCTCAAGGACCATAACCTGCGAGTGGTTGCATTCGACCAGCTTGGCACGGGCGCTTCAGCCAGACCGACCGACGTTTCGTTGTGGGATATCCGCCGTTATGTCGAAGAAGTCGAAACCGTGCGCCAGGCCCTGGGCCTGGGCCGCGTGCACCTGCTCGGGCATTCCTGGGGCGGCTGGCTCGGTATCGAGTACGCCATTTATTACCCCGACGCGCTGAAAAGCCTGATCCTCGAAAACACGGTCGGCGACATTCCGCACCTGTCCCAGGAACTTGAACGCCTGCGCGGCGCCCTCGGCAGCGAAACCGTGGCCATGATGCAGCGCCACGAAGCCATGGGCACCCTGGATCATCCGCAGTACCAGGCCGCGATCACCTTGCTCAACTATCGCCACGTGTGCCGCCTGGACGAATGGCCGGAGCCGGTCAAACGCTCTCTGGGCGACTGGAACATGGGCCCGTACGAAACCATGCAAGGCCCCAACGAATTCCTCTACATCGGCAACCTCAAGGACTGGAACCGCATCAAGGAGATGGGCGAGTTCACGATGCCGATCCTGATCACCACCGGGCAGCACGACGAACTCACCCCGGCCTGCGCCCACCGCATGAAACTCGCGGCCAGACACGCGCAGTTGCACGTGTTCCCCAACAGCAGCCACATGCCTTTTTATGAAGAGCCCCAGGCGTACTTTCCGGTGCTGCTGGACTTTCTCGCTCGTCACCGGGGCTGACGGATGAACCTGGCGCGTTACCGTTTTGTGCTGTCCCGGCCGCTGCAATTGCTGCCGGTGCTGTTTGGCATCAGCCTGATCACCTTTGTGCTGGTGCGCTCGATCCCCGGGGACCCGGCACGCGCGTTGCTGGGCTCGCGCAGCACGCCGGACGCCTTGCTGAAGATCCGCGCCCAGTACGGCCTGGATCAGCCGTTGTGGCTGCAATATTTCTACTTCCTCAAGAACCTGCTCAAGGGCGACCTCGGCCAATCCCTGCTGTACAAGGTCGATGCCCTGAAGCTGATCGTCACACGCATCGAACCCACCCTGGTGCTGGTGCTCGGCAGTGTGGTGCTGGCGCTGTTGATCGCGGTGCCGCTGGCAACCTGGGCGGCACGTAATAAAGGTGGCTGGGCGGATAACTTGATCCGCGTGTTCACCACGGTCGGCCTGGGCATGCCGGCGTTCTGGCTGGGCTTGATGCTGATTTTGTTGCTGAGTGTGCAGTGGGGCTTGTTTCCGGTGTCTGGTTACGGTCGCACCTGGCTCGACAAGGCCCACCACATGGTGCTGCCATGCTTGACCATCGCCCTGGCGCTGTCGGCGGTGCTGGTGCGCAACTTGCGCGCAAGCATGCTGATGGAGCTGCAGGCCGACCATGTCACGGCGGCCCGGGCCCGTGGGTTGTCGGAAGTCGCGGTGTTTCGTCGGCATGTGCTGCCCAATTCCCTGGTGCCCGCGGTCAACCTGCTGGCGGTGAATATCGGCTGGCTGATCAGCGGCACCGTGGTGATCGAAAGCCTGTTCGCCATTCCCGGCATCGGCCAATTGCTGGTGCGCGGCATCTTTACCCGCGACTACATGGTGGTGCAGGGCGTGGCCATGGTGCTGGCCTGCGCCACGGTGCTGATCAACTTCATCGCTGACGTGGTCACTGTGGCCCTCGACCCACGGGTGAAAATGCAATGAGCAGCCGTCCGTTGATTGCGCCCTGGCGCCTGCGCTTGCGTTTCGGTTTTCGCAATGGCCGTCTGACGGCCGCGTGGGGTTTGCTGATTCTGCTGGCGTGGCTGGGGCTTGCGCTGTTCGCCCCGTGGATTGCGCCTTATGACCCGATAGCACAGAACACGGACATCAGTTTGTTCGGGCCGAGCCTGGCCCATCCATTTGGTACGGATAACTACGGTCGCGACATTCTGTCGAGGGTGATCTGGGGTGCGCGCATCGACCTGCAATTGGCCATCGTCGGCGTGATCTTCCCGTTCATGATCGGCACCTTCGTCGGCGCGGTGTCCGGTTATATCGGCGGGCGCTTCGACAGCTTTTGCATGCGCGTGATCGACGTGATCCTGGCCTTTCCCTTCCTGGTGCTGATGCTGGCGATCATGGCGATCCTCGGGCCGGGCTTGAAGAGCTTCTACATCGCCATGGCGCTGGTGGGCTGGGTGTCTTACGCGCGGCTGATTCGCTCGCAGATCCTGGTGCTCAAGGAAAGCGACTTCGCCCTGGCGGCCAAGAGCCTGGGCTTTGGCCATGGGCGCATTCTGTTTCGGCATTTGCTGCCCAATGCGATGTTTGGCTCGATCGTGTTTTCCATGTCGGACGCCGTGCTGGTGCTGCTCAATGGCGCGGCCGTCAGTTACCTGGGCCTGGGTGTGCAACCACCGACAGCTGAGTGGGGCACCATGGTGGCCGAAGGGCAAGCGTTCATCACCACCGCGTGGTGGATCTGCACCTTCCCCGGCGTGGCCATCGTGACCCTGGCCATGGGTTTCAGCCTGCTGGCCGACGGTGTGGCGCAAGTGTTGGGAGATCGCTCATGAGCCTGTTGCAAGTGCGCGACCTCAGCGTGATCGCCAGTAACGCCGGTCGTGATGTCACCTTGGTGGAGCGCGTGTCGTTCGACCTGGCCGAAGGTGAAATCCTCGGCCTGGTGGGCGAGAGCGGCTCGGGCAAGACCATGGCCTGCCGTGGGCTGATGCGCCTGCTGCCGTCGCCCAACCTGCGTGTGCAAGGCGGTGCGGTGCGGCTGGCCGGCCAGGACCTGCTGCAACTGGACGATGCCAGTATGCGCGCCGTACGCGGTGGGCAATTGGGCATGATTTTCCAGAACCCCAGCAGCCACCTGGACCCGTTGATGCGCATCGGCGAGCAGATCGCCGAGGGCATCCGGCTGCATCAAGGTGCCTCGAAAAAAGACGCACGCCGGCAGGCCATCGAGGTGCTGCGCCAGGTCGGTATTCCCGACCCCCAGGCCCGCGTCGACAACTACCCCCACGAGTTTTCCGGCGGCATGCGCCAGCGCGCGATGATCGCAGTGGCGTTGGGCTGCAACCCGAAAGTGCTGATCGCCGATGAACCGACCACCGCCCTGGACGTCACCGTGCAGGCGCAGATTTTGCGGCTGCTGCTGGCGCTGCGTGACGAGCGCGGCCTGTCGATCATCATGATCACCCATGACCTGGGCGTGGTGGCACAAACCTGTGACGCCATCGCGGTGATGTACGCCGGGCGCCTGTGCGAGCACGGCAGCAAATACGAGGTGCTGGCCCATCCGCAACATCCGTACACAGCGGGTTTGATCGACTGCCAGCCTGCCCATAGCAGCGGTCACGCCTTGCTGCGCACGATCCCCGGACAGCCCCCCTTGCTGGACGCATTGCCCGCCGGTTGTCGGTTCAACCCGCGTTGCCCGCAGGTCGGCGCGTTGTGTACCCGCGTGTTGCCTGAAGGTGCGCGAGTGGCGTGCCACTATCCCCTCGGAGGCCAGCCATGAGCTTGTTGCAGATCAAGGACCTTGAGGTGAAGTTTGCCGCGTCCGGCACGGGCGTGTTCGGCCTGAACAAGCAGTGGGTGAGGGCGGTCAATGGCGTGTCGCTGAACCTGGCGGCGGGTGAAACCCTGGGGCTGGTGGGCGAATCCGGTAGCGGTAAAAGCACTCTGGGCCGGGCGATCCTGCACCTCAACCCCATCAGCGCCGGCCAGGTCTTGTTTGATGGCATCGACATGGCCCATGGCAGCGCCATCGACATCACCCGCCTGCGCCATGAAACCGCAATGATCTTCCAGGACCCGTACGCCGCGCTGAACCCGCGCCACACCATCGGTGAAACCATTGCCGAGGTGCTTCGGGTGCAACGCAAGGTCGCGTCAGAGCAGATCCCCGCACGCGTGAATGAGTTGCTTGATCTGGTTGGCCTACGCCCCGAACTGGCCAGCCGCAAACCCGGCTCCCTCAGTGGTGGCCAGTGCCAGCGCGTGGGTATCGCCCGGGCGCTGGCGGTGGAGCCGCGCCTGATCATTGCCGACGAATGCGTGGCGGCGCTGGATGTGTCGATCCAGGGCCAGATCATCAACCTGTTGCTGGAACTGCAACAGCGCATGAACCTGGCGATCCTGTTCATCGCCCACGACCTGGCCATCGTGCGGCGTTTGTGCGACCGCGTGGCGGTGATGTACCTGGGCAAGATCGTCGAGGAAGGGCCGGTGGAGGCGGTGTTCACGGCGCCGCGTCATCCGTATACCGCCGCGTTGATCGAGGCGATTCCCGAGATCGATCCGCATCGGCCGTTGCCTGCCGAACCCTTGCCAGGTGAGCCACCCAGCCCGCTGAATTTGCCCACAGGCTGCGCCTTCCACCCCCGTTGCCGGCATGCCCGGGCCATGTGTTCCGTCGTGTTGCCGCCTACCCATTTCCTGCACGAGCATCGGTACAGTTGCGTGCTTGAAGAACCGTTGCTCTAACCCTCTGCCATTCATTAACAAGGAGTTGTGATATGCAATCGCGCCATTTGAAATTGCTCGCCGCCGCTACATTGACTGCATGGTCCCTCACTGCCGGGCTGGCGCAAGCCGCTGGCGTACTGACCATTGGTTGCCGTGAAGACAGCACCACGTTCGACCCGATCAAAAGCGCGCAAAACCGCGACACCTGGGTATTTGCCAACGTCTATGACACCTTGGTGCGCGTCGACAACCTGGGCACGAAGATGGAACCGGGCCTGGCCGAAAGCTGGGAGATCTCCAAGGACGGCCTGACCTACACCTTCAAGCTGCGCGATGCGAAGTTCTCGGATGGCTCGGCGATCACCGCCGATGACGCAGCGTTCAGCCTGCTGCGCATCCGCGACAACAAGGCGTCGCTGTGGGCCGATCCGTTCAACCTGATCAATACGGCCAAGGCGTCAGACCCGAAAACCCTGGTGGTTACGCTGAAGACTCCGGCTGTGGCCTTCCTCTCGCAACTGGCGTCGCCGACGGTGTCGATCCTGTCGGAAAAAGCCATGACAAAAATGGGCGAAGACGCCTACTCGGAAAACCCGGTGACCTCCGGCGCGTTTACCGTGGATGAATGGCGCAAGGGGGATCGTGTGATCCTGAAGAAGAACCCGAACTTCTGGCAAGCCAAGAACGTGAGCCTGGATGGCGTGGAGTGGGTGTCCGTCACCGACGACAACACGCGCATGCGCATGGTGCAGAACAACGAGCTGGACACGGCGATCTTCGTACCGTTCTCCCGCGTTGAAGAGCTGAAGAAAGACAAGAACGTGGTCATCCACGCCGACCCGTCCACCCGCGAGGATCACCTGCTGATCAACCATGCCCATGGTCTACTGGCCAAGCAGGAAGTGCGTGAAGCGCTGGACATGGCCATCGACAAGCAGTCGCTGGTCAAGACCGCCACCTACGGTCAGGGCACCGTGGCGTATTCCTACATTCCAAAGGGCTCGCTGTACCACTACGCCAACAACCTGCAGCGTCCGTACGACCCGACCGCCGCCAAGAAGCTGCTGGAGCAGGCCGGTGCCAAGGACTTGAAGCTCAACTACGTGGTCAACGCCGGTAACGAAGCCGATGAGCAGATTGCGGTGATCATCAAGGACCAACTGGCCAAGGTCGGCGTGACCGCCAACCTGCAAAAGGTCGACCCGACCCAGAGCTGGCAGATGCTGGTGGACGGTGAGTACGATATTTCGGTGATGTACTGGACCAACGACATCCTCGACCCGGACCAGAAGACCACCTTCGTGCTGGGCCACGACACCAACCAGAACTACATGACCCGCTACAAGAACGACAAGGTCAAGGCACTGGTGGCGCAGGCGCGGATCGAGGCGGACCCGGCCAAGCGTGAGCAGATGTATGTCGAACTGCAGAAGCTGGCTAAACAGGACGTGAACTGGATCGACTTGTACTACAGCCCGTACATCAACATCTCTCGCAAGAACGTGAGCAACTTCCTGCAAAACCCACTGGGCCGCTTCACCCTCGAAGAAGTGGTGAAAAACTAAGATCCAGAGAGCACTGCATACAACTGTGGGAGCGGGCTTGCTCGCGAAAGCGGTACATCAGTCAGTAATTTTTTGACTGATACTCCGCTTTCGCGAGCAAGCCCGCTCCCACATTTAGTTCTCTTGCATACCTGTTATTGCGCGTCGAACGCCTGCCCATTGATGCCGGTACTGTCCGGCCCCATCAGGTACAGGTACACCGGCATGATCTCTTCCGGTGTCGGGTTGTCCGTCGGGTTTTCCCCAGGGTAGGCCTGGGCCCGCATGCTGGTGCGCGTGGCGCCCGGGTTGATGCTGTTGGCCCGTACCGGTGCGACCTTGTCCAGCTCATCCGCCAGGGTTTGCATCAGGCCTTCGGTGGCAAACTTCGACACCCCGTAAGCCCCCCAATACGCCCGACCCTTACGCCCGACGCTGCTGGAAGTGAACACTACCGAAGCATCCTGGGACAGCTTGAGCAGCGGCAGCAAGGTGCTGGTCAGCATGAACATCGCGTTGACGTTCACTTGCATCACCCGCATGAAATTCTCACCGGACAACTGCTCGATCGGCGTGCGCGGGCCGATGATCGAGGCGTTATGCAGCAGGCCGTCGAGGTGGCCGAACTCCTTTTCGATCATCGCGGCCAGCTCATCGTATTGATGGGGCAGGGCGGTTTCCAGGTTGAACGGGATCACCACCGGCTGAGGCTGGCCTGCGGCTTCGATTTCGTCGTACACCTGGGCCAGGTTGGCTTCGGTCTTGCCCAGCAGCAGCACGGTGGCGCCGTGGGCGGCGTAGGTTTTCGCGGCGGCCGCGCCGATCCCGCGACCGGCACCGGTCACCAGGATCACCCGGTCTTTGAGCAATTCTGGGCGTGCGGAGTAATCAAACATAAGCATCCTCGGCAAAAGTTCAGCAGGTTGCAGACACCAAACTTGAAAGCAACGTTGATCCCCTGTGGGAGCGGGCTTGCTCGCGAATGCGGAGTATCAGGCAGAAAATTTGCTCCTGGTAGACCGCATTCGCGAGCAAGCCCGCTCCCACATTTGGAACTTCATTGGTCAGTAGATTCGGTTAACAATCAGCAACTGCACAGTGCGTTATCCAGCACCTTGCGCAGTTCCAGCGGGTGGTCCACCACCACGTCGGCACCCCAGTTGCGCGGGTTGTCGTCCGGGTGGATGTAGCCAAAGGTGACCGCAGCGGTGCGCGTGCCAGCGTCGCGGCCGGATTCGATATCGCGCAGGTCGTCGCCCACGAACAGCACGCTGGCCGGGTCCAGGTCGAGCATCTTGCACGCCAAAATCAGCGGCTCCGGGTCCGGCTTGCTGTTTTTCACATGGTCCGGGCAGATCAGCAGCGCCGAGCGCTCGGCCAGGCCCAGTTGCTGCATGATCGGTTCGGCAAAACGCAGCGGCTTGTTGGTGACCACGCCCCACACCAGCTTGGACTTCTCGATGTCTTCCAGCAGCTCGGCCATGCCGTCGAACAGCTTGCTGTGGATCGCGCAGCCCTTGAGGTAGCGCTCCAGGAACTCCTGGCGCAGGTCTTCAAAGCCTGGGGATTCGGGGTCCATCGAGAAGGTCACGGCAACCATCGCCCGCGCACCACCGGAAATTTCATCGCGGATATGCTGCGGGTTGATCGGCTCAAGGCCACGGTCGGTGCGCATGGCCTGGCAGATGGCGATAAAGTCCGGCGCGGTGTCCAGCAGGGTGCCATCCATGTCGAAGAGTACGGCTCGCAACTTCACAGGCTCACTCCTCGCGCAGGGTCTGGATCATGTAGTTGACGTCCACATCGTTGGCCAGCTTGTAGTGCTTGGTCAGCGGGTTGTAGGTCAGGCCGATGATGTCCTTGACGGTCAGGCCGGCCTGGCGGCTCCAGGCACCCAGCTCGGAAGGGCGGATGAATTTCTTGAAGTCATGGGTGCCGCGCGGCAGCAGCTTCATGATGTATTCGGCGCCGATGATCGCGAACAGGTAGGCCTTGGGGTTGCGGTTGATGGTGGAGAAGAACACCTGGCCACCTGGCTTGACCATGCGGAAGCAGGCGCGGATCACCGAGGACGGGTCCGGTACGTGTTCGAGCATCTCCAGGCAGGTGACCACGTCGAACTGCTCGGGCATTTCTTCGGCCAGGGCTTCGGCGGTGATCTGGCGGTATTCGACGCTCACGCCGGATTCCAGCTGGTGCAGCTGGGCCACGGCCAGCGGCGCTTCGCCCATGTCGATGCCCATGACGGTGGCGCCGCGCTGGGCCATGGCTTCGCTGAGGATGCCGCCGCCGCAACCGACGTCCAGTACCTTCTTGCCGGCCAGGTTGACGCGTTCGTCAATCCAGTTGACCCGCAGCGGGTTGATGTCGTGCAGCGGCTTGAACTCGCTCTCGCGGTCCCACCAGCGGTGGGCCAGGGCTTCGAATTTGGCGATTTCGGCGTGGTCGACGTTGCTCATGGTGAATCCTCTAAACCTGATAAATCGTTTGGTCAGTCCTGAACCCGTGGGTTCAAAACCTTCGTTATTCGGTGTGCCCGCTGATGCGTTGGCCCCAGGCGATGGCCGTGGCGGTCAACTGTTGTTCATCCATGCGGGTCAATTGCCGATCGTCGAGCAACTGCTTGCCGGCGACCCAAAGGTGTTTCACGCAATCGCGTCCGGTGGCATATATAAGCTGTGAGACCGGGTCGTAGATCGGTTGTTGCGCCAGCCCCGACAGGTCGAAGGCGACGATGTCGGCGGCCTTGCCCACTTCCAGCGAACCGATCTCGCTTTCCAGGCCCATGGCCCGGGCGCCGTTGAGGGTAGCCATGCGCAGGGCGCGATGGGCATCCAGGGCGGTGGCCGAACCGGCGACGGCCTTGGCCAGCATCGCGGCTGTACGGGTTTCGCCCAGCAAGTCCAGGTCATTGTTGCTGGCTGCGCCGTCAGTGCCGATGGCCACATTGACGCCAGCCTGCCACAGACGCTCCACCGGGCAAAAGCCGCTGGCCAGTTTCAGGTTCGATTCCGGGCAATGGATGATGCTGGTGTTGCTTTCTACCAGCAAAGCCAGGTCGTCCTCGCTGATTTGGGTCATGTGAACGGCCTGGAAGCGTGGGCCGAGCAGGCCGAGTCGACCCAGGCGCGCCAGTGGGCGCTCGCCGGTCTGTTCGACAGCTTGCTGCACTTCGAAGGCGGTTTCGTGAACGTGCATATGGATCGACGCGTCCAGCTCTTCGGCCATGACCCGGATTTTTTCCAGGTTCTCATCGCACACGGTGTACGGGGCATGGGGGCCGAACACGATTTTGATGCGCGGGTGATGCTTGAGGTCGCCGAACAGCTCGACACCCTGGCGAATGGCCTCATCGGCGGTGCTGGCGCCCGGGATCGGGAAATCGAGGATCGGGAATGCAATCTGTGCACGGATGCCGCTGTTGTGCACGCAGTCGCTGGCAACCTTGGGGTAGAAGTACATGTCGGAGAAGCAGGTGATGCCGCCCTTGAGCTGTTCGGCGATGGCCAGGTCGGTGCCGTCGCGCACGAAGGCTTCGTCGACCCATTTGGCCTCGGCGGGCCAGATGTGCTTTTCGAGCCAGGTCATCAGTGGCAGGTCATCGGCCAGGCCGCGAAACAGGCTCATCGCCGCGTGGCCGTGGGCGTTGACCAGGCCCGGGCTGAGCAGCATGCCCGGCAGTTCGCGCACCTCCGTGGCTTTAAGCTTCAACGCTGCGGCCCGTGGCCCGATAAAGGCAATGCGCCCGTCCCGGATGCCGAGGGCATGCTCCTTGAGCACCACGCCGGCAGGTTCGACGGGCACCAGCCAGGTCGGCAGCAATACCAAGTCAAGCGGGGCAGCAGTGGCGGTCATCGCAGGCTTCTTCCCAGGCAGCTATAAAAGAAGGGCGAAGTATACCCGAGCGTCTCCGCTGGCGGATCGCTATAATCGGCGGCTTTGTTCATGAGTGCGGGGTAAGGGATGCGCGATCGACTGTTGGCTGCGGAGAGGGTGAAGGCCATCGATTGGCGTGATGGCGCACTGCACCTGCTCGATCAGCGTGCCTTGCCGGCCGTTGAGCGCTGGGTGATCTGCATCTCGGCCGACGAGGTGGCGGCGGCCATTCGCACGATGGTGGTGCGTGGTGCACCGGCTATCGGCATCAGCGCCGCCTATGGCCTGGTGCTCGCTGCCCGCGAGCGGATCGCCGAGGGCGGCGACTGGCAGGCTGCCTGGGAAGAAGACTACGCACTTTTAGCCGATACCCGGCCGACCGCATCGAACCTGTTCTGGGCGTTGAAGCGCATGCGCGACCGCCTGGACCGGGTCAAAAAGCACGCCGACCCGCTGGCGGTGTTGGAAGCCGAGGCCATTGCGATCCATGAAAGTGATCGGGAAGCCAACCTGACCATGGCTCAATTGGGCGTCGAGTTGATCCGCAAGCACCAGGGCAATGCCCAGGCGATCCTCACCCACGGCAACGCCGGTGCGCTGGCGACCGGTGGTGTGGGGACGGCGCTCGGGGTGATTCGCGCGGCTTACCTGGAAGGCATGGTCGAACAGGTGTACGCCAACGAGACCCGTCCGTGGCTGCAAGGTTCGCGGCTGACGGCGTGGGAGCTGGCGGGCGAGGGCATCCCGGTGACGGTGAACGCTGACTCGGCCGGCGCGCATATCCTCAAGACCAAGGGCGTGACCTGGGTGATCGTCGGCGCCGATTGCATCGCGGCCAATGGTGATGTGATCAGCAAGATCGGCACCTACCAGCTGGCGGTGTGCGCCATGCACCACGGCGTGCGCTTCATGGTGGTGGCGCCGAGCTCCACGCTGGACCTGATGATGGCCACTGGCGATGACGTTGCGCTGGAAGAGCGGGATTCGGGGGAGTTGCTGGACATTGTCGGGCAGCGACTGGGGGGGGAGGCGTTCAATCCGGTGTTTGATGTGACGCCGGCTGACTTGATTGACGTGATCGTGACGGAAAAGGGCATTGTTGAGCGGCCGGATACGGCCAAACTGGCGAAGTTGATGTGCCGTAAGCGGTTGCATTGAGGGCATTGGTGCCTGTTGGATTGCATTCGCGAGCAAGCCCGCTCCCACATTTGATTTGTGAACACTTTCAAAATGTGGGAGCGGGCTTGCTCGCGAATGGCCCTTTCACTCAACAAAACCCCTGGATCCAACCCCAAAAAACACCACCCATCCAGCTCTGAGCCCCTCTCGTCCCCCTCAAGCCTGTCATCCGTCAACTAACTATGCTCCATGCGCATCAGGGGGATAGGTGCGTGGCGGCGATTGTGATAACATCCGGCGGTTTCCAGGGTTGCCCCGAGGGGCTGCCTATAACGTGCAGATCCGTGTCATAACTCGTTGATTTGTCGTAAGTCGTTGTCAGGCACTTGCCGGCAGCGGCGAGCTTCGTTCGTCCCATATGGATGTGACGAGGTTTCACCCGAAAAAGGAATCAGGCTTCTCATGGGCGAACTGGCCAAAGAAATCCTCCCGGTCAATATCGAAGACGAGCTGAAACAGTCCTACCTCGACTACGCGATGAGCGTAATTGTCGGTCGGGCACTGCCTGATGCGCGCGATGGCTTGAAGCCCGTGCACCGGCGTGTGCTGTTCGCGATGAGCGAGCTGGGTAACGACTGGAACAAGCCGTACAAGAAATCTGCCCGTGTTGTCGGTGACGTGATCGGTAAGTATCACCCTCACGGCGACACTGCGGTGTACGACACCATCGTTCGGATGGCCCAGCCGTTTTCCCTGCGCTACCTGCTGGTAGACGGCCAGGGCAACTTCGGTTCGGTCGACGGCGACAACGCCGCGGCCATGCGATACACCGAAGTGCGCATGACCAAGCTGGCGCACGAGCTGCTGGCCGACCTGCACAAAGAAACCGTGGACTGGGTGCCGAACTACGACGGCACCGAAATGATCCCGGCCGTCATGCCAACCAAGATTCCCAACCTGCTGGTCAACGGCTCCAGCGGTATTGCCGTGGGCATGGCCACCAACATCCCGCCACACAACCTCGGTGAAGTCATCGACGGTTGCCTGGCCCTCATCGACAACCCTGAGCTGACCGTCGATGAGCTGATGCAATACATCCCCGGTCCGGACTTCCCGACCGCCGCGATCATCAACGGTCGCGCCGGCATCATCGAAGCCTACCGCACCGGTCGCGGTCGCATTTACATGCGCGCCCGCTCGATCATCGAAGACATCGACAAGGTCGGTGGCCGCCAGCAGATCGTCATCACCGAACTCCCTTACCAGCTGAACAAGGCGCGCCTGATCGAGAAGATCGCCGAGCTGGTTAAAGAGAAGAAGCTCGAAGGCATCACCGAACTGCGCGACGAGTCTGACAAAGACGGTATGCGCGTGGTGATCGAGCTGCGTCGTGGCGAAGTGCCTGAGGTGATCCTCAACAACCTCTACGCCCAGACCCAGCTGCAAAGCGTGTTTGGTATCAACGTGGTTGCCCTGATCGACGGCCGCCCGCGCATCCTGAACCTTAAGGATCTGCTGGAAGCCTTCGTGCGTCACCGTCGCGAAGTGGTCACCCGCCGTACCGTGTTCGAGCTGCGCAAGGCTCGCGAGCGCGGCCATATCCTGGAAGGCCAGGCGGTTGCGCTGTCGAACATTGATCCGGTGATCGCGCTGATCAAGGCCTCGCCAACCCCGTCGGAAGCCAAGGAAGCGCTGATCAGCACCCCTTGGGAATCCAGTGCCGTGGTGGCCATGGTTGAACGTGCCGGCGCCGACTCGTGCCGTCCGGAGACCCTGGACCCGCAATACGGCCTGCGTGAAGGCAAATACTTCCTGTCGCCAGAGCAGGCCCAGGCCATCTTGGAACTGCGCCTGCACCGCCTGACCGGCCTGGAGCACGAGAAGCTGCTGGCTGAGTACCAGGAGATCCTCAACCAGATCGGCGAGTTGATCCGCATCCTCAGCAGCGCCGTGCGCCTGATGGAAGTGATCCGCGAAGAACTGGAAGTGATCCGCGCCGAATACGGCGACGTGCGCCGTACCGAAATCCTCGATGCGCGCCTCGACCTGACCCTGGGCGACATGATCCCGGAAGAAGAGCGTGTGGTGACCATCTCCCACGGTGGCTATGCCAAGACCCAGCCGCTGGCGGCGTACCAGGCCCAGCGTCGTGGTGGTAAAGGTAAATCGGCTACTGGCGTCAAGGATGAGGACTACATCGCTCACCTGCTGGTTGCCAACAGCCACACCACGCTGCTGCTGTTCTCCAGCAAGGGCAAGGTGTACTGGCTCAAAACCTACGAAATCCCGGAAGCCTCCCGTGCCGCCCGTGGTCGCCCGTTGGTCAACCTGCTGCCGCTGGACAGTGATGAGTACATCACCACCATGCTGCCGGTCGAGGAATACACCGAAGGTCACTTCATCTTCATGGCCACCGCCAAAGGCACCGTGAAGAAGACCCCGCTGGAATCCTTCAGTCGTCAACGCAGCGTGGGCCTGATCGCCCTGGAGCTGGACGAAGGCGACGTGTTGATTTCGGCTGCCATCACCGATGGCGAGCGTGAAGTCATGCTGTTCTCCGACGGTGGCAAGGTGACACGCTTCAAGGAATCCGACGTTCGCGCCATGGGCCGTACCGCCCGCGGTGTGCGCGGCATGCGCCTGCCAGAAGGGCAGAAGCTGATTTCGATGTTGATCCCGGAAGAAGGCAGCCAGATCCTCACCGCTTCGGCGCGTGGTTATGGCAAGCGTACCGCCATCAGTGAGTTCCCGGAGTACAAGCGTGGCGGCCAGGGCGTGATCGCCATGGTCAGCAACGACCGCAACGGCCGTCTGGTCGGCGCAGTGCAGGTGCTCGATGGCGAGGAGATCATGCTGATTTCCGACCAGGGCACCCTGGTGCGTACCCGTGTGGCTGAAGTGTCGAGCCTGGGCCGTAACACCCAGGGCGTGACGCTGATCAAGCTGGCCAGCGACGAGACGTTGGTAGGCCTGGAGCGTGTCCAGGAGCCATCGGAAGTCGAAGGCGAGGAGCTGGAAGGGGAAGAAGGTGCGGTATTCGATGGCGAGGTGATCGCAGCAGGCGATGACAACGTCGACGAGCCAACCCTCGATGCTGCCGCAGACGAAGAAGAACCGCAGGAATAAGCGGACACACAGGGGGCGGATGAAGATTCGCCCCCTTGTTGTTTGTCCCCTTTGAAACATGTGGGAGCTGGCTTGCCTGCGATGGCATCACCGCGGTATCACTGAAATACCGAGGTGCCTGCATCGCAGGCAAGCCAGCTCCCACAACGGTCCGCTCCAATAAGAGCGTGTTGCCGAACATGATTGCAGCCCCACCAGATCAGAGTGAGATTGGATGTGAGCAAGAGAGCCTATAACTTCTGTGCCGGTCCCGCGGCGCTTCCTGAAGCAGTCCTGCAGCGTGCGCAGGGTGAACTCCTCGACTGGCATGGAAAAGGCCTCTCCGTGATGGAAATGAGCCATCGCAGCGATGAGTTTGTATCAATCGCCACCAAGGCCGAGCAGGATCTGCGCGACTTGCTGGACATTCCATCGAACTACAAAGTGATGTTCCTGCAAGGCGGCGCCAGCCAGCAGTTCGCCCAGATCCCGCTGAACCTGCTGCCGGAAGACGGCACTGCTGACTACATCGACACCGGTATCTGGGGCCAGAAGGCCATTGAAGAGGCCTCCCGCTACGGCAACGTCAACGTGGCAGGCACCGCCAAGCCTTACGACTACTTCGCGATCCCGGGCCAGAACGAGTGGAAGCTGTCGAAAAACGCTTCCTATGTTCACTATGTGGCGAACGAAACCATCGGCGGCCTGGAGTTCGACTGGGTGCCGGAAGTCGGCGACGTGCCGCTGGTGTGCGACATGTCTTCGGACATCCTTTCGCGCCCGATCGACGTGTCGAAGTACGGCATGATCTACGCCGGAGCCCAGAAGAACATCGGCCCGAGCGGTATCCTGGTCAACATCATCCGTGAAGACCTGCTGGGTCGCGCGCGCTCGCTGTGCCCGACCATGCTCAACTACAAGGTCGCCGCCGATAACGGCTCGATGTACAACACTCCGCCGGCCTTCGCCTGGTACCTGTCCGGCCTGGTGTTCGAGTGGCTGAAAGAGCAGGGCGGTGTCGCTGCCATGGGCAAGTTGAACGAAGAGAAGAAGCGCGTCCTGTACGACTTCATCGACGCAAGCGGCCTGTACAGCAACCCGATCAACCTGACTGATCGCTCGTGGATGAACGTGCCGTTCCGCCTGGCTGACGACCGCCTGGACAAGCCATTCCTGGCCGGTGCCGACGCGCGCGGCCTGCTGAACCTGAAGGGTCACCGTTCGGTCGGTGGCATGCGCGCCTCTATCTACAACGCCGTCGACATCCA
Source organism: Pseudomonas sp. BIGb0164 (assembly GCF_024810135.1). Taxonomy (NCBI): domain Bacteria; kingdom Pseudomonadati; phylum Pseudomonadota; class Gammaproteobacteria; order Pseudomonadales; family Pseudomonadaceae; genus Pseudomonas; species Pseudomonas sp. BIGb0164. Next base: position 297,022 of record NZ_JANUEA010000006.1, on the reverse strand, counting down.
CGCCATCAATGCGCTGGTTGCCTATATGGCAGAGTTCGAAAAGGAACACGGCTAATGTCTGAGCAAGAACTCAAGGCCCTGCGCGTACGCATTGACAGCCTGGACGAGAAAGTCCTGGAACTGATCAGTGAGCGCGCGCGGTGTGCCCAGGAAGTGGCGCGGGTGAAGATGGCGTCCCTGGCCGAAGGCGAGGTGCCGGTGTTCTACCGTCCCGAGCGTGAAGCGCAGGTGCTCAAGCGTGTGATGGAGCGCAACAAAGGCCCGCTGGGTAACGAAGAGATGGCGCGGTTGTTCCGCGAAATCATGTCCTCGTGCCTGGCCCTGGAGCAGCCGCTGAAAGTGGCTTACCTGGGCCCGGAAGGCACCTTCACTCAAGCGGCGGCCATGAAGCACTTCGGTCACGCGGTGATCAGCAAGCCAATGGCGGCGATTGATGAAGTGTTCCGCGAAGTGGCGGCCGGTGCGGTGAACTTTGGCGTGGTGCCGGTGGAGAACTCCACCGAAGGCGCGGTGAACCACACCCTCGACAGCTTCCTTGAGCACGACATGGTGATCTGCGGTGAGGTTGAGCTGCGTATCCACCACCACCTGCTGGTGGGCGAGAACACCAAGACCGACAGCATCAGTCGTATCTACTCCCACGCCCAGTCCCTGGCCCAGTGCCGCAAGTGGCTGGACGCGCATTACCCGAATGTCGAGCGCGTGGCGGTGTCCAGCAACGCCGAGGCAGCCAAGCGGGTCAAGGGTGAGTGGAATTCGGCGGCGATCGCCGGTGATATGGCGGCGGGCCTGTATGGCCTGACGCGCCTGGCTGAAAAGATCGAGGATCGCCCGGACAACTCCACGCGCTTCCTGATGATCGGTAGCCAGGAAGTGCCGCCGACCGGCGATGACAAAACTTCGATCATTGTTTCCATGAGCAACAAGCCCGGCGCGCTGCATGAGCTGCTGGTGCCGTTCCACGATAACGGGATTGACCTGACGCGCATCGAGACTCGTCCTTCGCGCAGCGGTAAATGGACTTACGTGTTCTTTATCGACTTCATCGGCCATCACCGCGACCCGCTGGTCAAGGGTGTGCTGGAGAAAATCAGTCAGGAAGCCGTGGCACTCAAGGTGCTGGGCTCTTACCCGAAAGCGGTTTTGTGAGGCTTTAACATGAGTGGCAACTTCCTCGCCCTGGCTCAGCCGGGCGTGCAACAACTGTCGCCTTACGTCCCGGGCAAGCCTGTGGACGAGTTGGCGCGTGAGTTGAACCTGGATCCGGCGAATATCGTCAAGCTGGCCAGTAATGAAAACCCGCTGGGTCCAAGCCCCAAAGTGCTGGCAGCGATCCGTGAAGAGCTGGCCGAGCTGACCCGTTATCCGGATGGCAATGGCTTTGCGCTCAAGACCCTGCTGGCTGAAAAGTGCCGGGTCGAGCTGAACCAGGTCACCCTGGGTAACGGTTCAAACGACATTCTTGAGCTGGTCGGCCGTGCTTACCTGGCCCCGGGCTTGAATGCGGTGTTCAGCGAGCACGCGTTCGCGGTTTATCCGATCGTGACCCAGGCCGTGGGTGCCGACGCAAAGGTAGTTCCAGCCAAGGATTGGGGGCATGACCTGCCGGCCATGCTGGCGGCGATAGACGCGAAAACCCGCGTGGTGTTCATCGCCAACCCGAACAACCCGACCGGCACCTGGTTCGACGTCCAGGCATTGGACGACTTCCTGCAGGACGTGCCTGAGCAGGTGCTGGTGGTGCTGGACGAGGCTTACATCGAGTACGCCGAAGGCAGCGACCTGCCGGACGGCCTGGACTTCCTGGCGGCCTACCCGAACCTGCTGGTGTCGCGCACGTTCTCCAAGGCTTACGGCCTGGCGTCGCTGCGGGTGGGCTACGGCCTGTCCACGGCCGTGGTTGCCGATGTGCTGAATCGTGTGCGTCAACCGTTCAACGTCAACAGCCTCGCCCTGGCGGCGGCCTGTGCGGCGGTGAAGGATGCCGAGTACTTGGAAGAGGGTCGTCGCCTCAACGAAACCGGCATGCTGCAGTTGCAGGACGGCTTCCGTGAGTTGGGCCTGGGCTGGATTCCGTCCAAAGGCAACTTCATCTGCGTCGATCTCGGCCAAGTGGCGGCTCCGGTATTCCAGGGCTTGCTGCGTGAAGGCGTGATCGTGCGCCCGACCGCCAACTATGGCATGCCGAACCACCTGCGTATCACCATCGGTCTGCCGGCAGAAAACGCCCGCTTCCTGGAGGCGCTGGCCAAGGTTCTGGCTCGTGGTTGATGTCACTGCATTGCAACCTGCTGTGCCTATGATCGGTCGCCTGGTGGTGGTCGGCCTGGGGTTGATCGGCGGCTCCTTCGCCAAGGGCCTGCGTGAAAGCGGGCTGTGCCGCGAAGTGGTCGGTGTGGACCTGGACCCGCAATCTCGCAAATTGGCGGTTGAGTTGGGCGTGGTGGATCGCTGTGAGGCAGACCTGGCGCTCGCGTGCCAGGGCGCTGATGTGATCCAACTCGCTGTGCCGATCCTGGCCATGGAGAAGTTGCTGGCGTTGTTGGCAGGCATGGACCTCGGCCAGGCGATCCTCACGGATGTCGGGAGTGCCAAGGGCAATGTGGTGCGCGCCGCGCAGCTGGCCTTTGGCGGTATGCCGACGCGTTTCGTGCCGGGGCATCCGATTGCCGGTTCCGAGCAAAGTGGGGTGGAGGCGTCCAATGCGCAGCTGTTCCGCCGTCACAAAGTGATCCTGACACCGCTGGAACAGACCGATCCGGCTGCGCTGGCGGTGGTGGATCGCCTGTGGCGTGAGTTGGGCGCGGATGTCGAGCACATGCAGGTCGAGCGTCACGACGAAGTGCTGGCGGCGACCAGTCATCTGCCGCACCTGCTGGCGTTTGGCTTGGTGGACTCGTTGGCCAAGCGCAACGAAAACCTGGAGATTTTCCGTTACGCCGCCGGTGGCTTTCGCGATTTCACGCGGATTGCCGGCAGCGATCCGGTGATGTGGCATGACATCTTCCTTGCCAATCGTGAGGCGGTGTTGCGCACCCTGGACACCTTCCGCAGTGACCTCGACGCCTTGCGCGACGCGGTGGATGCCGGGGATGGTCATCAGTTGTTGGGCGTGTTCACCCGTGCGCGGGTGGCGCGTGAGCATTTCAGCAAGATCCTGGCACGCCGGGCCTACATGGAAACCGCAGTGAACGCCGATGAGTTGACCTTTTTCGCTGAGCCGGGTGGCCGCTTGAGCGGGCGCATCCGGGTGCCAGGCGACAAGTCGATCTCCCATCGGTCGATCATGCTGGGGTCGTTGGCTGAGGGTGTGACCGAGGTCGAAGGTTTCCTGGAGGGCGAAGATGCCCTGGCGACCCTGCAGGCGTTTCGCGACATGGGCGTGGTGATTGAGGGGCCGCACCATGGGCGCGTGACTATTCATGGGGTGGGCCTGCATGGGTTGAAGGCGGCACCGGGGCCGATCTATCTCGGTAACTCCGGTACGTCCATGCGTTTGCTGTCCGGTTTGTTGGCGGCGCAGAGCTTCGACAGCGTGTTGACCGGCGACGCGTCGTTGTCCAAGCGTCCGATGAGTCGCGTGGCCAAGCCACTGCGGGAAATGGGTGCAGTGATCGAAACCGGGCCGGAAGGGCGCCCGCCGCTGACCATTCGAGGTGGGCAGGCGCTGAAGGGGCTGAATTACGCGTTGCCGATGGCCAGTGCGCAGGTCAAATCCTGCGTGTTGCTGGCAGGGCTGTACGCTGAGGGCAAGACCTCGGTGACAGAGCCAGCGCCGACCCGTGATCACACCGAGCGTATGTTGCGTGGCTTTGGTTATCCGGTGGCGGTGGATGGCGCTACTGCGTCCGTAGAGTCCGGCCACGCGCTGACTGCTACCCATATCGAAGTGCCGGGGGATATTTCCTCCTCGGCGTTTTTCCTGGTGGCGGCTTCGATTGCCGAGGGCTCCGAGCTGTTGCTGGAGCATGTCGGCATCAACCCGACGCGTACCGGGGTGATCGACATCCTGCGCCTGATGGGCGCCGATATCACTCTGGAGAACCCGCGTGAAGTGGGTGGCGAACCTGTAGCTGACCTGCGCGTGCGCGCCGCTGCGTTGAAGGGGATCGAGATTCCCGAAGCGCTGGTGCCGCTGGCGATCGATGAATTCCCGGTGCTGTTTGTGGCGGCGGCCTGTGCCGAAGGGCGCACCGTGCTGCGCGGTGCCGAGGAGTTGCGCGTCAAGGAGTCTGATCGTATCCAGGTGATGGCCGACGGTCTGTTGGCGCTGGGGGTCAAGTGTGAACCGACCCCTGATGGGATTATCATTGACGGTGGCCTGATGGGCGGTGGTGAAGTCCATGCCCATGGCGATCATCGGATTGCCATGGCATTCAGTGTGGCTTCCCTGCGGGCAGCGGCGCCGATTCGTATCCGTGACTGCGCCAATGTTGCTACGTCTTTTCCGAACTTTCTTACACTGTGTGCCCAAGTCGGCATCCGTGTTGCCCAAGAGGCTCAATTGTGAATATCAAAGCACCGGTGATTACCATCGACGGGCCAAGCGGCTCGGGCAAAGGCACGATCGCCGGCATCCTGGCCAAGCGCCTGGGCTGGTGTCTGCTGGATTCCGGCGCGCTGTATCGCCTGCTGGCGTTTGCTGCGCGCAACCATGGCGTCGACCTGACCAACGAAGAATCCCTGAAGCTGCTGGCGGCGCACCTTGATGTGCAGTTCGTCGGCGCGACGGAAGGTCATCCGCAGCGCATCATCCTGGAAGGGGATGACGTGACCGATGATCTGCGCAATGAACAAGTCGGCTCCTGGGCCTCCCAGGTTGCCGCACTGCCGGCGGTGCGCGATGCGCTGCTGCAGCGTCAGCGGGCGTTCCAGGAGCCGCCAGGGCTGGTGGCCGACGGGCGTGATATGGGAACCGTGGTGTTTCCGGAGGCCCCGCTGAAGATTTTCCTGACTGCCAGCGCCGAGGAGCGGGCTCGCCGCCGCTACTTGCAGTTGAAGGGCAAAGTCGATGGTGTTAGTCTGTCGAGTCTGCTAGATGAGATCCGTGCACGCGATGAGCGTGATACCCAGCGCGCAGTAGCCCCGCTCAAGCCGGCGGCTGATGCCATACAACTGGATTCCACGGAGCTGTCCATCGAGCAGGTGCTGGAACGCATCTTGAGCGAAATCGCCATTCGCGATATCGCCGGGTGATCAAGAAGGCCGCAGGGGACCAGTCATAGTCCTGCGGTGGCTTCTTTTAACTGAAACTGACCCACACCGTCTGGGGTGTGGAGATGGGCGTATTCTTCGCCCTTATCAACAGGAATTAAAATGAGCGAAAGCTTTGCGGAACTCTTTGAAGAAAGCCTAAAAACCCTGAACCTTCAGGCAGGCTCCATCATCACCGGTGTTATCGTTGATATCGATTACCAAGCTCGCTGGGTAACCGTTCACGCTGGTCTGAAGTCTGAAGCTCTGATCCCGCTGGAACAGTTCTACAACGATGCTGGCGATCTGACAATCAATGTCGGTGACGAAGTTCACGTTGCTCTGGACTCGGTTGAAGACGGTTTCGGTGAAACCAAGCTGTCCCGTGAAAAAGCCAAGCGCGCTGAATGCTGGATTGTTCTCGAAGCAGCCTTCGCAGCTGAAGAAGTGGTCAAGGGCGTTATCAACGGTAAGGTTAAAGGCGGCTTCACTGTCGACGTTAACGGCATCCGTGCGTTCCTGCCAGGTTCTTTGGTCGACGTTCGTCCTGTGCGCGACACCACGCACCTGGAAGGCAAAGAACTCGAATTCAAGGTCATCAAACTCGACCAGAAACGCAACAACGTTGTCGTTTCCCGTCGCAGCGTCCTGGAAGCAGAGAACTCCGCCGAGCGTGAAGCTCTGCTGGAATCCCTGCAGGAAGGTCAGCAAGTCAAAGGTATCGTCAAAAACCTCACCGACTACGGCGCATTCGTCGACCTGGGTGGCGTGGATGGCTTGCTGCACATTACCGACATGGCTTGGAAGCGCATCAAGCATCCTTCCGAAATCGTCAATGTTGGCGACGAGATCGATGTCAAGGTTCTGAAATACGATCGCGAGCGCAACCGTGTTTCCCTGGGCCTGAAGCAACTGGGTGAAGATCCATGGGTTGCTATCAAAGCCCGTTACCCAGAAAGCACTCGCGTAACCGCGCGTGTTACCAACCTGACCGACTACGGCTGCTTCGCTGAGCTGGAAGAAGGCGTTGAAGGCCTGGTACACGTTTCCGAAATGGACTGGACCAACAAGAACATCCACCCTTCGAAAGTCGTACAAGTCGGCGACGAAGTGGAAGTTATGGTTCTGGACATCGACGAAGAGCGTCGTCGTATCTCCCTGGGCATCAAGCAGTGCAAATCTAACCCATGGGAAGATTTCTCTGGCCAGTTCAACAAGGGCGATAAAATCTCCGGCACCATCAAGTCGATCACCGATTTCGGTATCTTCATTGGTCTGGACGGCGGCATCGACGGCCTGGTTCACCTGTCCGACATCTCCTGGAACGAAGTGGGCGAAGAAGCTGTTCGTCGTTTCAAGAAGGGCGACGAGCTGGACACCGTTATCCTGTCGGTTGACCCAGAGCGCGAGCGCATCTCCCTGGGTATCAAGCAACTGGAAAGCGATCCGTTCTCCGAGTACGTTCAAGAGAACGACAAAGGCGCAATCGTTAAAGGCACTGTGAAAGAAGTTGACGCCAAAGGCGCCATCATCGTTCTGGCCGACGATATCGAAGCGACTCTGAAAGCCTCCGAAATCAGCCGTGACCGCGTTGAAGACGCGCGCAACGTTCTGAAAGAAGGCCAGGAAGTAGAAGCCAAGATCATCAGCGTTGATCGTAAGAGCCGCGTAATCCAACTCTCCATCAAGTCGAAAGACGAAGTTGAAGAGAAAGAAGCTATCCAGAGCCTGAAATCGGCTCCGGAAGCTGCACAAGGCGAGACCACCATGGCCTCCCTGCTGCGCGAAGCAATGGCTAAGCAGAACTAAGTTCTGTAAAGCTGTAAAAAAGGGCGACTTCGGTCGCCCTTTTTTATGCCTGAAATTTGTTGAATCATCGCCCGAGAACCTTGGGCTATCGAGCGGGGTCAGATCTAACTATAGTCTTTGAAGAAACCGCTCTTGTGTCGCTGATTCAATAAGGATTTGAATGAATAGGCTTATAGTTGTATTCGCCGTGGTAATGCTGGCAGGGTGTTCGGCCACCAGTGCCAAGACTCACGCCAGGCACGGCGTCAGCGGTATCGAGATCGACTGTTCGGGGCTGGGTTCCGGCTGGGACAAGTGCGAAAAGCGTGCGGCCCGTGAGTGCAAGCAGCAGGGCTACAAGGTCATTACCAGGTCCAGTGATGCCAAGGATGAAGAGGGTGACTACCTGTTTGGCTGGAATCCTGCAGGTGCGGTGACTCGGACGATGCTGGTGATGTGTAATTGAGCATGGAAGGCGCGTTTTATTGGTATGAATTGATCATGCAGATAAGTTGGCGTATGGGCTGTTCAAATTCATCAAGTCATGCTAAAACCTTCGAAGCGCTTTTCCTAGCTGCTTGAAAAAGAAGGGAAAAATATGACGAAGTCGGAGTTGATCGAACGAATTGTCACCCATCAAGGGCTGCTCTCATCCAAAGATGTGGAGCTGGCTATCAAGACCATGCTTGAGCAAATGTCCCAGTGCCTGGCGACTGGTGATCGGATCGAGATCCGCGGGTTTGGGAGTTTCTCGCTGCATTACCGTGCGCCACGGGTTGGGCGCAATCCCAAGACTGGGCAGTCGGTGAGTCTGGATGGGAAATTTGTGCCTCATTTCAAGCCGGGGAAGGAGTTGCGGGACCGGGTGAACGAAGACGAGGAAGAAAGCGTCTGAGTCGGTTTCGATCGGGAGGTGGTTATGCGTGGGGTTAAACGCTTTTTTCTGGTTGCGGCTGTTTTTTTTGCCGCTCTTTTCGTATTGGTTTTTGTGCTGGAAAACCAGCAGAGTGCTTCGCTAACTTTTCTGGGGTGGTCGACCGCCCAGTTGCCAATATCTGTATTTGTCGCATTAGCATTAATTCTTGGAATGCTTGCCGGGCCTGTGCTTACGTTGCTGATAGGGCGCCGCAGGCCTCGCGCGAAAGTTTAGCCTGATAGGCATGTCCTGTAACCAGTGCAGCCGTTGGAATCCTGGCTCTTCCCTCCGCGCTTTCTAGCCAAGGTCGGTTCCATTCTGATATGTCAGTTAAAGCGTCCGGCTGCAGGCTATTTATCTGCGTTCGCTTTTGACATTGAGAGCGCAGAGCTTAAAATGGTCACCATTTTAAAATCCATCATCTTTAACTGCGCCCCACACAGCTGATTTCACGCCATAGGCGGTCAAACTCCGACGTTTTCCTTGAGAATCCTTTACCGCGGTGCATTTTTTGCGGCTAGCAGATTGATTGGATTGTAGGTTTTGAGGTGGTTGACCTGCTACAAGCTTGTTGTGCAGTTTGCGTTGCTTTAGGACTCATTATGTTTAGCGGAAAAACACTTCTTATCACCGGTGGCACTGGCTCATTCGGCAACGCAGTACTCAAACGCTTTCTCGACAGCGACATTGCTGAAATCCGCATCTTCAGCCGCGACGAGAAGAAGCAGGATGACATGCGCAAGCGTTACGCTAACGCCAAACTGAAATTCTATATCGGCGATGTGCGTGATTATCAGAGCGTGCTCAACGCCACCCGCGGCGTAGATTACATTTTTCATGCGGCAGCGCTCAAGCAAGTTCCTTCTTGCGAATTTCACCCGATGGAAGCGGTTAAAACGAATGTTATCGGCACCGAAAACGTTCTTGAGGCCGCTATTCAGAACGCAGTCAAGCGTGTGGTGTGCTTGAGCACTGACAAAGCCGTCTACCCTATCAATGCCATGGGGATCTCCAAGGCGATGATGGAGAAGGTGATGGTGGCGAAGTCCCGCAACGTGGATGATAAAAAAACCGTCATCTGCGGCACGCGCTATGGCAACGTCATGGCTTCGCGTGGTTCGGTAATCCCACTGTTCATCGAGCAAATTCGTGCAGGGCAGGCGCTGACTCTGACGGATCCGAACATGAGTCGGTTCATGATGACGCTCGCAGATGCCGTCGATCTGGTGCTGTATGCATTCGAAAACGGTCGCAACGGTGACCTGTTCGTGCAGAAGGCTCCGGCGGCAACAGTAGAGACGTTGGCCAGAGCCTTGACCGCCATGGTTGGCAAGCCGCAACACCCTATTCAAGTGATCGGCACGCGTCACGGCGAGAAGCTTTTTGAAGCGCTGTTGAGCCGTGAAGAGATGGCTTGTGCCGAAGACAAAGGGGATTATTACCGCGTCCCACCTGATCTGCGCGACCTGAACTACTCCAAGTTTGTCGAGCAGGGCGAAGAGAAAATTTCCCGTACGGAAGATTACAACTCCCACAACACTGAGCGATTGGACGTCGCCGGTATGCAACGCCTCTTGCTCAAGCTCGAATTCATGCAGGCGATTCAGCGTGGCGAGCACGCTACGCCCGAGGAGTGAGTGATGAAGGTATTGATCACCGGCGCCAATGGTTTTGTCGGTAAGAACCTGATAGCGCACCTGACGGAGCGTAGGGATGTGGAGGTTGTCTCCTTCACTCGAGAGAACAGCATCGCCGAGTTGGCTCCACGAGTGGCCGACTGTGATTTTGTGTTTCACTTGGCAGGGGTCAACCGGCCTCTATCACCAGAGGAATTCAAAATCGGAAATACCGATTTGACGCTAGCGCTTTGCCAAGCGATCAAGGCAAGCGGTAAGGCCATTCCTGTTCTTTATACTTCATCGATCCAGGCCGACCGGGACAATCCTTATGGTGTCAGCAAGTTGGCGGCAGAGCAGGCATTAAATGACCTGCGTGATAGTCATGGTTCCAGGGTAGAAGTTTTGCGCTTGCCTAATGTGTTTGGCAAGTGGGCACGACCTGACTACAACTCCGCCGTCGCCACGTTTTGCTACAACATTACCCGTGGGTTGCCCATACAAGTTAATGATCGTGAGGCTGTGATTAGCCTGGTCTATATCGACGACGTCATTGATTTTTTCATCAGGGCCATGGACGTCGGAACGTCCGCTGAGTTGGCTACGCAAGTGCAACCCGTGTATAGCATCACGGTGGGCGAACTGGCGGATCAGTTGCATGCATTTCGCGACAGTCGTGACACGTTAATCACTGAGTCAGTTGGCACAGGATTGGTGCGTGCGCTTTATTCGACTTATGTAAGTTACCTGCCTGTCGAACAATTTACCTATGACGTGCAAAAGCACGGCGACCCACGTGGCGTTTTTGTCGAGATGTTGAAGACCAAGGACAGTGGCCAGTTCTCTTACTTCACCGCTCATCCTGGCATTACCCGTGGCGGGCATTACCATCACAGCAAAACCGAGAAATTCCTCGTAATCAAAGGCAAGGCTTGCTTCCGCTTTCGTCATATCGTTTCTGGCGAGTTCTACGAGTTACACACCGAGGGAGAGCGACCACAGGTCGTGGAGACTGTGCCAGGCTGGACTCACGATATTACCAATGTTGGTGATGACGAGATGGTCGTCATGTTGTGGGCCAATGAAATCTTTGATCGCGAACGGCCGGACACTTTTGCGATGCCGGTTGGAACTCAGGCCTGATCTGCGAGGCGTGCGACGCCGTGATCTCGCTCGTTGATTCCGATGTTAATGATTCTGGAAGAGTATTTAGATGAAAAAGCTGAAAGTTGTCACGGTTGTGGGCACTCGTCCGGAAATCATCCGCCTGTCGCGGGTAATGGCCAGTCTGGACGAGCATTGTGAACACATTTTGGTGCACACCGGGCAGAACTATGATTACGAATTGAACGAGATTTTTTTCCAGGACCTCGGTATTCGTAAGCCAGACCACTTTCTCAACGCCGCAGGTGCCAGTGGTGCGCAGACCATCGGCAATGTGATCATTGCCGTAGACCGCGTGTTGGAAGAAACAAAGCCGGAGGCGTTGTTGGTGCTCGGCGATACCAACAGCTGCATGGCAGTCATTCCCGCGAAGCGTCGCAAGATTCCTACTTTCCATATGGAAGCTGGCAATCGCTGTTTCGATATGCGTGTTCCAGAAGAGATCAATCGGCGCATCGTTGACCACACGGCGGATATCAATCTTACCTATAGCACTATTGCACGCGATTATTTGCTGCGCGAAGGCCTGTCGCCTGACATGGTTATCAAAACCGGTAGCCCAATGTTCGAGGTGCTCAACTACTACCGTGAAGGTATAGAGGCTTCTGATGTATTGGAGCGACTGGGGTTGGAGGCCGGCAAGTTTTTTGTCGTCAGTGCGCACCGTGAAGAAAATATCGATTCCGATAAGAACTTTCTGAAATTGGTTGAAGTGCTTAATACAGTTGCAGCCCACTACGACTACCCCGTCATTGTGAGTACGCATCCGCGCACCCAAAAACGTGTAGATGCCATGGGCGTGGTCTTCCACAAAAATGTGCAACTGCTCAAACCGCTCGGTTTCAAGGATTACAACAAGCTGCAAGTGACGTCAAAAGCCGCCCTTTCGGACAGCGGCACTATCAATGAAGAGTCTTCAATCCTGAACTTCCCGGCACTTAACATGCGCGAAGCCCATGAGCGTCCAGAAGGGATGGAAGAAGCTGCTGTGATGATGGTTGGTCTGGAAGCCGAGCGCGTCATGCAGGGGCTGCAACTGCTGGAGAGCCAAGCCAGTGGCCAGGAGCGCACCTTGCGCCTTGTTGCGGACTACAGCATGCCGAATGTGTCCGAGAAGGTCGTGAGGATAATCCACAGTTATCGCGATTACGTCATGCGCACTGTATGGAAGCAATACTGATTGGATAGGCTCACCCAGGAACGCCCGCTTAAGGTTTTAGTGGTCACCCAGTATTTTTGGCCCGAAAACATGCGTATCAATAACATGGTTGAAGGTTTTGTTGCCAAAGGCCATGAAGTCGTGGTGCTCACGGGGCAGCCCAACTATCCGGAAGGTGAGGTCTATAGCGATTATTTGCGTGATCCAGCGCAGTTTTCTCGCTACCAGGGCGCGCATATTTTTCGGGTGCCGATGCTGGCACGTGGTAAGCGCAGCATTACTCTTGCCTTGAATTACTTCACGTTCTTTACCAGCGCGTCGACCTTCGGGTGCTACAAGTTGAGGGGGCAGTCATTCGACGCAATTTTCGTATATGGCGTGTCGCCTATTATGGCGGCGATTCCTGCATTGGTACTCGGGCGCCTGAAACGCGCGCCCGTCTTTGTCTGGATCCTGGATTTGTGGCCGGAAACCTTGAATGCCGTAGGGGTAGTCAAAAACCCAAAGTTACTTGGCCTGGTCGGGAAAATGGTCTCTTGGATCTATAACCGCACCGACTATTTGCTGTTGCAGTCGCGGTCTTTTGACGAGGATGTCAGGAAGTACTGCACGCGTTCGATTTCGCCGGGCCGGTTGGTCTACTTCCCTAGTTGGGCCGAGGATGACTTTTCTGGCGATGCACAAGCTACTTCGGATTTGCTGACCCGAGACGACTCAGTCTTCACGGTCCTCTTCGCTGGGAACATCGGTGAAGCCCAGGACTTTCCAGCCATTATGGCTGCGGTCAAGATGATCAAGGCAGAATTGCCTGTACGCTGGGTGATCGTGGGGAATGGTCGGGCCAGTGAGTGGTTGGGCAAGCATGTTGTAGAGCATTCTTTGGATAACGTTCTATTGTTGGGACGGCATCCGTTGGAAAAAATGCCTGCCCTTTTCGCCACGGCGGATGCGCTCCTGGTGTCGCTGAAGACAAATGAAGTCTTTGAAAAAACCATTCCGGGCAAGGTTCAGGCATATCTGGCGTCAGGGAAGCCCATTATCGCCATGATTGATGGTGAGGCTGCCCGGGTTGTCGAGGAGTCACGCGCAGGAATGGCGTGTGCTTCCGGCGATGCTGTGGGGCTGGCTGAAATCGTACGCACATTGAGTGCATTGCCTGTGGCTGAGCGCGAGGAAATGGGGGTGGCGGGTAGGCGCTATTACCTTGAACACTTTTCAAAGACAACGTTGTTTGACCGTCTTGAGTCGCTCTTCAGAAAAGCGACCTTGAGACGTCATGACAAATGACGAACAAACGGGCGTCGATTCATCGGGGCGGCATACCGGATTCGTTGCTTGCAGTGAGCGTTGTGTCGACATGGTGCGGGCTGACGTCTGACTGATTGTCTGCGAGAGGCATCCTTTCTAGGTGTAACCACAGGTCCAGCTGTCGTAAAGGGTGGTTAGGCAGCCTTCGAAAATCTTCCCGGCATGAAGGCGTTTCGTTGTTTGTGACGGTCTTCTTGCCAGTATATTGTTTCAGGAATTTATTCTTACATGACCCTCTGGTTGGTATTCGTGGCGGTGCTGATAGCGTCGCTTCTGTTGACTTGGGTACTACGCCGCTATGCTTTGGCGCGTAGTCTGATGGACATACCCAATGGACGCAGCTCCCACACCGTACCGACGCCGCGAGGCGGCGGTATTGCGATTGTCCTGACATATCTGGCTACCGTGGGTTTGATGGCTTGCGCTGGATCGATCAGTTTGGAGACTACCTGGCCACTAATAGGGAGCGGTGCACTGATTGCAGTGGTCGGCTTTCTTGATGATCATGGTCACATTGCTGCACGTTGGCGTTTATTGGCCCATTTTACCGCAGCAGGTTGGGCGTTGTTCTGGATGGGAGGTTTACCAGCTGTCCACGTGCTGGGGATTGATCTGGAGCTTGGCTGGCTCGGGCATTTGATTGCCGCGATGTACTTGGTCTGGATGCTCAATCTCTATAATTTCATGGATGGAATCGATGGAATTGCGAGTATCGAAGCCGTCTGCGCGTGCCTGGGGGCTTGCCTCGTGTATTGGATGACCGGACATGAGGCGCTCATGCTGGGCCCTATGCTGCTCGCGGTGTCCGTACTCGGATTCCTTTACTGGAACTTCCCTCCTGCGCGCATTTTCATGGGGGACGCCGGGAGTGGCTTTCTCGGCATTGTGATTGGTGTGCTTTCGTTGCAGGCCGCTTGGGTCGCGAGTGAGTTGCTTTGGGTGTGGCTCATTTTGCTGGGCGTATTTATCGTTGATGCGACCTTTACCCTTGGGCGGCGTCTGGTGCGCGGGGATAAGGTATACGAGGCGCACCGCAGTCATGCCTACCAGTATGCATCGCGCAAGGCAGGTCGTCATTTACCCGTAACGCTGGCAGTGGCAGCCATAAATGTGTTCTGGTTGCTGCCCATCGGCATCTGCGTAGGGTTAGGCTTTGATGGCGTATTGGGGCTTGTGCTGGCTTACGTTCCGCTGGTACTGCTGGCTATCAAGTTTCATGCTGGTGAGCTGGAAAAAACGGGATAATTTGTTGGCTGCATCGTTGGGTGATTGCACGAAGCACAACATGGAACTGCCGTTTTTTCTGGCGATATTAAGGACTGAGGTATAAAAAGGGTCTATGGATAATCTACGTACCCGCCTGTTGGGCTTGCCACGCAGGCAAAAACGCATATTGCAGGTGGCCACCGATATCGTACTCGTCTGGGTGGCGCTATGGCTTGCGTTTGTTGTTCGTTTGGGATTTGACGATCTGAACAACCCGTTCGTCGTCCATTTGTGGCTGTTTCTCTGCGCACCGGTCATTGCTATTCCGCTTTTTATCAACTTTGGCATGTACCGCGCGGTCATGCGTTATTTTGGAAATGACGCATTAATCGCCATTATCAAGGCGGTTAGCCTATCCGCCTTGTTGCTAGCACTAGTCGTCTACCTATATAGCAATCACCAGACAGTGGTCCCGCGTTCGATCGTATTCAACTATTGGTGGCTGAGCATGGTCATCATTGGCGGCCTGCGGCTTGGTATGCGTCAATACTTCCTCGGCGATTGGTTTGCTGCGGCTCAGCATGTTCCTTTTACAAACCGTGAAGACGGTCTGCCCAAGGTAGTCATCTATGGCGCTGGCGCGGCGGGCAATCAGTTGGTGGCAGCGTTGCGCATGGGCAAGTTGATGCGTCCAGTGGCTTTTATCGATGACGATAACAGTATTGCTGACCGTGTGATTTCCGGGCTGCAGGTATACAAGCCAAAACATATCCAGCGAATGATCAATGAGACCGGTGCGCAAGAACTGCTGCTGGCGATTCCATCCTCCACAAGAGCACGGCGCCGGGAAATACTGGGACACCTTGAAGGCTACCCACTGCATGTGCGCAGCGTTCCAGGGTTCATGGACCTGGCGAGTGGCCGAGTTAAGGTCGATGATATTCAAGAGGTGGATATCGCCGACCTGTTGGGGCGGGATCCGGTGCCGGCGCAAGACGAGCTGCTGGAACGATGCATCAAGCAACGCGTGGTCATGGTAACAGGGGCGGGCGGTTCTATCGGTTCGGAGCTCTGTCGCCAGATATTGACGCTTGAGCCTACGACATTACTGCTGTTTGATCATGGCGAATACAACTTGTACTGTATCCTGTCCGAGCTTGAACAGCGTGTCCAGTCCGAGTCCCTGGATGTAAAGCTGTTACCCATTCTCGGTTCTGTACGGTATCAGGACAGGCTTCTTGAAGTCATGAAGGCCTGGTCCGTTGATACGGTCTACCATGCGGCCGCCTATAAGCATGTGCCCATGGTGGAACACAACATCGCCGAGGGTGTGCTCAATAACGTGATGGGTACACTCAATACGGCTCAAGCTGCTTTGCAGGCTGGCGTCGAAAATTTCGTATTGATCTCAACTGACAAGGCGGTACGGCCGACCAATGTCATGGGTAGCACGAAGCGCTTTGCGGAGCTGGTTCTGCAGGCATTGAGCAAGGAGTTGGCTCCGGTTCTGTTTGGTGATACGTCTAAAGTTTCACGTGTTAATAAAACACGCTTCACCATGGTACGGTTCGGCAATGTTCTTGGCTCTTCTGGCTCTGTAATTCCACTGTTTCACAAGCAGATCCAGGCGGGGGGCCCCCTGACGGTTACCCATCCCAAGATAACGCGCTACTTCATGACCATACCCGAGGCTGCACAGTTGGTGATTCAAGCGGGTTCTCTGGGGTTGGGTGGCGATGTCTTCGTGCTCGACATGGGGGAGCCGGTGAAGATCGTCGAACTCGCTGAAAAGATGGTTCATCTGTCGGGTTTGAGTGTGCGTTCAGACAAGAACCCCCATGGAGATATCCAGATCAACTTCAGCGGGTTGCGGCCGGGTGAGAAGCTCTATGAAGAGTTGCTGATCGGTGACAATGTTGCGGCTACGAGCCACCCGATGATCATGCGAGCAAGTGAAGAGTTTCTCTCCTGGGATATCCT
This sequence comes from Pseudomonas sp. BIGb0164, assembly GCF_024810135.1. Lineage (NCBI taxonomy): Bacteria > Pseudomonadati > Pseudomonadota > Gammaproteobacteria > Pseudomonadales > Pseudomonadaceae > Pseudomonas > Pseudomonas sp. BIGb0164. The sequence goes on along the minus strand of NZ_JANUEA010000006.1, from coordinate 280,692 downwards.
CAAAGTAAGGTTACAAGCATTGTTGGCGGGTGTTGAAGAGAATGATTACATCCTCGTCAGGCAGATTCTGAAAAGCACCGTCAGTGGCTACAGCCCGGAAGGTGAGATTGTTGACTGGATGCATGCCCAACGGCACTGTGATGCTGAATTGTCTGCCCGCTCTCCATCAGGTTGTTAGTAGCCAGCGTCAGTTAGGTTCAGCCTCAAGCCCCTTTGCTGTGTTGTAATCGCAGCGAGGGCGGGGGCTGAACAGTTCACGCCCTGTCAGGCTGTTCATAGCATCCTCCTGTTTGTCGCGCGAGCCCTAGGCGCGATTTCCTTGCCCCTTGACGCCTCTTGTCGCTTCCTTCCTTGGAGGTGTTCAACCCGAGTGTCGATCATTCAACGTCAGTCTCCGGCTCATCGCGCTCGATCAACCGAAGTTGGGTGCAAGCAGGGGGCTGTCTGCACCAACGCCATCAAACTGTGATGCTAGGCAAGGGGTGAGGGCCGAGAAGTTTCCTAAGTATTTTTAACTTCAGCATACACACTGGCGCGAACACGCTTCGACAGAATAAATAGCAGCGTTAAAATCCAAAAAGAAACCATTGTTTCCAGGAAGCCGAATATCTGGTTGTTAGCGGGGATATATAGGAAAAGAATCCCAAACAGGGGTAAAAGCATTTTTGCATAAAAATTATCATGCAAAATCGCTGAAAGATAAACATTTGAGAAGTAAGCGCCCAGTATGAGCATGACAATAGTTACTCCCCAGAATCCAACGTCGTTGGCGATGTAAGTATAGAAGGAGTGCCAATAGACAAACTCGTCCCACTTTTCAGTTATTTTATGCGGGAAGGTTCTATCTCTGACGTCAATGCCCAGGTATTGGGCGAAAGACTTCTGCAGAAAGACGGAATGTCCTATGCCAAACGACGATTGAAAGTTTTCGTCGAGCGAAATTGACATTCCATAATAGCCTTGGACCATGTAGCTGGTGAGTTTTTCATAGAAATCTACTGCATTGGATCTTTCTGCGCCTGGGTCTTCGCTTTTGAAAGTGATGCCTTTTTGTTTTAGATAGTCAAAGGACTGGGGCTTGCTTTTTTCGACAATAACTTGATAGGGCGAGTGTGCTGATTTGACACTGTAGAACTGCCAAAAGGAGAACAAAAACATGAATGCCAGGAAGGCTATAAAAAATTTCCGTTGCTTGAGTGTATCAATCACTCCCTTGGAACTTTTTGAGGCAATCATCACACCCAAGCACGTGGAAATGATAAAAACATAAGAGAAATTGATTACACTTAGGCTGGCGATGATCCCTGTCAGCAATGGGATGGTAAGGACAAGCATTCCCGCAACCCTGCGAGGCGTGCTCAGTGCGTGCCAATAGAATACAAGCCCCGGCAGCAGGATGTACTTAAAAAGGCCAGCGAATAACGTTATTGCCGTGATATAGGGGTTTTTCACAAAACCAATCATGGACGCTTCTGACGCGTAGAAGGCCCTCGCCTCCCAAGGGATTACCAGACCTCTATAAAGACCGGAAAAAAAATTATCAGGGATGTATGAATTGGAAAGCGTCGTGTTCCTATGCACCACTACGTTGGCTGCGAAGGCCAAGAATAGAATGACCCAGAAATACCTGACGAATACATTATCATCTTTAGATGCTTCTGTTGCCGCGAGCTTTACGCCTTGCTGCTTAAGAAAAAATGAGCTTTGTAGAATATACCCGGCAATAAAAAATACGTGGTACAAGAAAATGAAGCCGAGGAATTCGCTTTTGTTTTCCAGTGGCCAATAAATAGGCCCAAAAAAGAAAATCCATAGACCAAATAATAAATAGGCCTCGACCAATAGCAGCGGCGCGTAGCTCTTCACGGTATTCACTCTTCAACTCCTTAAAGATAGTGTTGCTTGTGTTGCAGTATAGCGTGGGTATGTTTCTGTATTTTTATGGTGTTTCGTTTGTTTGTGAGGTGAGTTTGTTTTGCTGGTTTATTAGAAATGCGTTTGCTCTTTTTACAATTAAGTCATAGTGTGACTGGTGGAGGTGTGTGTCTGAGGGCGACTTTGAACATGCTTGTGTGATAGAGCGTAAATTGGCAATAATTTTAAAAAGATAAAGATAGTATCCGATGTTTAGGAGTTTTTTCATTGGTGTGTTATTAAGTTTGTAGCAATAGATCCTGTTTTTCAGGATGAGTCTATCCAGCCAGTTTTTTTCATTGGATAACATGTAATCAAAGGCTTTCAGTTTGTCTAGGTCGAAATCGGATCCTCGAACAAGATAAGTTGAGCCTGAGGTGCGTCTGTAGTAAATATAGATTTTCTTTGCTTGAGCGAAAGTGACGTTTTCGTAAGAGTTCGCGATCTTCACGATCATCGGGAAATCTTCAGTAACGCTAAAGCCATTTATGAAGTTTGACAGTTCGTTATCTTTTAAGAACTTTTTATTGCAAAATAAACTAGGTGTATTGATGCTGCTGATCCCTCTCAGGCGCTCTATAAGCTTTTTTCCTTTATAGATGACGTCGGTCGCCAATATGTGAAAAATCGTCGAGCGTGACTCTTCAATTTTTCCGTCGATCAGCAGCAGCGGTAAACCTGAGAAAAAGTCGTTATTTTTTAGGGTTTCAACTTCTTTGAAAAGATCGATACAAGAATAAATATCATCGCCAGCTGTTATTTTAAATAAGTCGCCTTCAATCAGTGGCCAGAGCCGTGTGTAGTTGAAGCAGGTGCCTTTATTCGATCCGTCAGCCAAGACCTTGATATCGGTAAACAAATCAGTGTTTGCCGATATCCACTGATTTGCCAGCTCAACGGTCCTGTCTCTCGAGCCGTCATCCGCGATGATTAGGTTGAAATGATAAGCGGCGCCGAAAGTTTCGATTAAAAATTTAATGCTTTCAAGGTGTTCAATTATATACGATTCGTGATTGTAGGTTAGAACCGCAAAAGTGAATTTGTCCTTGTTCATGCAGTGTACCTTTGAAAACGCTTATGGAGTTTTTTGGCCAAAACTCGGTAGAGAAAAATGAAGGCGCTCAATCCCACCATCTTGAAGCCCAATAAAAAGAAGTCCACTTTCCACTTCAAGCTGTATTTTCCATCTGATAGTGATTCGCTGGCGATGCCTCTGCGTCCGAGGTCCAGAGAAAGATTATATTTTTCTAGAACGGGGGTAATGACGCTTGGAACCCATTTGCCCCTGCGAATTGCGCCCCCTAGTGTGTAGTTATAGACAAAGGTATCTTCTTTGTCGATTTTGGCACAATAAAATTGACCGCTCTCACCATAAGTTCGCGCGCTGCCGAAGAACTCCCAAGCCCATGGTGAGTCCAATTCGCCTGTGAAGTTCAAGAGTTGTTGAGTTCTCCACAGTCCGGGGGCCGAGTTTAGTCGGTAGTCGTTTCGCTCCCCAATTAACTCAAAATCTTCATGCTCTGGGGGGAGGCTGTTAGTACCCGGAATGTTGTTAAAATAAAAAACACTTATCTCAGTGTTTTTTTTCATTTCTTGAATGCACTGGGCTAATTTTCTTATGTTGACCGGTGCTTCGAGGATAAAATCGTCAAATAGCGTGATCACGAACGCTGTATCGACCAAGGATAGCGCTTTGCGCAGTCGCCATCCCCACGGCTTCTTGCCGTCTGACGCGCTAAGGTTCAGTGAGACTATTTGCAGCCCTTCAAAACTGAAGCTCTTGTGTTCCGTATTCAGGATGATCTTGCAGTCGCAATCCGGCCACATAGCTTTGAAGGCACTGAAAAACGGCAGCCATACATCTTCATAGTTATCGCATGAGTTGATGATGAGGGTGCAGTCGTTTTTGCTTATAGGGTTAGCGTTATGAGTCATGAAATCTAAAGCCTAAGATTGAGAGCCGATACTTATATGGACTTTTTCACGGAGGCGCCACATAGGGATTCGTAGGAGCCGCTCTTGACGATTACACCATTCTCTATTTCAACCACTGTGTCACATCCCTGGAGTGTGTTGAGTCGATGGGCTATGACGATCAATGTTATATCCCCTCCCAGTCCTTCTACGGCTCGCATAACCTCTTGCTCGGTTTTACTGTCAAGGGCACTGGTTGCTTCGTCCAGGACGATAACCTGTGCTTCTTTATAAAAGGCTCTGGCAATCGCAATGCGTTGACGCTGCCCTCCCGATAGAAAAACACCTCTCTCTCCTACCGGCGTATCGTAACCGTTGGCCCACGACTCGATAACCTCGGCCATTTGTGCTTTTTCCGCAGCCCGTCGAACGCGTTCAAAGTCTATGTCCTGATAAGGTATTCCGAAGGCGATATTTTCGGCCACAGAGGCGTCAGATAGGAATATGAGCTGAGGCACGTGTGCGATATTTGCCTGCCAGTTGCGACAATTGGAAGCTGTAACCTGCGTGTTATCTACCAGGAAGCTGCCTTCGGTGGGCGGTAACAGCCCCATCAACATGTCGAGCAGAGTACTTTTACCGCTTCCTGTTGCCCCGACCAACCCAATACGACCACCTTTTGGGATAGTGAGATTGATATCCTTAAGAACCCAGGGCCCGTCTTCACCGTAGCGAAACGATACGGCATTAAGAGACAGCGATTCATTGAAAGGTTGATGGACTCGTGGAGTGTCAGTGTCGGGTGGCGTGTCGGTTTCAGGAAGTAGGTCGAGCACATCGAGCAAGGAGTCATGGGCTCCTTTAATGCATGCCCACGCAGCGTAGGACTGTTGCAATACTGGCAGTAAACGTTGCGCTGCCAAGGCCAGTGCCCCAAGCATCGGTATCGAGGCTAATAAGCCTCCCGGTTGTTGTGCCAGCCAGTACGCGAACACGGCCACCATCAACATGCCAAACGATTCGATCGTATACCGCGGCGCGTTTGCGATAATTTGTATGTTGGCTTTGGCTCGACGCAATTTTGAATCGGCAGCGTCGAAGTCTTTCCGGTAATTCAACTGAGAAGAGTCGATGATAACGTCACGAATCCCCTCAAGGCTTTCGTTCAGCAACTTCAGGACTTTATCAGAGCTGGAGCTTACCTCAAGGCTGTCCCGGCCCAGTTGCTTTTTAGTCGCGAGAATGACGGCGATGTAAACGCTTCCAAAGCTGGCAAAAGCAAGGAAAGCAACAACGGGTTGAATGGCCAGCACGATGATAAGTATCGCGAGCATCATGAAGGCCGAGCTCGCTATTGTCAGCGTGGGGATGAGGTATTCGCGAACAACAGTGTCAACTTTGTTGAAAATAGCGGTGATGACTTCGCTGCTGTTTCGCGAAAGATGCATACTGTACGGTTGATGTATGACGGCTTTGTATATGCCTCCCGCCAAATCGCTCCCGACGGCGGAGCTAAAACGATTCTGGGCCCACATCAAAACAAACCGGCTCACCCCGGATAAAATAGCCGCCAGTGCGAAAATGACGGTAAGTGGTAGAAGTAATCCGTCCGCAGGATCTATACCCAGCGCAGTAAACATGCCGCTGGCCAACGGCTGATCCAATATTTTTTCTGGATTAATCAGCACGGCGAGAAATGGAACGATCGCGCCGATGCTCAGAACTTCTGCAAACGACGCGATGATCATAAGAACAAGGATGATTGATAGCTGTACCTTTCTCTTTAGTGTCAGGCACTTCCAGAGTCGTATTAACGATGCAATCATCAGCTCAGACTTCACTCGCAAAATTATTGACAGCTGCAATGACACATTCAACTTCTGACGGGGTCATGACAGGACTGATTGGCAGACTCAGCACTTGTTTGTGGATCGCCTCGGTAAGAGGGTAACTACGGCTGTCCCAGTTTTTATAGGCCTGTTGCTGGTGTGCAGGTAGTGGATAGTGAATGATTGTTTGGATCCCTTGGGCGAGCAGGTAGTCCTGAAGTTCATCGCGACGTTCACAACGGATAACAAATACATGCCACACATGGCTTTCCAAGGCTTGCACAGATGTGCCCATTGCTAGCGGTAGCGTTATACCCGGGTTGCGGATACCTTCCATGTAGTGTTGGGCTACGTCTCTACGACGCTGTGTCTGTTCATCCAAGTACTTGAGCTTGACGCTCAGCATGGCTGCTTGAATTTCGTCGAGACGGCTATTTACGCCTTGATAGAGGTTTTTGTACTTCTCGTGCGAACCATAATTTCGTAGCGCTTTCAGGGTTTCAGCCAGTTCATCATCGTCGGTTGTGATTGCACCGGCATCGCCTAACGCGCCGAGATTTTTCCCGGGGTAAAAGCTGAAGCCCGATGCATGCCCCCAATTCCCTGCACAACGACCATTTTGGCGGGCGCCGTGTGCTTGGGCGGAGTCCTCCAATACAAGCAGGTTGTTTCGCTGCGCCAGCGTCATCAACGCTGTCATGTCGCATAGTTGTCCGTAAAGGTGTACGGCCATGATCACCCGGGTTTTAGGGGTGATGGCTGCCTCGACAAGCTTAGGGTCCAAATTGTAGGTGGCTGCGTCCGGCTCCACTAAAACCGGTACCAACCGGTTTTCCGTAATGGCCAATATGCTCGCAATGTAGGTGTTGGCGGGGACGATAACTTCATCGCCTTCCTTGAGTTTGCCCATTTCCTTCCATGCGCGGAGTGTCAGGTTCAGCGCATCCAGGCCATTGGCAACACCAATACAGTGTTGACTGTGTGTATAGGCTGCGAATTGGGCTTCAAACCTGGAAAGTTCATTACCGCCAATAAACCAGCCTGAATCAATAACACGAGTGCAAGACTCGATTAACTCTTCGCGCATTAACGCGTTTATTTTCTTCAAGTCGAGAAAACTGATCATTTGTCAACATACCTGATGATTTTTGCGGGGTTGCCAATAACTACAGCCCGGTCTGGAACGTTCTTTGTCACTACGGCGCCGGCGCCCACCATTGCGTAGCGCCCCACTGTAATGCCCGGCAGCAGAGTGGCGTTGGCGCCAATGCTGGCCCCTTGCATGATAGTTATACCCGTGAATGTTTCAGGGTAAACCTTTGATCTTGGCATAGGGTCATTGGTGAACGTAGCATTAGGGCCTAGAAAAACATCGTCCTCGATGCGGGTGCCGTCCCACAAAAAGACGCCTGACTTTATGGTGACGTTGTTGCCAATCACAACATCACTCTCGATGAGGGTATGTGCGCAAATATTGCAATTGCTGCCAATGGCGGCACCTTCAAAAACAATACTGAATTGCCAGATTCGAGTAGCAGTCCCTATATTTTCACTTTTGACGTCCGCCAGCGCGTGAATCTTAGGCATTTTTCGCAGCCTCTAAGAAATATTCATAATTACGAATATAGTCCGATTCATCATAGTGTTCGCTGGCCAGTACTAATAGAATGCAGTCATCACTGAAGTCATGCATTTCACGCCATACCATGCTTTCGATCAATATTCCTTTTGTTGGATTTTCCATCCAGCATTCTTCGCGTACTAAACCATTATCAAGGACCATTCTAAGTTTTCCCATGACACAGATGGCAACTTGCTTTAAGTTGCGGTGCGCATGAAATCCTCGGCTAACGTCCTCAGCAGTACGGTAAATATAGTAGACACGTTTGATATCAAAGGGGATTGCCTTTTCCATGCCGATTTCGAGAGCTACCAGACCCCCTCTTTCATCACCTAAACTAGGAAAATCAATCCATTTGATTAAACTCATCTGTCTCATCCCACCATCTGCGATAATTTGACTTAAAATAAAAAGCGTCGCATTTTCAGGCCTTTAGCGGCTTTTTTAAGAAAATTCGAAAATTTCCAGACTACGCTAAGTGATCCTGAGGCACACGAAAAGTTTAGTGATTTGTCTGCTTGGGCATTGAGTCGGCGCCGCTCCAGCATCAAAAGATCAAGCTCTCGTAAAGGCGAACTGCCATGAGCCTCCACCGGATGGATGCCCCCCATAAGTCGCCCACGCATTCGGCGCTCATCTTCAAATGCGCTAGACGTTAATGGCGACACTGCTCTGGAACGGTACGTCGACGATTTACCGCCACGGCGTAGGGCCTGAAGCCAGTCAATCACAGGTCTATCCCAGATGCTCGGAGTCTGCTCCACCACGTTGGACCTGCTTCCGTTCAAGGCGGGCAATATACCAGATGCCACTATGCTCCAGTGAGTTGTTGAGCGCGCGCGGACCTCTTGCGTCAGCCTGTTTTGACAAACGCATCCATTCAGCTCGACTGTATCGGTAGACTCACCTGCGAGCCATCATCGCTCTGGGGCTGAAGCCTCGCCAGCTGAGAAGCGGGCTGCGTCTCTTCTTTGGAGCGGGCAGGTGAGTGCAGCAAATAAGTTTGTGGCATGGGGCCCTGTCCCGAGCGATGGACCACATGGTTCGGGGCCAGGGATTGTGCATTTCCTGTAACGTCGTTGAACCCTAAACAAAACTGAATTTATTGACAGGTACTTGCCTGAGCGGTCAGCAAAATAGCGCTTGGCTTTGTAGGTGAAACTTTGAAGATGGCGTTATGGCGTTGAATCATGCTTTGTAACATGAGGGTTTTTGACTTGGTTGATGTTTCATCTAACGTGGAAAAGCAGCTTCGGAAAAGCTGCTTTTCTCTTATCGATGTCATGGAGCGTCACCAATGAAAAACACCTACCTCTCTTCGTTGATCTTCGCCTTCCTCACCACTCTCTCCGTTGCGGCCACGGCAGCACCTTCCGTCAAACCCGAAGCCCCGGCCCCCATCACCGCCCAGCTCACCAAGGCCGACCAATCGGCCAAGGTCAACCTCAACGCCGCCGACGCCGAAACCCTGCGCCGTGACCTCTTCGGCATTGGTGCCGCCAAAGCCAAGGCGATCGTGGCTTATCGTGAAAGCAATGGCCCCTTCACGGCAGTGGATGAGTTGTTGGAAGTGAAAGGTATTGGCAAGGCGTTGCTGGAGAAGAATCGCGACAGGCTGGCAATCAAGTAAGCCACTCAAAAGGCCGGTCACTGACCGGTCTTTTCGTCCTCGAGGTTCAGCGCTTTCAAGCTGTCGCGCACCACATCCATTATCCGCGTTGTCATTTCCGGGCTCTCGACACTCCTGGCCAACACCAAAGCGCCTACCAGAGTCGACATCATCACCAAGGCTCGCTCATCACCACGGTCATCTCCCAGGGCCGTCTCGATCTGCTTGAGCCGGGCGCCAAGCACGGCATCTGTGGTCGCACTATGCTGGCCTCTGAGGCCTAGTTCCGAAGACATGGTCGGCAAAGGGCAACCCTCAGCAGGCGAAGTCAGGTGCCACTCCGACAGGTAGCTGTCGATAAACGCTTCCAGCGGGCGTTCCTGGCTGAACAGCCTGTCGCAATGGGCATCGAGTTCTGCCGCCGCAGCCTGCAGGGCTTTTTCGACCAGTTCATCCTTGGATTTGAAATGCGCGTAGAACCCGCCGTGTGTCAGGTTCAGCGCTTTCATCAATGGCTGCAAACCGGTCGCGCCAATGCCGTCGCGGCGGAAGCGCACGGAGGCTTCCTTGATGATGCGCTGATGGGTCTGGGCCTTGTGGTCTTGTGAGTAACGCATAGAAACGCCTCGGAAACGTGAGGGCAGTCTAACGGAGTTGAACCTTTTTACGCATCCAGCCTGCGTGCAAGGCGTTGGCATGAAAAGTGATTACGTCTAGGGATAGGATTGTTCAACAATCATGAGGTGGTCATGACGCTCAGTTTGTCGTTAGCCGACCAGATCGCCCTGGAGTTGCGTGCCGATATCATCGGCGGGCGACTACTGCCGGGGATGGCGCTGGTCGAGGTGGACCTGGTCAAGGTCTATAGCGCGTCGCGCAATACGATTCGCGAAGCGTTGCACCGTTTGGGGCAAGAGGGGCTCACCCGTTATGTGCGCAACAAAGGCGTCATGGTGCGACGGCTGGAACGGGATGAAGTGCGCGACCTGTTTAGGGTGCGCCGTACCCTGGAATTGCAGGCGATCGCCCAGAGCGACAGGCTTTCTGAAACACAGTGTGAACGCATGCAGAGCGCCATCGAAGCCACAACGTTGGCCCGAGAGCGGGAGGACTGGCGCGCCGTGGCGACCCACAGCCTGGTGTTCCACCAACACGTCGTCGGTTTGATGCACAGCCCGTTGTTCGATGAGTTTTTTGCCCAGGTCATCGCGCAACTGCGCCTGGTGTTTTGTGCCGCGCCCGATGAACAACGTTTCCAGTCGCCCTGGCTCGAGCGCGACCGTGAGATCTACACGCTGCTCGCCATCGGTAATAAACCTGCTGCGCAAGAGGCGATGGAGCTGTACTTGCACGATTCCGAGCGCCTTTCGCTGGCCCTGTTTGATCACCCTTGATGGAGGATTGCCCCATGTACAAAGACTATCCGGCCGCTTATCAGGTCAGTAAAGGTTCGGCGTTGCAGGTTGATACGGCGTTTTACGAACGCATACGTGACCGAAAGGACCAGCGCCAATTGATCGAGCAGTTCGAGGTGCCGATTCGCACGGGTAAAGCTTGGAAGGTGCCGGCCGGGCATGTGTTTCGGGTCACCACACCGGTGGGGCCTCAGGTGGGTGACTTCAACGTGTGGAACGCCAATGACCCCCGCGAGCGCCTATGGGCGGCGCGCACTCGCCAGTTGCAGGGCGCTCATGTCAGTACCCATGACCGTTTGTGGTCGAACCTGCCGTTTCTGCGTCCGCTGGTGACGATCACCGATGACAGCCTGGCCGGTTATGGCATCGACGAGCATGGCGGGCGGCTCCACGACCTGCTGGGCACCCGCTGCGATCCGTATGTGAACCGCATGCTCACCGGCGAAGACTTCCATCACCACTGCCACTCCAACCTGACCCGTGCAGTATTGCCCCACGGTTTGACGGAGTTTGATGTGCATGACGTGCTGAATATTTTCCAATGCACCGGCCTTAATCATGACGATATGTACTTCATGAAGGCGTGCCCGGCGCAGAAGGGCGACTACCTGGAGTTTTTTGCCGAGATTGATCTGCTGTGTGCGTTGTCCACGTGCCCGGGCGGTGATTTGTCGCTGCCGATGTGGGGGCCTGAAGCGCAGGACCCGCTGACGGTGTGCCGTCCTTTGGGGGTTGAGATCTACAGGTTGGAGGACGAGTTGCTTAGCGGCTGGAGCCAGCCAGAACGTGCTGCCTATAAAGGGCAGCACGGTTTGCATATTGCTAAAGCGGCTTGGGAGTGAACCGGCTCAGCGGTCCTGCGCATCCTTGGCATCCGCCTGGGCGTTGCGCTCGGCCACGCGCTTGCGTTGTTCGTCGGTGAGTTCCACTTTGTTGGCGCTGTCACGCAGCATCATCAAACCACCGACGATCGAACCGATCGCGACCACCATAATCAACCACGCATACCACGGCATAAGGCTCTCCTTGAGGCGGATTACCGTGGGAGAATTTTCCCACGGTAATAACTGCTTTGAGCAACAGGCTTTCTGAGTAGTTCATTGTAGGCCTGTTCCGCCTCGTTAACTCAGAGCCCGGTCAACATCGCATCCGCCGGCGCATCGGCGCGATCCTGTGCAGTCATTTGGAAGTAGACGAACCCCGCCAGCATGAAGCCGAGGAAGATCAGCCCGATCAGCGCGTTGAACCACGCCATGGCCACCAGGCACACCACCGCCAGCACCAGCGCAATGCCGGGCACGATCGGATAGCCCGGCGCCCGGAAGGTACGCTCCAGCAATGGTTCGGTCTTACGCAGTTTGAACAGGCTGAGCATGCTCATGATGTACATCACGATGGCCCCGAAGACCGCCATGGTGATCATCGCTGCGGTCAGCGTCATGCCGCCCAGGTTGATCAGGCCGTCGCTGTAGATGGCGGCGATGCCGACCACGCCGCCGGCGATGATTGCCCGGTGCGGTGTCTGAAAACGCGACAGTTTGGCCAGGAAAGGTGGCAAGTAACCAGCGCGGGCCAGGGCAAAAAACTGGCGCGAGTAACCGAGGATGATCCCGTGGAAGCTGGCCACCAGGCCAAACAGGCCGATCCACACCAGCATGTGCAACCAGCCGGAACTCTCGCCGACCACGGTTTTCATGGCCTGGGGCAATGGGTCATTGATGTTCGACAGGGTGCGCCAGTCGCCTACGCCACCGGCGAAGAACATCACCCCCATGGCCAGGAGCACCAGGGTGAGGATGCCGCTGATGTAGGCTTTTGGAATGGTGCGCTTCGGATCTTTGGCTTCCTCGGCCGCCATGGCCGCGCCTTCGATGGCCAGGAAAAACCATATCGCAAACGGAATCGCCGCGAACATCCCGGCAATTGCCGGGGCGCCGAAGGTGTCAGCGCCCGCCCAGCCATTCAGGGCAAAGTGGCTGAAACTGAAGGCCGGGGCAACCACGCCCATGAACACCAGCAGTTCGGCGACGGCCAGTACGCACACCACCAGCTCAAAGGTTGCTGCGAGCTTCACCCCGAGGATGTTCAGGCCCATGAACACGATGTAGGCACCCACGGCCGCGTGTTTCGGGTCCAGTGCCGGAAACTGCACATTCAGGTAGGCGCCGATGGCCAGGGCGATGGCGGGCGGGGCGAAGACAAATTCGATCAGGGTGGCGAGACCCGCGATCAGGCCACCTTTTTCGCCGAAGGCGCGACGGCTGTAGGCAAACGGCCCGCCAGCATGAGGAATGGCGGTGGTCAACTCAGTGAAACTGAAGATAAAGCAGGTGTACATCGCCGCGACCATCAGTGAAGTCACCAGGAACCCCAGCGTACCTGCCACGCCCCAGCCATAGCTCCAGCCGAAGTATTCACCGGAAATCACCAGCCCGACCGCAATGCCCCACAAATGCAGGGTGCCTAAAGTGGGTTTGAGTTGTGTGTTCATCGTGTTGCTCTCCCTGAACCGGTTGGAATGATTCAAGGTGTTGCAGTGGGCATGCCAGCCTGAGAATCATTGTCGTAAAGCGGTGCAACTGTCGCCAGTACGACGGTTTGGCGTTTGAAATTTTCCAGCGTTGCACCAGATAGGGGCGCTGGTGACTGAACGGGCGCCTTCGCGGGCAAGCCCGCTCCCACAGTGGAGCGCGCATATCCTGGTCAAACGCAGCCAGGTGTGGGAGCCGGGCTTGCCCGCGATGAGGCCCTCAAACTCACCATAAATCCCCCTGTAAACCCCGCATAAACCCACTCTTTACGCCGTCTTTACGCCCCACCCATACCCTCGCTCTCGTTCCTTTACGCCACTCCTGCCGACAATTGCCCCACACGCGGCAATCGCCGCAAAACGGAGAGACTTCCATGAGCGTTCTGGACGGGGTGTCACTGCTATTGGCCGTGGCGCTGTTCATTTATCTGCTGGTTGCGCTGTTACGCGCGGATCGGAACTAGGAGCGGGCCATGCACAGTTATGACTATTGGCTGATCATCGCCTTCTTTGCGGTGGTGCTGGTGCCGGCACCGTTCCTCGGGCGGTTCTACTACAAGGTGATGGAAGGGCAGCGCACCTGGCTCACGCCGGTGCTCGGCCCGGTGGAGCGCGCCTGTTATCGCCTGTCGGGCGTGGATGAGCATCAAGAACAAAGCTGGCAGAAATACACGCTGGCCTTGCTGGCATTCAACCTAGCAGGCTTTGTGCTGCTCTTCGCGATCCTGTTGTTCCAGGACTATCTCCCACTGAACCCGCAGAAATTGCCGGGCCAGGAATGGACCCTGGCCTTCAACACTGCGATCAGTTTCATGACCAACACCAACTGGCAGTCCTACAGCGGTGAGGCTTCCCTGAGCTACCTCAGCCAGATGGTTGGCCTGACCGTGCAGAACTTCGTCAGCGCCGCCACGGGGCTCGCCGTCCTGGTCGCGTTGTGCCGTGGGATTGGTCGCAAGTCCACCAAGACACTGGGCAACTTCTGGGTCGACATGACCCGCGCCACCCTCTATGGCCTGCTGCCATTGTGCCTGGTGCTGGCGTTGTACCTGGTGTGGCAGGGCGTGCCGCAAACCTTCGCTCATTACGTTGATGCCGTGACGATGCAGGGCGTGGATCAAGTGATTCCGCTGGGCCCGGCTGCCAGTCAGATTGCGATCAAGCAATTGGGCACTAACGGCGGTGGTTTCTTCGGCGTCAACTCGGCCCACCCCTTTGAAGACCCGACAGCCTGGGCCAACCTGTTCGAGCTGGCGGCGATCATTCTGATCCCGGTGGCACTGGTGTTTACGTTTGGCCACTACGTCAAAGACCTGCGTCAGAGCCGCGCGATCCTCGGCTGCATGCTGGCGCTGTTCCTGATCGGCGGTGCGACCTCGCTGTGGGCCGAGTACCAGCCCAACCCGACGCTGAATAACCCTGCCGTCGAGCAAACCGCACCGTTGGAAGGTAAGGAAGCACGCTTCGGTACCACTGGCACGGTGCTCTGGTCGGTGACCACGACGGCGGCGTCCAACGGCTCGGTCAATGGCATGCAGGACAGCCTCAACCCCCTCAGCGGCATGGTGGCGCTGGTCAACATGATGGTTGGCGAAGTGATCTTCGGCGGTGTCGGCGCCGGCATGTACGGCATGTTGCTCAATGTGCTGATCGCCGTGTTCCTCGCCGGCCTGATGATCGGCCGCACACCGGAATACCTGGGCAAGAAACTTCAGGCCAAGGAAGTGCAATTGCTGGTGGTGACCTTGCTGGTGATGCCGGTGGGCACCTTGGTGCTGGGTGCCATCGCCGCCAGTTTGCCTGGTCCGGCGGGCGCTATCAGCAACCCCGGTCCCCATGGTTTCAGCCAGTTGCTCTACGCCTACACCTCAGCGAGTGCCAACAACGGCTCGGCGTTCGGCGGCTTCAGTGCCAACACCACGTTCCACAACCTGATGCTGGGCCTGGGCATGTTGATCGGCCGCTTCGGCTACATCCTGCCGGTACTGGCGCTGGCCGGCAGCCTGGCGATGAAGAAGACCGCTCCGATTGGCCAGAACAGCTTCCCCACTCATGGCCCGCTGTTCGTGACGCTGTTGACTGTGACCATCTTGCTGGTGGGCGGCCTGACGTTCTTGCCGACCCTGGCGCTGGGCCCGATTGCTGAACACCTGAGCATGGGCTTCTGAGGGATATGAAAATGAATATGCCTGCAAAAAACGCAGCTCCCGTGCAAACCCAGGAGCCTGCCAAAACCGCCATCTCTGCCCTGTGGCGCCCTGCGCTGGTCCAGGCGTTCGTCAAGCTGGATCCGCGCCAACTGCAACGCTCGCCGGTCATGCTGGTGGTCGAACTGACCGCCATCCTCACCACCGTGTTGTGCTTTGTGCCCGACACAGCAGTGCCCACCTACGTTGCGGTGCAGATCGCCGTATGGCTGTGGTTCACCGTGCTGTTTGCCAACTTCGCCGAGGCCCTGGCCGAAGGTCGCGGCAAGGCCCGTGCCGACAGCCTCAAGGCCGGCAGCGAAGGCCTGAGCGCCCGGCGCAAGGAGGCCGATGGCAGCTTCAAGGTGGTGCCGGCCACCAGCCTGCGCAAAGGCGATGTAGTGCGCGTCGCCGCCGGGGAAATGATCCCCGGTGACGGCGAGGTCATCGAAGGCATCGCGGCGGTCAACGAAGCGGCGATTACCGGTGAATCCGCGCCGGTGATCCGTGAGTCCGGTGGCGACCGTTCGGCCGTCACCGGCAACACCCGCCTGGTGTCCGACTGGCTGCTGATCCGCATCACTGCCAACCCGGGCGAGTCCACCCTTGACCGCATGATCGCCCTGGTCGAAGGCGCCAAGCGCCAGAAAACCCCCAACGAAGTCGCGCTGGATATCCTGCTGATCGGCCTGACGCTGATCTTCCTGCTGGTGGTGGTGACCCTGCAGCCGTTCGCCCACTTCGCCAGTGGCAGCTTGCCGCTGGTGTTCCTGGTCGCACTGCTGGTGACGCTGATTCCTACCACTATCGGTGGTTTGCTGTCGGCCATCGGTATCGCCGGCATGGACCGTCTGGTGCGCCTCAACGTGATCGCCAAATCCGGTCGCGCGGTGGAAGCGGCGGGCGACGTGCACGTGTTGCTGCTGGACAAGACCGGTACCATCACCTTTGGCAACCGTCGCTGTGCGGCGGTGATCGCAGCGCCCGGTGTCAGTGGCCGGGACCTGGCCGAGGGCGCGCTGTTGGCGTCGTTGGCGGACGACACGGCGGAAGGCAAATCCATTGTTGAATACCTGCGCGCCTTGCACCCTCAGGCCGAACCGACCCTGGACCAGCTGACCTCCGTGCCGTTCAGTGCGGAAACGCGGTTGTCCGGCGTGGATTACCAAGGCCGTGTGTTCCGTAAAGGCGCCGTGGATTCGCTGCTGACGTTTATCGGCCAACAGCGTCGTGACCTGCTGCCCGCGCTGTCGCGTGAAATCGACAAGATCGCCCAGAGCGGCGGCACCCCGTTGCTGGTGTGTGCCGATGGCAAATTGCTGGGCGCGATCCACCTCAAAGACGTGGTCAAGCCCGGCATCCGTGAACGCTTCGCCGAGTTGCGCAAGCTGGGGATTCGCACCGTGATGGTCACCGGTGACAACCCGCTGACCGCCGCCGCGATTGCCGCTGAAGCCGGTGTGGATGACGTGCTGGCCGAAGCCACCCCGGAGAAAAAGCTCGCGCGCATTCGCCATGAGCAGAACGACGGCCGCCTGGTTGCGATGTGTGGCGACGGTGCCAACGATGCCCCGGCGCTGGCCCAGGCTGACGTCGGCATGGCCATGAACGACGGCACCCAGGCCGCCCGTGAGGCCGCCAACATGGTCGACCTCGACAGCGACCCGACCAAGCTGCTGGACGTGGTACAGATCGGCAAGGAATTGCTGGTGACCCGTGGCGCGCTCACCACCTTCTCTATCGCCAACGACGTGGCCAAGTACTTCGCGATCCTGCCGGCGCTGTTTGCCTCGATCTACCCGCAACTGGGCGTGCTCAACGTGATGCACCTGCAGAGCCCGCAGAGCGCGATTCTCTCGGCCATCGTGTTCAACGCCTTGATCATCGTGGTGCTGATTCCCCTGGCGCTGCGCGGCGTGCGCGTGCAGGCGGCGAGTGCGGCAGCGTTGCTGCGTCGCAACCTGCTGATCTACGGGCTGGGCGGGATCCTGGTGCCGTTCGTGGGCATCAAGGCCATCGACATGCTGCTGACGGCGCTGCACCTGGTGTAACCCTAACTCTCGTAGGAGCCGGCTTGCCGGCGATCGGTCCGACGCGGTGCAACTGACCCACCGCCATCGCCGACAAGCCGGCTCCTACAGATCTAATGTGAGGAAGTTGAAATGTCTAACATCATCCGCCCAGCCCTGAGCCTGCTGGTGCTCATGAGCCTGATCACCGGCGTTGCCTACCCGCTGGTGGTGACTGGCGTCGCCCAGGTGGCCTTCCCTGATCAGGCCAATGGCAGCCTGGTGCACGACGCCAGCGGCAAGGTGCGGGGTTCCAGCCTGATCGCCCAAGACTTTACCGGCGACACCTGGTTCCATCCACGCCCCTCGGCCGGTGCTTTCGCCACTGTTTCCAGCAGCGCCAGCAACTTGGGCCCAAGCAACCCGGCGCTGGCCACACGCATCTTCGACGATGCCAGCAAACAGTTGGTACCTGGCCAGGGGCCGGTGCCCCTGGTCTCGCTGACTACCTCCGGCAGCGGTCTTGATCCACACTTGCCTCCACAGGCGATTGCCTATCAACTGGCGCGAGTGGCCGCCGCACGGAATGTACCGGTGTCGACCCTGCAGCGGTTGCTGGATGAGCACATTGAAAGCCCGCTGATCGGGCCGCCGGTGGTGAACGTGCTGGCGCTGAACATGGCCCTGGAAAAGTTGTAGGCAGTGGCGCCGCCATCGCAGGCAAGCCAGCTCCCACAGGGGAATGCTTTCCCTTGTGGGAGCCGGGCTTGCCCGCGATGGCGGTCTGAAGCACACCCGATAAACACCTGAAGGAACCCCCGCGCATGAGCGACTCCGGCCGCGCCGATGCCCTGCTAGCCGAACTGCCACGGGACGGCCGTGGCCGGCTCAAAGTCTTCCTGGGCGCCGCGCCGGGTGTGGGCAAGACCTACGCCATGCTCCAGGCCGCCCACACTCAGCTGCGCCAAGGCGTGCGCCTGATCGCCGGCGTGGTCGAAACCCACGGCCGCGCCGAAACCGAAGCCTTGCTCGGCGGCCTGCCGCAACAACCGTTGCTGCGCAGTGAATATCGCGGCGTGATGCTCGAAGAAATGGACCTCGACGGCCTGCTCGCCGCCAAGCCCAAGCTGGTGCTGGTGGACGAGCTGGCCCACAGCAACGCCCCTGGCAGCCGCCATGAAAAGCGTTGGCAAGACATCCAGGAACTGCTGGCCGCCGGCATCAACGTGTTCACCACGGTCAACGTCCAGCACCTGGAAAGCCTCAACGATCAAGTGCGCGGCATCACCGGCGTACAGGTGCGCGAAACCCTGCCGGACTGGGTGCTGCAAGAGGCCGACGAACTGCTGCTGATCGACCTGCCGTCTCGCGAGCTGCTTGAGCGTCTGCGCGACGGCAAGGTCTACGTGCCCGAGCAGGCCCGCGCGGCCATCGAGGCCTTCTTCACCCAGACCAACCTGATGGCCCTGCGTGAACTGGCGATGCAAACCGCCGCCGCCCATGTCGACGACGACTTGGCCCAGGGCTATCGCCAACTCGGGCAGGCAGCACCTGCCGTGCGCGGGCGGTTGCTGGTGGGCGTGGATGGCGATGCGCAAGCCGAACGCCTGGTGCGTCACGCCAGCCGCGTGGCCCAGCGCCGGCATCTGCCGTGGAGCCTGGTGCATGTCGATAACGGCCGGGCGCGGGATGAGCAATCGCGCCTGCGCCTGCAGAACGCCCAGCAGTTGGCCGAGCGGCTGGGCGGTGAAGTGGTGTTGCTGCGGGCGGGGGAGGTGGCCAAGACGCTGATCCAGCACGCCGCCGAACGCCGCGCCAGCCTGTTATTGGTCGGGCAGTCACGGATGCGCTGGCGTCGGCGCCTGTTCGGCGGTGGTTTGGCCGCGCGCTTGTTGCGCAATGCCCGCGGCTTGGAAATCAACGTGCTGGACAGCGACGACATTCCCGCGCCGCCACGTTTGCCGGATGTGCGCGGGCTGGTCTGGTTCGACTACGGCCTGGCGGTGGTGGCGACCATCATCGCCGCCGCGTTGGCCTGGGCGGTGGCCAGTGTGCTGCCGTTGCCAAACATCTCGTTGGTGTTTCTTGCTGCCGTGTTGCTGGTGGCGGTGCGCAGCAGCCTGGGCCCGTCCCTGGTGTGTGCGGCGCTGTCGTTCCTGACCTACGATTTTTTGTTTATCCCGCCGAATTTCTCCTTCGCCATCCAGCGTGAAGAGGACGTGCTGACCCTGCTGTTCTTCTTGCTGATGGCGGCCTTGACCGGCAACCTCGCCGCACGCCAACGCCGGCAATTGCAGGCACTGCGCGATACCCAGGAAGAAACCAGCGAACTGCTCGACCTGTCGCGCAAACTCACGGCGGCCACCGACCGCCAGGCGGTGATCAGTGCCGCCGCCCATCATCTGGAAGGCTGGAGTGACCTGGACCTGTGCCTGGTCAACCGTGACGGGCAGGGCGGCTGGAAGGTCGAAACCGGCGCCGCATTGAACCTCACTGAAGCCGAGCGCGCCGCTGCCGATTGGGCGTGGCAGCACGATCAACCGGCCGGCATGGGCACCGGCACCTTGCCGTTCGGACGTTGGTGGTGGTGGCCGTTGTCGGGCGAGGAGGGGCCGCTGGGCTTGCTCGGGGTCAGCCCCAAACCGGGGCTGGAGTTGAGCGGTCAGCGTCGTCGTTTGCTCACGGCGTTGAGCCAACCGCTGGCCCAGGCACTGGCCCGGGCGCAGCTGGCGCAGGAGTTGGAGTCTGCGCGCCTGCACGGTGAAACCGAGCAACTGCGCAGCGCCTTGCTCGCCTCGGTGTCCCATGATTTGCGCACGCCGCTGACGGCCATGCGCGGCAGCATCGACAGCCTGCTGGCCCTCGGCGAGGCCATTCCGCTGGAGGATCGCCGCGAACTGCTGGAAGGCACCCGCGATGAAGCCGAGCGCCTTGATCGCTACATCCAGAACCTGCTGGACATGACGCGCCTGGGCCACGGCGCCCTGAAACTGGCACGGGACTGGGTCTCTCCGGGTGACATCGTGGGCAGTGCACTCGGCCGTTTGCGCGCCGTGCTGGCGCCCTTGCGGGTGAAGGCCGATGTGCCCGTGGCGTTGCCGCTGCTGTACGTGCACGCGGCGCTGATCGAGCAAGCCTTGGTCAATGTGCTGGAAAACGCGGCACGCTTTTCACCCGCCCAGGGCCGCCTGGAGGTGAGCGCCGGGGTGGCGGACAGCCAGCTGTTTTTCGCGGTGGCCGATGAGGGGCCGGGTATTCCTGAAGACGAGCGCGCGAAGATTTTCGACATGTTCTACACCGCCGCCCGGGGTGACCGGGGCGGGCAGGGTACCGGCCTCGGCTTGGCCATTTGCCAGGGCATGGTCGGTGCCCACGGCGGGCATATCAGCGTGGCTGATGGCATTGAGGGGCGGGGCACTTGCATCACCTTGTTCCTGCCACTGCCAACCCAGCCTGGCCTGGAGCGCGAGGCATGAGCTACCCTGTTTTCTTCACGGATTTTGATTGGACACCATGAGCCAGACCGCAACGATTTTGGTCATTGATGACGAGCCGCAGATCCGCAAATTCCTGCGCATCAGCCTGGCCTCCCAAGGCTACAAGGTGATCGAGGCCGGCACCGGCAACGAAGGCCTGGCGCAAGCAGCGTTGAGCAAGCCGGATTTGCTGGTGCTCGACCTGGGCCTGCCGGACATGGACGGGCAACAGGTGTTGCGCGAGTTTCGCGAGTGGTCGACGGTGCCGGTGCTGGTGTTGTCGGTGCGCGCCAGTGAAGTGCAGAAAGTCGAGGCGCTGGACAGCGGCGCCAATGACTACGTGACTAAACCGTTTGGCATCCAGGAATTTCTCGC
This sequence comes from Pseudomonas sp. BIGb0164, assembly GCF_024810135.1. Taxonomy (NCBI): domain Bacteria; kingdom Pseudomonadati; phylum Pseudomonadota; class Gammaproteobacteria; order Pseudomonadales; family Pseudomonadaceae; genus Pseudomonas; species Pseudomonas sp. BIGb0164. The sequence goes on along the minus strand of NZ_JANUEA010000006.1, from coordinate 259,814 downwards.
CCGTGTACGTGCCCTATTGCGCCAGGCTCCGGCCGGGGAGACCCAGGAAGCCGCGTTGAATTTTGGCCCGCTGACGGTGGACCTGGCCTATCGCCGGGTGCTGCTGGACGGTGTTGAAGTCGCCCTGACCCGCAAGGAATACGCGGTGCTGGCGCAACTGGCGAGGCATCCTGGGCGCGTGATCACCCAGCAGCAATTGCTCAAGGACATCTGGGGGCCGACCCATACCGAGGACAGCCACTACTTGCGGATCGTGGTGGGGCATTTGCGTCAGAAGCTGGCGGATGATCCGACACAGCCGCGTTTTATCGTGACCGAGGCGGGGGTGGGGTATCGGTTGTTGAACGCATAGGTGTGTGGTGCCTGGCCTGACGCTATCGCCGGCAAGCCACCCCACATTCGAAGGTGGTATGCGATCAACTGTGGGAGCTGGCTTGCCTGCGATGGCGTCATCAGCAACACCGAAGTTCTCAGTGCTGCTCACTCTCATACCGATCCAAGGTATCACTGGCAATTTCCCGCCCCAAGGCAATCAACTCTGGCGCCTTATAGAACTCGAAAAACCGACACACCCGCTTTGGCACGTTGATCAACACATCAGGCGGGTAGCCAGCAATCTTGTACTGCGCCAAGGACGTCTGCATCACCTCGAAACTCTGGTTGATCAGGTCCAACAGTGATGCGGGCCCCACGTTGTCGATGATGAACGAACCGGTCGCCGACTTGGGCGCGCCGGCTTTTTCCGGCGCGGCGGCGGGTTGCTGGGATTCGGGCTCGGCCGATTCCAGCCACGGGTTGATCTCTGCCGCTTCAGCCTGCAAGGCTTCCTGTTCCAGCTTCATCAGTTGCTCGGCCTGCTTGCGTCGAAAGGGCAGGTGCGAGCCCAGGGATTTGGCCAGGCTGTTGAAGCGGCTCTTGAACGCAGGCGGGCGCTGGATCACCGGCAGGTGATAGTGTTTCTGGTTGGTGGCGTTGAGGTTGACCGCAATGATCAGGTCGCAATGGCTCGACACCACCGGCACGATCGGCAGCGGGTTGAGCAGTCCGCCGTCCACCAGCATGCGGTTGCCTTGCATCACCGGCGTAAACAGGCTGGGGATGGCGGCCGAGGCGCGCATGGCCTGGTGCAGGCAGCCTTCCTGGAACCAGATCTCCTGCTGGTTGGTGAGGTCGGTGGCGACGGCGGTGTAGGGGATACGCAGTTCTTCGATGTTGATCTCGCCGACGATCTTGCGGATCTGCCCGAAGACCTTCTCGCCACGAATCGCCCCCAGGCGAAAACTCACGTCCACCAGGCGCAGCACATCCAGGTAGTCGAGGCTTTCAATCCAGTTTCGATAATCCTCCAGTTTGCCGGCTGCGTAGATCCCGCCGACCACGGCCCCCATGGAACAACCGGCGACACAGGCGATGTCATAGCCGCGCCGTTCGATCTCTTCGATCACTCCGATGTGGGCGTAACCTCGGGCCCCTCCGGAGCCCAATACCAAGGCAACACGTTTTTTCATGGTCCATGTCCTCCCCAAGGCAGGTGCCCACAATGCACCCATTGAGGGGGCGCCTTCAATCTTCGCCTGGGGCGGTAATATTTTTGCTGGCGGGGCGCGGTGCTCGGGTATGCTCTGGCGATAGACGCTTTTGATTTGGGGCTGACAGACAAGGCACTTTTTCTTGTAGGCAACGTCTACAACGTACGACTGTTTTTCTTTATTTGAGGTGTCATCGATGAAAGCCTGGATGTGTGTGCCTGTGATCGTGTTGGCCCTGGCCGGTTGTGCCGGGAAAACCGCGTACCGCGACAGCTGCGGCACGCAACTGGATGCCGCGTGGCATGAACTGGACCTGGCCAAGGCCGAAGGCTTTGCCGGCACTGTGAGCTACTCTAAGGCCTTGTCCTTGCTGACCGGTGCCAAGACCCAACAGCAATTCGAAGCGTTTGAAGGCTGCTCCAACAAGGCCGAGAAAGCGCGGTTCTATATTCGTGAGTCGCGCGCCGGGCGTTGACCTTTCGCCGTGATCAGGGATCTTCATCGTCAGGGGAGGAAGGGATGTCAGCGTTGGTCGATCAGTTAGTCGCTCAGGTCATTGGCCTGGAAGTAGGGTTACTGAGCTGCCAGGCTCGCCTCGCCGCCGTCACCGACGATGAAGCCTTGCACGACCTGCGCACCACCGTGCGGCGGCTGCGCAGCCTCCTTCGCCCATTGCGCGGGCTGCCGGGTGTCGAGCAGCTTGAATTGGCGGCCAGTACCGTCGGCCAGATCACCACGCCGCTGCGGGACCGAGAGGTCCTGGCGGCGTATCTGCATCAGCACGGCCATCACGCGGCGGCAGACCGGCGCTTGCGCTTGCAACCCGATGCGTATCGGCACGTGGCGCAAAGCCCGGAGTTGGCTCACCTGCTGCTCATCCTGGATGCCTTCCCGCGCTTTCTCCGTGCCTCTGAGCATCAAAAGCTGCTCAAGGGGCTGCGCCCACGCATCGAGAAACGCTTGGCCAAGCAATGGCAGAAACTCGATGAAGCACTCAAAGACCCAGATCACGATCGCCACCGCCTGCGGTTGCTGATCAAGCGCGTGCGCTACGCCGCCGAAGCCTATCCCGAGCTGGACAAACTCCCCGCCAACGCCATGTCCCGACTGAAAAAAGCCCAGGGCGCCCTCGGTGATTGGCATGACTGCTGGCAGTGGTTGGCTCAGGCCCAGCATCAACCGGACCTGCAGCCCTGTGTTGCGACCTGGCATCGCACCATGGCCAAGGCCGAAGGGCGGGCCGACAGGGTGCTGGAAAAGCTCAGCGCCGATTGTTTCTGAAGCGGTCCGGTTTTTGGCCGGAATAGGCGCTGTATCGCAAGGGCGCGATGGTTAACATCCCCCCATCTGTTTAGCTGATGTGAGGTCGCCATGCGCTTTAGTGATTTGCTCGACGCTGCCCGTCGCAACCCGCTGGATGTCACCATCCCCGCCGAATGGGCTCAGGGGCGCGCAACCTTTGGTGGCCTGGTCGCCGCACTGCAATACGAAGCCCTACGCGCCAAGGTGCCGGATGGCCGGCCTTTGCGGTCATTGGCCGTGACCTTTGTCGGCCCGGTGACAGCGGATGTTCCCGCCAGTTATCAGGTTGAAGTGTTGCGCGAAGGCAAGGCCGTCAGCCAATTGTTGGGTCGCGTGGTGCAGAACGGTGAAGTGGCGACCCTGGTGCAAGCCAGCTTTGGCGCATCCCGCGAGTCAGAGATTGATGTGGCCAGTGAAGCGCCGCCGACCTTCAAGCATTGGGATGAATGCCAGGAGCTGCCGTACATCAAGGGCGTGACGCCTGAGTTCATGAAACACGTGGCAATGCGTTGGAGCGTCGGCGGGCTGCCGTTTACCGGCAATAAATCTCGCGACATGGGCGGCTGGGTGCGCTTGCGCGGCGACGTGAAGGAAGAGCCGTTGACCGAGTCGCATATCCTGGCCCTGGTCGACGCCTGGCCCCCGGCCTTGCTTCCCCATCTGAAAAAGCCCGCGCCCGGCAGCACCCTGACCTGGACCATCGAGTTCATCCAGCCCCTGCAAGACCTGACGACCCTCGACTGGTGCCAGTACTACGTCAACATCGAGCACGCCCGTGACGGCTACGGCCACGCCGCCGCCGCACTGTGGAGCCCGACCGGCGAATTGATCGCCATCAGCCGCCAGACCGTGGTGGTGTTCGCCTGAGGCTCAGTGCCGATGGCGCTGCCGCCAGGCGCGCCACCAGCCACCGCTCAATACAAAGCGTGGGAAGGTCACAAACTGCTCGACCACCAGGCGCTGCACCGCATCTTTACGATCACTGAACGGCTCACTGGCCTGGGCTTCCAGGCTGTGGCCATGGCGCTGCAACGCCAAGCCGGCCAGGATGCCGACCACGCCAACAGCGAAACTCGCCAGGCTCAGGCTGAACACGCCCGACACAATCAACAGAAACCCGATGATGAACAGCGGCACGGCAATCAGGTGCAACGCCAGGTTGGTCGGGTGTTGATGGTTTTGTGGGTAGTTACGCCATTGCCAGGCGGGGAGATTGGGGTGACGTTTGCCCATGATGGTGAATCCTCTGTCCGTTGAAACATATTGGACAGAGTTTAGGTGGGGTGGGGCGGGTGGGCGAATTGGGGATGGCTATGGGCGTTATAGAGAGGCGTTTTTCATGCCCAAGTGACGCAGTCATGGTCGTCCATATGGATTAGAAACGTGAGGTGGGTATCTGTTAACCAGAATGGGTGGCCGGTTGTTTCACCCAAGAGAGATGTAACGTCTAGCGCATTGCCGACTTGCCAGCCTCTGTATTTTGAGTCGCATACCAACAGAATTAGATTGTTTTCGCTAAAGAGTGCTTTTTAAAAGTCCTCATCATTGCCTCTGATGTAAACATTTGGGTTGATCAATGAAATGTCCTTAGAGTTGAATTCGATTAAAGAGTGTTTGTTGGCGGCTTTAAAGTGAAGTTGGCCATCTTTTTTTGTTATTTCTACTGCGAAAGTATCTCTGTTTGGTATGTTGAGTATTTTTAGATCGCTAATTTCATAGCAGTCAATGCCGAGCCTGCAGACGTTGTAGTCCTTGTCTTTCCATTTTTCCGGTAGGACGTCCGGGAACTCAGGTATGTCAAATCCAATTCCCAGCCTCGGTCGGTCATTGTCTATTTGTAGCGATAATAGAAAAATTTCACCTATCTCGACAGGTTGACTGAAGATTTTTTCAAAAAATATAGTGTTCTCTATTTCATTCCAATATTTCATTATTTCCCTCTAAGGTAATATTTTGTTTTTGTGCCGATAACGTTTCCGTTTCGGGTTGCTCAATAGGTGTTAAGTGGAAGTGTGTCGTTTGGTCTTCAACTTAGTTTCCAGCAACAGAGGCATGTCTGCGGCGTGGTTGACTGAGTTCAATGCGCGCGAATAGCAGGCGACCGTCTGTTGGTGATACTCCGATATGCTTTGATGAACGCCATTCAGCTCATGTTCTATTAGGGCAATGTGGGAAGCGTCGGTCATGCGCGATGCCTCCATATGGGAGAGGCGTCTGAGACAGCCCTGCCCATCAGGGCACTAACGAAAAAATTCATCTGCAATCCTTCGCACTGTTTGATCAGGCGAAGGACTTTGCAGAGGTTTATAAGGGAAAGAAGCCGGCGTTATTCGCCAGGAATGCTAGGAAGATTCGCGAAAGCCTCGGGTAAACCGAGGCGTTGGTGTAAGGGATGGATTACAGGTTAAAAAGCCTTACAGCTTCAATTGCCCAATCGCTTTACTCAATTCCCCAGCCAACGTTGCCAGCTCATTACTGGTCGTCGCCGAGTCCACGGTCTGCTGCACGGTATTCTCGGTGACATCACGGATGCTCACCACCGCGCGGTTCATCTCTTCGGCGACGTGGCTCTGCTGTTCGGCGGCGACGGCGATCTGGGTATTGCTTTCACGCATCTGCGCGACCGCTCCGGTGATTTCGGCGAGTGCGGCGCCGGCTTCCTGGGCTTGCTGTACGCAATCGTCGGCCTTGAACGAGCTTTCCTGCATGAAGTCCACGGCATCGCGGGTGCCGGCTTGCAAGGCCGAGACCATGCGGGTGATTTCGTCGGTGGAGCTTTGCACGCGCTTGGCCAGGTTGCGCACTTCGTCGGCGACCACCGCAAAACCACGACCCATTTCCCCAGCGCGGGCAGCTTCGATGGCGGCGTTGAGGGCGAGCAGGTTGGTCTGCTCGGCGATGCTGTGGATCACCCCGACCACGCCGTTGATCTTCTGGCTGTCTTCGGCCAGTTTCTGGATCATTTCGGCGGTCTGCTGCACACCGGTGGACAGGCCGGCAATCGAGCGTTGTACGCGGGTGACCACCTCCTGACCGCTGCCGGCAAGGGTGTCGGCGGTCTGGGACAGGTCGCGGGTGGCGCCGGCGTGTTGGGCGATGTGGTAGACGGTGGCCGTCATCTCGTTGATCGCGGTGGCGGCCTGGTCGGTTTCGCTTTGCTGGCCGAGCATGCCGTGCTGCACCTCGTTCATGCTGCTGGCCAGGCGTGCGGCGCCGTCGTCGAGTTGCTGGGCGGTGCGCGCCACGGTGCTGACTACCCGCTGGTAGCCGGCCTGCATGGCATTGAACGCGGTGGCCATCTGGCCGACCTCATCCTTGCACGCCAAGGGTACACGCGCCGACAAGTCGCCGGTTTTCTCCACGTGCAGCATCACGTCCTTGAGCGTATTGAGCTGGCTGAGCAGGAAACGGATCAGCAGTTGTGAGGCGCCGAGCATCGCCAGCATCAGGATCGCAACGGCGACGGCGTAATTGGCAAAACGATCACTGAACACCTGGCTCAGGCTGGGCGCGTAGGCCAGCACGGCGAGATTCTGGCCGTCTGCCCGGTTGATCACTTCAGCACCCAGCAGCGGATTTTCACCCAGCAACGGCATGGGGTTGAGCTCGACCCAGCCGCTGGCGCTGCTCAGGGCTGACAGATCTTGATCGGCCAGGTGTGGGGTTTGGCCACGAGTAAACGTCAGCCAGTGTTCGCTTTTGGGGAGCGCTTTTTCGGTCGGCCAGGCAGCGAGCAATCGCCCTTGAGCCTGCGCCGAGGCCTGGGACGCATCGCTGCGTGCCTGTTGTTCGAGCTGCACTGCGTACAACACCAGCAGCAATGTGGTGATGAAAGCGACCGCGTTCACGGCCCAGAATTTGTATTTCAGCGAGATATTGCTAAGCCAGGCACCCATGGAAGGTTTTCTCTGATAGCGGAAACAGCATTGGCAAGGTGCCATTATTGTGCCGCTACTCAGAAAACCGGTTTTGACATGGGTCAATGCGCCGCATCAATCCACGCTGGGCAGCCCAAAAAAGCGGCGGGCGCAGGCGGTGCTGTGCTGGGCCAGGTCTTCCACGCTTTCGTGGCGATGCAGAGCCACTTCGCGCAGTACTTCCACCAGATACGCCGGTTCGTTACGGCCGTTTTTCGGCTTGGGACGCAGGGTGCGCGGCAGCAGGTAAGGGGCATCGCTTTCCAGCATCAGGCGGCCCCGGGGAATTTCCCTGACCAGGGGGTGTAGGTGCGTCCCACGGCGTTCGTCGCAGATCCAACCGGTGATGCCGATATGCAAGTCGAGGTCGAGGTAGCTGAACAGCGCCTGTTGTTCCCCCGTGAAGCAATGCACCACGGCGGCGGTGAGGTGGTCGCGATAGTCCTTGAGGATCTCCAGCAGGCGCTGATTGGCATCGCGCTCATGGAGAAACACCGGCAGCTTCAGCTCGACGGCCAGGGCCAGGTGTTCTTCAAGGACTTTTTCCTGTTGAGGGCGTGGGGAAAAATCACGGTTGAAATCCAGCCCGCATTCGCCCACTGCCCGCACGCGAGGTTCGCTGAGCAAACCGCGCAAACGTTGGGCGCTGTCGCCGTTCCAATCGCTGGCGGAATGAGGGTGGATACCGGCCGTACTGAACAGGCGCTGGCCGCTTTCGTCGAGTTTCACGCTCAGTTCCAGGGCCTGTTCGCTGCCATCGACACTGGTGCCGGTGAGCACCAATTGTTGCACGCCGGCAGCATAGGCACGCTCGAGAACAGCCTGGTGCCTCTCGTCGAAACTGGGGTTGGTCAGGTTGACGCCGATATCAATGAGTTGCATGGTGCTACCTCCGCCTGCGGTCGGAAAGCATATCAGAGCTGTAGATTTATAAGAAAATCGAAGAACTACAACGAGTTATAGCTGTCTTTGAACGTCGCAAGTGACATTGCGTTTGGCTGACTGCCTTACCCTGTGCCACCGTTGCGCGCCTTGCCAGCGCATAAAGCGCTCTGTTTCTGACACCCAGCGTCTCGTTTTTCGCGAGGGCGTTGGCCAGTATTCTTTCCGGAGAGCGGATGATCCGACCCTCGGCGTTGCTTATGTTGTGCCTGACGTTATCGCTGCCCATGGTGGCGGTCGCGCGTCTGGACGGGCCGCTGGAAGTGACCAAGCCCGGCAAGGTGCGGGACCTGGCGCAAATCCGCTCCAGCCGCACTCTACGCGTGCTGGTCAACCAGAGCCGCAACAGCTCCGGTGAAATCCAGGGCCAGGCCATTGGTATCGAATACCACCGCCTGCGTGCGTTCGAGCAATACCTGAACGGCCACGCCCGTGATGGCGAAGAAATTTCCCTCAAGATCATTCCCAAGGCCAAGGATCAACTGCTGGGTGCGTTGGCCCGTGGTGAAGGCGACCTGGTAGCCCCCGGTGAGTTGCTGGATGTGAAGGCGGCGCACAAGATCAGCACCAGTGACCCGATCGCCAGCGATGTGCCCTTGTGGTTGGTGGGCGTCAAGGGGGAACGCCGGTTCACCAAGCTCGAGCAACTTTCCGGGCGTACCCTGGCGCTGACCACCGGCAGTGCGGCTGCGGACGCAATCAGCCAGGTCAACCAGAAGCTGGCCCTGCACAAGCAGCCGCCGGTAAAGGTGGAATGGGTCGACCCGACGCTGGCCGTTGAAGACGTGCTGGAGATGGTACAGGCCGGAATCTTTCACCTCACCATTGTCGAAAAACCGATAGCCGAGCGCTGGTCGAAGATCCTGCCCAAGCTGCGCTTTGACCGGCAGGTGGCGATCAGCGAGCCGGGCGACGAGTATTGGTTTGTCCGCCAGGACGCTTCGATGCTGCGGGCCAGCATCGACCGTTTCCTCAAGACGTATCGAACGCCGTCCGACCAGGATGTGGCCTTTCAACGCATCTACCGTCGCCTCTACCAGGTCCGCAACCCCTTGGCCCGGGCCGACCGCCAGCGCCTGGAAAAATTGCGCCCGGTCCTGCAGAAGCATGCCCGCGAGCAGGGCATGGACTGGCTGAACCTGGCGGCGCTGGCCTTCAAGGAGTCGGCGTTTGACCCGGGGGCGCGTAACAGTGGCGGACCGACCGGCCTGATGCAGATCACGCCGTCCGCAGCGCAGCGGGTAGGGGTCAACAATATCGAAAGTCTCGACAGTAATGTGCAGGCCGGTGCGCGCTACCTGGCGATGATCAGGCGCAAGTTCTTTGCCAGTCCCAAGCTGAACGAGCGTGAGCGCATGGCGTTTGTACTCGCCGCCTACAACATGGGGCCAGAGCGCGTGCAGGGTATGCGCGCAGAAGCCCGGCGCCGAGGGCTGAACCCCAATCAGTGGTTCTTCCAGGTCGAGCGTATTGCCATGGAGCAAGTGGGGATGGGCGGCGTCAGCTATGTTAATAGCGTGAACAAGTACTACTTGGCGTTTGATCGGGAGCGGGAGTCCCTGGAGCCGCCAGCGCCGAAAGTCGCCTCACGTAAGTAATCTAATTTGTCGATATGAATTAGGCATTTTTTCGGCTTTTATCATTGTTTAATCTGATTAATATAGCGGCCAACCCAACCCTACTTTGAAAAGGATTATCCCCATGAGCCCACTGATCAAAAGCATCCTGTCCACTCGCGCTGGCTATGGTCTGACGATTCTGCGCATTTTTGTCGGCATCATCTTCGCTGCCCACGGTTCGCAAAAACTCTTCGGCTGGTTCGGTGGCTACGGCCTCGCAGGGACTGCGCAGTGGATGGAAAGCATCGGCCTGGCGCCCGGTACCCTGATGGCGGTGTTGTCCGGTGGTACGGAGTTCTTTGCTGGCCTGGCATTGATCATTGGTCTGCTGGCTCGCCCTGCGGCGTTGGGTCTGACCATCCTGTCGGTGGTGGCGATCTTCTCTGTGCATATTCACAACGGCCTGTTCATGGCCAACAACGGCTATGAATTCGCCCTGGCCTTGCTTGGCGGCTCGCTGGCGGTATTGCTGGAAGGGGCGGGCAAGTTGTCTGCGGACCGTGCCATCAGCCACTGACACCTGCAGAAAAACCTGAAAAAGCCCGCCATGAGCGGGCTTTTTCGTCTCTCGGGATTCTTGACACTGGCCCACCGGCTTCTCTAGGATGCTGCTCATGCGCCGATTTAAACAGCTAATTGCGGGGCGCCAGCGGGACTCAATGCAGTCCTGACAGAAGCATGCACTCACCCCGAGGCAGGTTTCGAAATACCGCTAAAGCGCTGGTTCGGTGTTGCCTCTCACCTGCCCGCAGACTTTTGAGGCAGAGACACGACACGATGAATGCACTACGCCCCCTGATACGCCTGGCCCCGATCACCGCGGACCTGACTCAACGCAATCCTAAAATCCTGCTGGGTGGCAAGCACCAGCCGACGCTGTTGCGTTACCTGGACGGCTGGCCGCGTCGCAGCGGACGCCCTTCGGCCTTCCTGATCCAATTTGTGGAAGCGGGTGATTCTCTGGCCCGGTTTGCCAACAACAGCTTTGACCTGGCTGTGATCCAGGCCCCCAGCGCCTATGCGGCAGACGAAGTGATTGGACACTTGGTGCGCATCGCGCGCCAGGGGCTGATTGCCCGTCGCTGAGGGGTCAGTCAAAAGCCACGGGTGGCAAAGTGCGGCGACGGTTCTGGTACAGGAGCAGCGCCCAGGCAATCAGGCACAGCACCAGCGGTACGGCCGCGATCAGTACCAGCTTGATGATGAATTTCAGGCGCTGCAGTTCGGCGTAGGCCTCGACCTTCAAACCGTGCAATTCCATGGGCAAACGCAGCCGTTCTTTGTTGAGTGCTTGCAGTCGGGTGCTGATGTCAACCGACTGGGGAGTGAGCGTCACGGCTTGCGGGTGCAGCGTCTGCCACTCCCGTTCCGTTCGCTCAAGGCTTAGTTCCAGCTCACCCGCCTTTTCTCGGTAGTGTTGTTCAGCGGCCGCCCCCATGGCTTTCAACACGTGCAGTGTGTGGCCTGTCATTGATCGGGGGCGGATATCGGCAAGCGCTTCGGGAGCGGCCAGGTTGTCCAGTATATTGAGGGCAAACCTTATGTTGTCGTTGTTGCCTGGGTCATTCAGGGCGTCACTGAGCATGTCGGCGTCAGCCACGACGACGGCATGAATCTGCGAAGCTTTCTGCAATCCGGCAGGCAGTCCGCCGATACCGTCCGTGAATGCAGAGTAGGCCGGCCCCTCGATACGCGCGGCGATCACTGCGCGCTGGGCTTCGGGAGAGGCTTTATCGGCGGGCACGCTAATCCCAGCGATCACCCATCGGGATTGCGCTGAACCCTGGAGCAGCGGAGTGAAGCGGGTGCGGACTTTCTCGGCGCGCGCGAGTGCGCCAACGCTCGACATTGTCAGCGCGTTGACCCTTCCACTGCTGATGTCGTTGGCGTTTGTCGCTTCGCGAGGCAGCGCCAACAGGCCTTGGGGGATGGTATAGGTAGTGTCGACGAGTATCCCGTCCGTCTGCAGATGCACGCCCCAGCCAGCCAGCATTGAGCCGAACCTGGTCGGTGCGCCGCTTGACGGTTCGGTAAACACCACTATTTTGCCGCCGCCCAATACAAACTGATCGATCGCATACAGGGCCCGATCAGGCAGTTTTTCCGGATGGATGACCATCAACGTCTTGATGCCTTGAGGCATGCGCTCAAGGTGCGGCGCCAACTCCATGACATTGAAATGTCCCCTCAATTGCGTCAGCAGGCGCCCAGCGGATTTATTGATGGATACCCCTGAGAGCAGACCCACCGACCTGGGGTCGGGGTTTGACAGGTTTTGCAGCAAGTGGCCGATTTCATACTCGAGCAATGCTTCGCGATCACTGCTGAAGGCTTCGATACGTTGCGCGCTCTGGCCGGCGCGGGTGCCGATAAGCCCGAATAAACCGTACTGGTCGTCGAGGCCAAACAACCCTGCCTTGTAGGCATCTTCTGAAAAAGGAGCAGGGTGAATGATGTGCAGATTGATCCTGCCCGACGCCGCTTTTTCGTATTCCTTGAGCAGGTCCTCCACTCGCAGGCCAAAGCGTTTCTCAATGCTGCTTCGTTTGGGGTGCAGTTGATCGTTGAAAAAATACAAATCCACCGGACCCTCGAGCGTTGCTGCCAATTGGTGTGCGGCAGGCGACAACGTGTAAAGTTTTTCCTGTGAGAAGTCCCACCGAATATTCGGAATCTTGCCTATCCACACTAAGTTGAACGCCAGAAACAGCAATAGGATGACGATCAGTGTGATACCTGAGCGAAGAGCGGAATGCATAGCGTGCTTTCCTTGTCAGCGGTTTTTAGCGTTAAGCGTGACAGTCGCCGCAAATAGAAAGGCCAAGATCATGCTGATGAAATACAAAGTGTCATGCAGGGTAAGTTTTCCATAGCCGACAGTGCCAAAGCGTAATAGGGAGTCCAGGGTAGCCAGGCTATCGATCAACCAGATGGGGGCCTGGTGTTCAAGTGCGTCCAGGATTGAAGAAAGCGCGCAGGCCACAAGTAACAGGCAGATCGTCAATATGAAGATAACGGTTCTACGATGGGTCAAGGTGCAGATGAAACAGCCTACCGACAGATAACTCCCGGCCAATAGCCAACTGACCATGTATTGCGAAAAAATAACGGTGTTGTCCGCAGTGCCCAGCAAGTTGGCAGCTATTACGACAGGGAATGTCAGTGATAAGGCGATTGCGCTGATTACCCAGCCTGCCAGGAACTTTCCGATGACGTGCTCTGCCGGTGTAATGGGCAAGGCTTGCATCAACTCGAAAAAGCCGCGGTTGCACTCATCGGCCCATAACTGCATCGACAGTGCGGGTATCAACCACAGGTAAAGCCAGGGGTGAAACCGGAAGAAGGCCTGTAAATCGTTGCTTTCCTGTTCCAGCCACTGGTTTGTCAGTAGGCCCAACGCAGCAGATAACGCCAGGAAAACCGCGACATGCAGGTAGGTGCCTGGCACGCAGGCATAACGGATGAGTTGATGCTTGAAAATGACGGATACCTGTTTCAAAGCGGGCTTCCTTGACTCAGGTGATTAACGACATCGCTCAGGCGCCCGGGCTCCAGGCTGACCGCTGTTATGTTCCATCCCCGGCTGGCGATAAGTGCATTGATGGGTGGATAGATGGCATGCCCAGGCATGGCGAGCACGGTGACCGTACCCGGCGCGAGTCGGTTTTCTTCGATACCCGCGACGCCGGGTAGAACCGCCAGGGCCAACAGGTCAAGCGGGGTGTCACAGGCCAGGGTGATGGCTTGGGAGTGGCGAGAGTTGCGTTGCAACTGGGCCAGCGGCGCGTCGGCAACCAGGTGCCCGTCTGCGAGTACCAGGGCGCGGGTGCAGAGATTGGCCAGTTCGTCGCCATGGCGAGAGGTGACAATGACTGCCATTTCTTCGGCCAGGGATCGGATAAGCGTCATCAGCTTGAGTTGTTGGGTCGGCGTCAGTCCTGCGGTTGGCTCGTCAAGCAGCAACACCCTGGGATCGTGGAGGATGGCCTGGGCAATGGCCACCTTGCGTTTCAAGCCGAACGAAAGCGTGTTGATGGGGTAATCGAATACCGGCCATAACGCCAGGCGTGACGCTGCCATGTCTACGCGTCTGCGATGTTCCGCGCCCCTGAACCCGTGCACAGAGGCGATGAAGTTTAGAAAACCGTTGACTGACAGGGTGCAATGACAGAGGCCTGTATCAAGTTGGTAGCCAATCTGTTTCTTGGCTTGAACGGGATGGGAGCCGATATTGAATCTTTCGATTTTTATATGGCCGGTGGTGGGCTTCATGACCCCCGCCATCAAGTTCAGGAGTGTGGTTTTCCCCGCGCCACTACTGCCCAGCAGGCCTACACACTCTTGATGTTCAATGCAAAATGACAAGTCGCTGATTGCACGCTTCATACCCAGGGTTTTTGTCAGGTTGCTTATTTCTATCATTGTTCTACCAGGTGGGTGGGCTAGAGCATTTTAAGGGTGTAGGAAAAGTTGAAATATTGGTGATTTTCTCACGCGCAGTAGTGAGTGGTTTCGAATGAGAGTACGTTCAATTATTTGGCTTGAAAATGTACGTTGGCTTTTATAAGACAAGTCCTACGCTTGATTTGGATGTTCGCTGAAACAATTGAATTGCTCTGATGTTTATGGCGTGTCGATGATTTATCTGCTGTTTATGTAATGTCGCCCTTTTTACAGTGAGGCCTGTTTGTCATGATGCTTCTACGTACTCTTGTTCTTGAACGTGGTGGTCAAGATGCCCCCGTCAACGGTGCTTTGCTCTGTGGGTTTGCGGTTGCCCAGACCCAGTCCAACTATCTTGCCTATAGCCTCGACGAGGAGTTGGAACCGGGCAGTTCCAGGGTTTACATCGCCATGCTGCGCAAGAAACTCGAGCGGTATTTTTTAAGTGGGGTGGACTCCCGGGAAGACCTGCAAGTCGCCATGCAGGTGTTTAAACACATTCTCATGGTGGCTGCCGGATCAGGAGGCAAAGCGGGAGGTGTCGAGCCCCCCGTCCCGTATCACTTTATTGATTTGAAAGGCTGCAAACTGCCACCGGCGAGGCCTGAAGATCATCATTCGGTGATCATCAAGAAAGCCTTGGTAATGAAAGTGGTGACGTTGGGCATGTCCGCTCCTGTGCTGCCGGCGATCGAGAGTGCTTCGTTGATCGTGCCGTCCATTCGCTTCTCTTCACAAATGACCGCGGCCACCAAGGATGCAAGCGCGCCGGAATCCGCGCCGCAGCAACCTCCTGCGTTACCCACTGAAGAAGCGCCGCAGCCCGCCGACGTCGCAACGGCGCCGTTTGTAGAGCCGAAAAATATCGCGCAGATGGATCAAGCCGTGTTGGTTGAAGTCGACAGCACGCTGAGCAGCCTTGCTCGAGTTGCCCAGGAACTGACACAGCAGAAGCTTGCGATTACCGAGCGCGAGTCGATGCTGGAGCAGTGGCAGGCACGATTGCAGCAGGAGCAATCGCATGTTGAGAACGGCGCACGTGAGCAGGAGCAACGCGCAGCTGAATTGGATGCTCAAGCCTTGGCGATCAACCAGAAGGCTCAGGAACTGGCGCGAATGACGACACAGTTATCGCAACTGCAACTGAGCCTACGAAGTGTGCTGGGTGAACTGGATCAGTCTCTGCAGGCTTGAGGCGGCTCGGAACTGTTCAGCGGCCTGGCTACTTTCCTCGGTTCATTTATCATCAACCCCAGCCCGCCGACGCCAGGGCAAGAAGCCCTGGCGGATCGGCACCGTTGGACTTTGCCTGGGGATGCACGCGTTTGAGTACCAAGCTGATTACCAAAGAAGGTCATGAAGCGCTGAAAAAAGAGCTGGATTACCTGTGGCGCGAAAAACGTCCGGACACCACCCGCAAGGTGACTTGGGCAGCCTCCCTGGGGGATCGCAGTGAAAACGCCGATTACCAGTACAACAAGAAGCTGCTGCGCGAGATTGATCGGCGTGTGCGCTACCTGCGCAAACGCCTGGAAGACATGCGGGTCGTGGAGTACATGCCCGAGCAGGAGGGCAAGGTGTTTTTCGGCGCCTGGGTCGATATCGAAAACGAGGCGGGTGACACCAAGCGCTTTCGCATCGTCGGGTATGACGAGATTTATGATCGGATGGATTACATCTCCATCGACTCGCCCATGGCCAGGGCCTTGCTGCGCAAGGAGGTGGACGATGAGGCCATT
Organism: Pseudomonas sp. BIGb0164; assembly: GCF_024810135.1. Classification (NCBI taxonomy): domain Bacteria; kingdom Pseudomonadati; phylum Pseudomonadota; class Gammaproteobacteria; order Pseudomonadales; family Pseudomonadaceae; genus Pseudomonas; species Pseudomonas sp. BIGb0164. The sequence continues at coordinate 244,323 of NZ_JANUEA010000006.1, read as the reverse complement.
GTGCAGACCCCCGGCGGCGAGGTGTGCTGGTGGATCACCGGTATCGAGTATGTGAAGTAACCCTTGATGGCCCGCGCACTGAAGAGTGCGCGGGCCATCATCGTTTCAACCTTCGCGCAGCACCGTCAGCGGGCTGGCATTCAACGCTCGGCGTGTGCCGAATACACCGGCCCCCCCGATCAGCACCGCTCCGATGACCGGCAACAGCAATAGCCACGGGTGAGGGTGCCAGGCCAGGTCAAAGGCGTAGCGGTACAACACCAGCGTCACCAGTTCAGTGCCCAGTGCGGCCAGCAGGCCGCTGACCGCACCCAGCAAACCGAACTCGATGCGCCGCGCCTTGACCAGCAGCTTGCGTTCGGCGCCCAGTGCCCGTAGCAGCGCACCCTGGCGGATCCGTTCGTCCAGGGTGGCCTGCAAGCCGGAGAACAGCACGGCCATCCCGGCGGCCAACACGAACAGCAGCACATACTCCACCGCCAGGGTCACCTGGGCGAGGATGCTGCGCAGTTGTTCCAGCAGTGCCTCGACCTGCAGGATGGTTACCGCCGGGAAGGCCCTGGAGAGGTCGACGATCTGTTGGTCATGGCCTGGCGCCAGGTAGAAGCTGGTGAGGTAAGTGGCCGGCAGGTCCTTCAAGGTGCCCGGCTGGAAAATCATGAAGAAGTTGGGCTGGAAGTTGTCCCAGTTGATGGTACGCAGGCTGGTCACCCGCGCTTCGCGGTTTTCCCCGCCCACGGTGAAGACCAGGTGGTCGTCGAGCTTGAGCTTGAGGCTCTCGGCGACCTTGGCCTCCACCGACACACCAGGTATTTCATCGCCCGGCTGCTGCGACCACCAGGAACCGGCTGTCACGACGTTGCCCGGTGGCAGGTCGGCGGCCCAGGTCAGGCTCAAATCGCGTTGCACCGCACGATCGCCGCTGGAGTCCTTGCTGACGATCTGCTGTACCGGCTCGCCATTGATGCTGATCAGCCGGCCCGGCACCACTGGATACAGTGGCGCCGATTGCGCTTGCACCTCCAGCAGGCGGGCGCCAAAGGCGTCCTTGTCGGCCGGCAGGATGTTCAGGGCGAAATAGTTGGGCGCGTCCTTGGGCAACTGGTTCTGCCAAGTGTCGAGCAGTTCGCCGCGCAATAAGGCAATCAACCCCATGGACAGCAGGATCAGGCCAAACGCCAGGGATTGGCCTGCCGCTGCCAGTGGGTGGCGCAGCAATTGGCCAAGCCCCAGGCGCCACGGCAAGGAGGCGCGCGCCAGCAGCCGTCGCAGGCTTTGCAACAGCAGCAGGAGCAAGCCGCCGAGAATCAGCGCGGCGATGACACCACCGCCCAGTAGGGCGAAGGTCAACACCAAGTCGAGGCTCAGGCGCCACATGATCAGGCCCAGGGCGAACAATGCCGCACCGTAGACCATCCAGGTGCTGGACGGGATTGGCAGCAGGTCGCGGCGCAACACCCGCAACGGTGGCACGCGGCCCAGCGCGGCCAGTGGCGGCAGCGCGAAGCCGGCGAGGGCGACCAGCCCGGTGCCGATGCCCGCGACGGCGGGCAGCAGCCCACCCGGTGGCACATCGGCTGGCAGCAGATCGTGCAGGAAATAGAACAGGCCAAATTGTGCCAGCCAGCCCAGCAGTGCGCCGGCGAGGCTTGCCAGCAGGCCCAGCACGGCCAGTTGCACGCTGAACAACAGCATGGCTTCGCGCCGTGACAGCCCGAGGCAGCGTAGCAAGGCACTGGCATCGAAGCGTCGGCTGGCGAAGCGGTTGGCGGACAATGCCACGGCCACCCCAGCCAGCAGCACTGCGACCAGGCTGGCCATGTTCAGGTAGCGTTCGGCCTTGCCCAGGGCGCCGCCGATCTGTTGGTTGCCGTCGCGTGAATCCTGCAGGCGCTGGTTGGCGGCAAGCCCTGGCTTGACCAGGTCGCGGTAAGTTTGCAGTGCTGTACTGCCCTGAGGTGCGCGCCACAGTTCGCGGTAGCTCACGCGGCTACCCGGCTGGACCACGCCGGTGGCGTCCAGGTCCGACAGGTTGATCATCACCCGTGGCGTGAGACTGTAGAAGTTGCCGGCTCGGTCGGGTTCGTAGGTGAGGATACGGGCCAGGCGCAGGGTCTTCATGCCGACATCAATGCTGTCGCCGACCTTCAGGTTCAGCGCCGTCAGCAGTCGTGCTTCCACCCAGGCTTCGCCGGGCTTTGGGCCGCCGCCAGGCGTTTCGGCCCCATAGGGTTCGGCGGCGCTTTTCAGTTCTCCACGCAGCGGGTACTGCTCGTTGACGGCCTTGATGCTCGACAGCTGAATGCCGCTGTCGGCAGCGATCACACTGGAGAACTCGACGATGCGTGCGTGATCCAGGCCCAGCTCGGTCCCGGATTTGATTTGCTCGGGGCGAGCGGGCGAGCTGCCTTCCAGCACCAGGTCGGCCCCCAGGAACTCGGTGGCGCGCAACAGCATGGCGCCGTTGAGGCGCGCCCCGAAGTAACCGATGGCAGTGCTGGCGGCCACAGCCACCAGCAAGGCGAAAAACAGCACGCGCAATTCACCGGCGCGGGCGTCGCGCAGCAATTGGCGCATGGCAAGGCTGAACAGGCGCAACAGCGGCAAACGTGCCATCAAGGCTCCAGGGGCGCGACCATCAGGCCGGCTTCAAGGCGGATCAGGCGTCGGCAACGGTGGGCCAGGCGCTCGTCGTGGGTGACCAGCACCAGGGTCGTGCCGCTCTCTTTATTGAGTTCGAACAGCAGGTCGCTGATGCGCTCGCCGGTGTGGCTGTCGAGGTTGCCGGTGGGTTCATCGGCAAACAGCACGTCCGGTTCGGCAGCAAACGCCCGCGCAATCGCCACCCGTTGTTGCTCTCCACCGGAAAGCTGGCGCGGCGAGTGGGTCAGGCGTTGCCCCAGGCCCACGCGCTCAAGCAGGTGCCGGGCGCGCTCGCGGGCGTCCGGGCGGCCGTCCAGCTCCAGCGGCAGCATGACGTTTTCCAGGGCGTTGAGGCTGTCGAGTAACTGGAAGGATTGAAAGACGAAGCCGACGTGCTCGGCACGGATGCGCGCGCGCTGGTCCTCATCGAGGGTACTCAAGGCCTGGCCGGCGAGGGTGACTTCGCCGCTGCTGGGCAGGTCGAGGCCGGCCAGCAGGCCGAGGAGGGTGGATTTGCCGGAACCGGAACTGCCGACGATGGCCAGGCTGTCGCCCTTGTTCAGTTCCAGGCTCAGTTCGTGCAGGATAGTCAGTTCACCTTCCGCGCTGGGAACCACTTTGCTAAGGTTCCGCGCGGTGAGAATGCTTGCGCCCATGGAGAATCCGATGCGAATGTGGTTTTTGAGTGCTGGCCTGGCCTTGATGTGCATGGCCCAGAACGCAGCGGCGGGTACAGTCCTGATCGTTGGCGATAGTATCAGTGCCGGTTTCGGCCTGGATACCAGCAAAGGGTGGGTTGCACTGCTGGAGCAACGGCTCAAACAGGAAGGTTTCGACGATAAAGTGGTCAATGCTTCCATCAGCGGTGACACCAGTGCCGGAGGCCTGGCGCGGCTGCCGGCGGCACTTGCAGAGCATAAACCCGAAGTCGTGATCATCGAGCTGGGCGGCAACGATGGCCTGCGTGGCCAGCCACCGGCGCAATTGCAACAAAATCTTGCTTCGATGATTGATCGCTCCAAAGCCATCGGCGCCAAGGTGTTGTTGCTGGGGATGCAGTTGCCACCCAATTACGGCCCGCGCTACACCCACGCGTTTGCCGAAGTCTATGGCACCCTGGCAACGGAGAAAGACGTGCCGCTGGTGCCGTTTTTCCTGGACGGCATCGGTGGCCATCCGGAGTTGATGCAGGCCGATGGGCTGCACCCCGCCGTCGGTGCCCAGGGCAAGTTGCTGGAAAATGTATGGCCGTCGCTAAAACCGCTGCTATGACGCTTTTCTACCGGCAGGCTTTCGGCTAAGGTGGCGCCCCCCCGATCTGGAGCCCCCGATGTCGCGTCCTGCCTGGTCCCTGTTCAACTACCAACTGATCGAGCCTGACGAGCAGTTGGATCTGTTCGCCTGCCAGGAAGTCCGGGTGCATCTGGTCGCGCGTCAACTGGAGCTGGGTGGCTCGATTGACCGCACGCTCTGCGGGACGTTGCTGCCGGCCCAGCCGCGCTGGTCATCGGTGGATCGCTCGATCTTCCAGGACCAGCGCCTGTGCCCCCTGTGCCGGGCGATTCTCGAGTCCCAGAAGCGCGGCACGCCGCCGATCTGGCCGGAGCTGCGCTTCGAGCTGTAACGCCGCCTGCGGGGTGCTTGAAGCTCGCTTCGCGTATACAATCAACTTTTCCCTACCCGTCGTTCTGCGAAGGATTTTCCGGATGTTGTCGCGCCTTTCCGTCGTTACCTGCTGCCTGTCTCTTGCTGCCCTTTGCGCCGCAGGTTCGGCAGCAGCCTTGCAGTTGCCTTTGCCGCCGCCAGGTGAAGATATCGTCGGTCAGGTCCAGGTGATCAAGGCCAAGTACGAAGATACCTTTGCCGACCTTGGCACCACCTATGACCTGGGTTATTCGGAGATGGTCGCGGCCAACCCGGGCGTGGATGCCTGGTTGCCCGGCGCGGGCACCGAGATCGTGCTGCCGACCCGCTTCATCCTACCGCCCGGCCCGCGCGAGGGCATCGTGATCAACCTGGCGGAGTACCGGCTCTACTACTTCCCCAAAGGGCAGAACGTGGTCTACACCTTCCCGTTGGGCATTGGCCGTGAGGGTTGGGGTTCGCCGATCGCCCACACCAGCATCATCGCGAAGACACCGAACCCGACCTGGACGCCACCGGCTTCGATCAAGGCCGAGCACGCCGCCAATGGCGATCCGCTGCCCAACGTGGTGCCTGCCGGTCCGGACAACCCGCTGGGCCCGTTCAAGTTCACCCTGGGCACGCCGGGCTACCTGATCCACGGCTCCAACATGAAATTTGGTATCGGCACGCGTACAAGCCACGGCTGTTTCCGAATGTTCAACAACAATGTGCTGGAAATGGCAGGCATGGTGCCGGTCGGTACATCGGTGCGCATCATCAACGATGCGTACAAGTTCGGCAGCAGTGGTGGCAAGGTGTATCTGGAAGCGCATACGCCGCTGAATGATGATGGCACGCCGTCGGTGGTCGACAAGCACACGGCCGTCATCAACGCGCTGCTCAAGCGTGAAGACCTGGCCAATAACCTGCGGGTCAACTGGGACCAGGTGCGTGATGTGGTCGCGGCTGAAGACGGGTTGCCCACGGAAATCGGTGTGCCGGGCGCAGCTTCGGTCGCCGCCAGCGCACCGATCGACCTGCAGCAGTAACGCTGTTCGATCAACAGCCCGCTACGGCGGGCTTTTTATTACCCGCGATCCAGGTACAAACGCGAGGCAATAAAAAAGCCGACCCATAAATGGATCGGCTTGATAACAACCCCGAGGGATTATTACTTGCGGCTAGCTTTTTCAAGCATGCGCAGAGCGCGCTCGTTAGCTTCGTCAGCAGTCTGTTGTGCTTTTTGAGCAGCAGCCAGAGCTTCATCAGCTTTACGGTAGGCTTCGTCTGCACGAGCCTGGGAGCGAGCTGCTGCGTCTTCAGTTGCAGTCAGACGAGCTTCGGTTTCTTTGGAGACGCTGCTGCAACCGGTAGCCAGAACTGCGGCCAGAGCCAGAGCAGAGAATTTCAGAACGTTGTTCATCGTGTTCCCCTTCAAGGACTTTCTATTAAGTGGCTACTTTCTCAGAGTGAGCTGATAGCCGGCGTACATACTACTCATTACTTGTAGTAAGTAAACTGACGTAGCGCAAGAAGCAAAAAAAATTCTTGCGCCGAATCTATTTTGGCTAATCTTTTGGAGGTTTGTATAAAAACCGTCCAATTTTTTTCATCTTGCCGGGAACTGGATCCAGCCTGAGAGGTCCGGCCGGCATGTGTTAAGCCCGGTAGGTAGGTGAAGATTTATATATCGACGCTGACACTTAGGGTTGGCCTGGCTTTACCTTGCCTGGCATCTTTTGCGCATGTAGAGGTGACTTTAAGAGCGGCAGTTCGTCTCAAGCTTCAACTGCCGGCAATGTTCAGGCTATCGGTCATCGATTGATCGGAGCCCTTTGTGTAACCTCCAGCGGCAGGGGATGACAAGCGCGCCTTGAGCTATTGCTGTAATGGTGCCTACTATTCCCTACGTGCTGGTTGTGAGCGCTATAGGTTTTCTCGTTGTCGAAACCGGCACGGGGTGGCGTAGATGTTCCTTCGCCGGAAAAACATCGGTAAGGTAGGGGTCGAAATACAAGACCCGCGAGGAGTAGTGATGAGCGAGGCGTTGTCCATCCACCATGACCAGGCTGGTCATCAGTTCGAGACCAATGTGGACGGTCATCGTGCCTATCTGACCTATATGGACCTCGGTAAACAGACCCTGGATATCTATCGGACCTTCGTGCCCAACGCACTGCGAGGCCGTGGCATTGCAGCGGCATTGACCGAGGAAGCCCTGAAGTTCGCCGAAGAGGCCGGCTACACGGTGATTCCTTCGTGCTCTTATGTCGAACGCTACATGGAGCGCCATCAGCGCCATGCTGCCAAGCTGTAAGGCTTGAGACAGCACCCTGAAAAACGCCGGGCATTGCCCGGCGTTTTTGTGTGCGCAGCGTGTACTCAGGTGCGTTTGCGCTTGGGCAGAACGTCCTTGAGCTTGGCGTGCATGCTGCGCAGGGTGTTTTCGGTGGCAGACCAGTCGATGCAGGCGTCGGTGATCGAGACACCGTACTGCAAGTCGGCCAGGTCTTTTGGAATCGCCTGGCAACCCCAGTTCAGGTGGCTCTCGACCATCAGGCCGATAATCGACTGGTTGCCTTCCAGGATCTGGTTGGCGACGTTTTCCATCACCAGCGGTTGCAGGGCCGGGTCCTTGTTGGAGTTGGCATGGCTGCAGTCGACCATGATGTTCGGCTTGATCTTGGCCTTGTTCAACGCCTGCTCGCACAGCGCAACGCTGACCGAGTCATAGTTGGGCTTGCCGTTGCCGCCGCGCAGTACTACGTGGCCGTAGGCGTTACCTTTGGTCGTGACGATGGACACGCCACCTTCCTGGTTGATCCCCAGGAAACGGTGCGGGCTGGAGACCGACTGCAGTGCGTTGATCGCCACGGTCAGGCCGCCGTCGGTGCCGTTCTTGAAGCCCACGGCCGAGGACAGGCCGGACGCCATTTCACGGTGGGTCTGGGATTCGGTGGTACGGGCGCCAATGGCCGACCAACTGATCAGGTCCTGCAGGTACTGCGGGGAGATCGGGTCGAGGGCTTCGGTGGCGGTGGGCAGGCCCATCTCAGCCAGGTCCAGCAACAGTTGGCGACCGATATGCAAGCCATCCTGGATCTTGAACGAGTCGTCCAGGTACGGGTCGTTGATCAAGCCTTTCCAGCCGACGGTGGTGCGCGGCTTTTCGAAATAGACGCGCATCACCAGGTACAAGGTGTCGGACACTTCTGCCGCCAGCACCTTGAGGCGCTCGGCGTATTCGTGGGCGGCCTTGAGGTCGTGGATCGAGCAAGGCCCGATGACGACGAACAGGCGGTGGTCGGTGCCGTCGAGAATGTCACGGATGACTTCGCGGCCCTTGGTGACGGTCTGCAGGGCAGCGTCGCTCAGGGGGATTTCGCGCTTGAGCTGATCGGGCGTGATCAGGGTCTCGTTGGATTCGACGTTTAGGTCATTGATCGGTAAATCAGCCATCGTGTTACTCGTCAGGGTCACGGGTGCCGGCCGCCAGCCATCCCCGTGCGGCGGAGCACAGCATGATTTGAATGCAGGGGGAAGGAACCTTAGCGCGTAACACGGGCCCGCGACAATGGGCAAAGCCCGCTTTAATCCAGCGCTGGCGCCACAAAGGCTTCGTGGGAGAACTCGCCGGCATGGCGCGAGACCCACTCCCGAGCCAGGGCTTCGAGTTGCTCGGGGGTGGGATCGGCGTCTTCATGCTGGCGGCAATAGCGCTCCATCCGGCATGCTTGCTCACCCATCCGCGCGCCGAACAGGGCATGCTCATCGGTAAACGACACGCCGACGCGGTAGCCGTTTTCTACCTTGCGGCACCACGCCACATAGCCTGGGTAGCGCGCGCTGGCGCCCAATGAGGGGATGTGCAGATCAACCGCCGTGCCTTCGCGCCAGGCACGTGGCCAGTGACAGGCGATACCGCCCAGGCCGATAGTGTGCAGGCGTTGGCGGGGGAGGGCAGGTGAGGGACGTTGGATTAACTCGACAGCGACATCATCAGGGTGAGGTAAAAAACGACCCATGTACACGGACTCCGAGCACCGTCCAATTGACGGCGGTGGCAGCAGTATAGTGAAGGAACTGGAATTGACCGACCTGGATATTGACCAGCAATTGCTGGGATTGCCAGGTATTTCGCTCGTGGTGTTCACCAGTGCGGGGTGTTCCAGTTGCCGTTGGGCGCGCCGGCAATTGCCAGGCTGGCATTTGCCGGTGGATCGCGTGTGCTGGGTGGATGCCGGGCACAACGGCGGTGCAGTCGAACGCTACCAGATCTTTCATTTGCCCGCGTTGTTCCTCGTGTGCGAGGGTCAGTTCCTGGGGCAATTACAGACATGCCTTACGCCGTCCGACCTTACCGCCGCCCTGAACCAGGCACTCACCCGTACACCAGAGGATTTGCCATGACTGCAGTTGCACCCAAGTCACCCCGCATTGGCATCATCGGCACCGGCGCCATCGGTGGGTTCTATGGCTTGATGCTGGCGCGTGCCGGGTTCGATGTGCATTTTCTGTTGCGCAGCGAATATGCGGCGGTCAGCGAACACGGTTTGCATCTCAACAGCACCGTGCACGGGGCTCTGCATTTGCACCCGGTGCAAGCCTATGCCCACGCCGCCGACATGCCGCCATGCGACTGGCTGCTGGTAGGCACCAAGTCCACCGGCAATGTGGACCTGGCGCCGACCATCGCCCAGGTCGCGGCACCGGATGCCAAGGTGGTGCTGTTGCAAAATGGCCTGGATGTAGAAGACAGCCTGCGTGAGCACCTGCCGGCCTCGCTGCATCTATTGGGCGGTCTGTGCTACATCGGCGCGCACCGCTCCGGCCCTGGCGTCGTCGAGCATCAAGCGTTGGGCCGGGTCAATCTCGGCTATCACAGCGGCACGGCAGCCAATGATGAGTTCCGGCAGAAAGCCATTGTCGAAGAGGGCGCTGCGCTGTTTCACACGGCAGGCATCGAGTCCCAGGCCATGGCCAACGTGCATCAGGCACGCTGGCACAAGCTGGTGTGGAACGTGCCTTATAACGGTCTCTCTGTGTTACTGGGCACGGGCACGACCGCGATGATGGCGGATGAGTCCAGCCGCGAACTGATCCAGGCGCTGATGGCTGAAGTGGTACAAGGTGCCCACGCCTGTGGCCATGAAATACCTGCGAGCTACGCTGAGCAGATGTTCGCCATGACCGAGACCATGGATGACTACCTGCCGAGCATGTACCACGACCACGTGCACAAGCGCCCGCTGGAATTGGCCGCCATTTACGCGCGACCACTGGCCGCCGCCAAGGCCGCCGGTTGCGAATTGCCGCGCATGCAGGCGCTTTACCAGGCCTTGAGTTTTATTGATCGGCATAACCGCTGAGTCGGAGGGATGCGCCATGGCGAAAGGATTGGGCGACAAGTTGGTGCTGGCGATTTCGTCACGGGCGTTGTTCGACCTCAGTGACAGCCACAAGGTCTACCTCGCGCAAGGCGTCGAGGCTTACCGCAAGTACCAGATCGATCACGAGGAGGAAACCCTCGAGCCCGGTGACGCCTTCCCGCTGGTCAAGAAACTGCTCAGCCTCAATGCCAGCCTCGGCCGTGCCCGAGTCGAGGTGGTACTGGTGTCGCGCAACAGCGCCGACACCGGCCTGCGCGTGTTCAATTCGATCCAGCATTACGGCCTGGATATTTCCCGGGCGGCGTTCGTCGGCGGCCGCAGCCCCTATCCTTATCTCGCCGCCTTTGGTTGCCACCTGTTTCTTTCCACCCACGCTGAAGACGTGCGCAGTGCACTGGATGCCGGTTTTGCCGCGGCAACGATTCTCTCGGGCGGCGCACGCCGGGCCTCGAGCGAGGAACTGCGCATTGCGTTCGATGGCGATGCGGTGTTGTTTTCCGATGAGTCCGAGCGTGTCTACCAAGAGGGTGGGTTGGCCGCATTCCAGGCCAGCGAGCGGGAGTCGGCGCGCCAGCCTTTGCACGGCGGTCCGTTCAAAGGGTTCCTGGCAGCGCTCAACCTGTTGCAGCGTGAGTTCCCCGACGAGGCCTGCCCGATCCGTACCGCGCTGGTGACGGCGCGCTCGGCGCCGTCCCATGAACGGGTGATTCGCACCTTGCGCGAATGGGATATTCGCCTGGACGAATCCTTGTTCCTGGGCGGGCTGGAAAAATCTGCATTTCTGGAGGCGTTTGCCGCCGATGTGTTTTTCGATGACCAGGCCGGTCATTGTGAGAAAGCCAGGGAGGTGGTTGCCACCGGGCATGTGCCCCACGGCATCAGCAACGAGCTCAAGCTCCAGTCGCCAAGCTAAGTCAGTCGAACTCGGCGAGGCGCTGCTAAGCTCATTTCATCTCCGCCATCCTGGCCTTCCAGGGGGTTCTATGATCCGTTCGATGCTGTACGCCACAGACCTGGGTCTGTATGCGCCTTATGTCATGCAACATGCCCTGGCGCTGGCGCGAACGTTCAAGGCGGATTTGTACGTGATTCATGTGGTGGAGCCGATCGGACTGTTCGCCGAATCGGTGTTGCAGAGCTACCTTGATGAGAAGGCCTTGAGTGAATGGCAGACCCAAGGGCTGACCACGGTCATGGCGACAATCGAACAGCGGGTGCTGGACAGTTTTCGCGAGGAGTTGGGGGAGGGGGAGCAAGACTTGAAGTTGATCCGTTCGGTACGGGTGATCCAGGGGGATCCGTGCGAGGTGATTCTCGACCAACTGCGCAAACTTTCGGTCGACTTGCTGATCGTAGGTAGTCATAGCCATGCGACCGCTGCCGCTACACCGTTGGGGCGCACCGCCGCCCGGGTGTTGCAGTTGTCTACGGTGCCGGTGTACCTGGTGCCTTCGTTGCAGCGCCGGCGCAGCGACGATACATGAATGGTAATAAACGATAAAAAGTTCTAGATTTATCCATCTAACCTTTAATATAGTTATATACCGTCGCTGATACCCGTGGCGTCTATCTGCTTTGAGGGATACATATGAAGCTTCAACAACTGCGCTACATCTGGGAAGTGGCGCACCACGACCTCAACGTTTCCGCTACCGCTCAAAGCCTCTACACCTCGCAACCCGGTATCAGCAAGCAGATCCGCCTGCTCGAAGACGAGCTGGGTGTCGAAGTGTTCGCGCGCAGCGGCAAGCACCTGACCCGTGTCACCCCGGCCGGTGAACGCATCATCACCACCGCTGGCGAGATCCTGCGCAAAGTCGAAAGCATCAAGCAGATCGCCCAGGAATTCTCCAACGAGAAGAAAGGCACCCTGTCCATCGCCACTACCCATACCCAGGCACGTTATGCGTTGCCGCCGGTGATCCGTGATTTCATCAAGCAGTACCCGGATGTGGCGCTGCACATGCACCAGGGTTCGCCGATGCAGATCGCCGAGATGGCCGCCGACGGCACCGTGGATTTCGCCATCGCCACTGAAGCCCTGGAGCTGTTTGGCGACCTGGTGATGATGCCGTGCTACCGCTGGAACCGTTGTGTTGTCGTGCCGCAAGGTCACCCATTGGCCAAGCTGCCGAAGCTTACCCTGGAAGCCTTGGCTGAATACCCGATCGTGACCTACGTGTTCGGTTTCACCGGCCGCTCCAAGCTCGACGAAGCCTTCAGCCATCGCGGCCTGACGCCCAAGGTGGTGTTCACGGCTGCCGACGCCGACGTGATCAAGACCTATGTGCGCCTGGGCCTGGGCGTGGGCATCGTCGCCAAGATGGCGGTCGACACCAACCTCGACAAAGACCTGGTGGTGCTCGATGCCAGTGAACTGTTCGAATCCAGCGTGACCAAGATCGGTTTCCGCCGTGGCACTTTCTTGCGTGGCTTCATGTGCGATTTCATCGAGAAATTCGCGCCGCACCTGACCCGTGAAGTCATGGCCAAGGCGATCCAGTGCCACAACAAGCAGGAACTGGAAGAACTGTTCGATGGCGTGGAACTGCCCGTCCACTGATAACACCTTGTAGGAGCCGGCTTGCTGGCGATGACGATGGCATGGCGGGCAAATAAATCGCCGGTCACACCGCCATCGCCGGCAAGCCGGCTCCTACAGGGGGATCACTATTTGGCCTCGGTAATCGCAAAGAACTGCCGGGCGCCCGCCACCAGAATCTCGACCTCATCCCCTTCGAACTTGCCCAGCAAGCCTTTGCCCAGGGGCGAGCGCGGGGTGATGACGGTCACCGGTTGCCCCACTACGTCCACTTTCAAACCCGCTGCATCGGGGGCCAGGAACAGCCACTGTTGGCGACCGTTCTCGTCCTCGAGGCCCAGCAGTGCGCCGATTTCGATTCCCCGCTGATCATCGTACGCGCGCAGTTGCAGGTTCTGGCACAGCGTCAGTGCCTGCTTGATCTCTTCGACGCGCCTGGCCTGTCCGGCTGCGAGATAGGAGGCTTCCAATCCCAGCGTGTCGTACTTGTTTTCCGCGATGTTCTCTTCGTGGGTCGCGGTTTCGTAGGCGGTCTGCGCGGCGCGTTGGGCGATATCGAGGTCGATGCTGAGCTTTTCCAGGATCAACTGGAGGACGGCGTGTTTATTCATGGTCATCAATCGCAGAATTGCAGGACATTGGCTCGGGTCTTTTCGTTGGGGGCGTTCTGGTCCTGTTGCAGCCAGAACTGGCATTTGGGGTTGGACAGGTTGCGCGCATTGCTGCGGGCCTGGTCCAGGGCTTGCTGTTGTTCCTGCTTCTGCAGGTTCTGTTGATACTGCTCGAACATGCGGTTCGGCGGCTCGGCTGGCGCAACCGCCGGCTTGCCCAATTGCTGCACTGCCTGGGCCACCGGTGCCAGGCTTTGCGGGAACAGGTAGCGAGACGCCAGCCAGGTGCTGAGCACGATGGCGACAAACCCCAACCAGACGCCAAACGCGATAGCGACACTGAGCTTGAACAGCGACAACGGACGATCAGACATGACGGCCTCCTGGCAGGCATTTGCGGCGTGGCGGCGATTGTCGCACAGCCACCGTGCAGAATAATCGCGATCAAGCCTTCTGCATCGGGGCATTTATGCGGACAATCGAGCCTTTGATCGTTGGAGCCCGGAATGAAAGCCCGCTGGGATATTTTTTGCAGCGTCGTCGACAACTACGGCGACATCGGCGTGACCTGGCGCCTGGCCCGGCAACTGGTGGTGGAGCATGGTTGTGACGTGCGCTTGTGGGTTGATGACCTGCGGGCCTTCGAGCGCATGTGCCCGGAAATCGATGTGCAGCGGGATACGCAATGGCAGGAGGGCGTTGAAGTGCGCCACTGGCCGGCTGAATGGCCCGGGACCGCGTCCGCCGATGTGGTCATTGCTGCATTCGCCTGCCAACTGCCTCCCGACTATATGGAAGCCATGGCTGCGCGCGAACGTGCGCCGTTGTGGATGAACCTGGATTACCTCAGCGCCGAAGACTGGGTGGTGGGGTGTCATCGCCTGCCATCGGTGAAGTTCAAGGGCGTGCAGAAGTACTTCTTCTTTCCCGGTTTTCGTGTGGGAACGGGCGGTTTGTTACGTGAGACGGGCCTGTTGGAGCAGCGTCAGGCGTTTCAGCAAGATGGCGCCGCGCGTCAGCAATTCCTGCAATCCTTGGGCGTGTTTCCTGCGCCGGATGCGCGTTTGATGTCACTGTTTGCCTATGAAAATGCAGGGCTCGCCAGTTGGCTGGACGTGTTGGCGACGGACGGGCGCGCCACTCATCTGCTGGTTCCGGAAGGGCGCATCCTGGGTGATGTGCAGCGCTGGCTGGGCGTTGAGGGGCTGGTAGCGGGCGATATCCACGTGCGCGAGGCCCTGACCGTGCAGGTGCTGCCGTTCGTGCGCCAGGAACAATACGACCGTCTGCTGTGGAGTTGCGAGTTCAACGCGGTGCGCGGTGAAGACTCGTTCGTGCGCGCCCAGTGGGCCGGGCGCCCGCTGTTGTGGCACATCTATCGGCAGGACGAAGACATCCACTTGGACAAGCTCGATGCGTTCCTGGCGCTCTATACCGCTGCGTTATCCCCGGCCGCGAAGGCTGCACTGATCGCGCTCTGGCAAGCCTGGAACACGGAGGGCGATATGGCACAGCCGTGGAAAATGTTGCTGGAACACTGGCCGGAGGTGAGCCTGCACGCGCAATCGTGGTGTCTGGAACAAGGCTTGCAGGCCGATCTTGCGACGGCGCTGGTACAGTTTTATGAAAGTTGGATATGATACGCCACCTTGAATTTTGTAAATCCCATCCAAATTTCGGATATATGCAATGAAAACTGGTAAAGAACTGAAACCCGGTACAGTGATCCGTCTCGAAAACGACCCTTGGCTGGTTCAGAAAGCTGAGTTCACCAAGTCTGGTCGTAACAGCGCAATCATGAAGACCAAGCTGAAGAACCTGCTGACCGGTTACAAGACCGAGATCGTTTACAGCGCCGACGACAAACTGGACGACGTGATCCTCGACCGCAAAGAAGCGACCCTGTCCTTCATCAGCGGCGACACCTACACGTTCATGGACACCACCGACTACACCATGTACGAGCTGAACGCTGAAGATATCGAAGCCGTTCTGCCGTTCATCGAAGAAGGCATGGAAGACGTTTGCGAAGCTATTTTCTTCGAAGAGCGCCTGGTTTCCGTAGAACTGCCGACCACCATCGTGCGTAAAGTGGCCTACACCGAAGGTTCCGCTCGTGGCGACACTTCGGGCAAGGTCATGAAGCCAGCCAAGCTGAGCAACGGTACCGAGCTGCAAGTTGCCGACTTCATCGAAATCGACGACCTGATCGAAATCGACACCCGTGAAGGTGGTTCGTACAAAGGTCGCGCCAAGAAGTAATTCTGGCCCTGCCGATACGATAAAAAGCCCGACCTAGAGTCGGGCTTTTTTGTGGACGTCACTTTTACTTCAGGTGCTGCTTGAGCTCATCCGCGGCTTGGAGCAGGGCTGAACGGACTGCCGGTACCTGGCTGACCACGTTGAGCAAACCGTAGTCGTGGATCATGCCGTTGTAGCGTACGGCGGTCACCGGCACACCGGCTGCGTCCAGCTTGCGGGCATAGGCTTCACCTTCGTCACGCAGCACGTCGGCGCCGGCGGTCTGGATCAGCGCGGGCGGCAGGCCCTTTAGCTGGTCCGTGGTGGCCCGCAATGGCGAGGCGTAGATCTCGGCGCGTTGCTTGGCATCGGTGGTGTAGTTGTCCCAGAACCACTTCATCATGTTCCGGGTGAGGAAGTGCCCTTCGGCATATTGGTTATAGGACCCGGTGTCGAAGTTGGCGTCGGTCACCGGCCACAGCAGCAACTGGAACTTGATCGCTGGCGTGCCCTTGTCCTTGGCCATCAGGCTGACCACCGCCGCCATGTTGCCGCCGACACTATTGCCCGCGACCGCCAAGCGCTTGCCATCGACGTTGATCTCTTTACCGTGCTCGGCCACCCATTTCGTGGCGCCGTAGGCCTGGTTGATCGCCACCGGGTAATGCGCTTCTGGCGAAGGCGTGTAGTTGACGAATACCGCCGCCGCCCCCGAACCCACGACCAGGTCCCGCACGAGGCGTTCATGGGTCGGGTAATCCCCCAGCACCCAGCCGCCGCCATGGAAGAACATGAACACGGGCAATGTGCCCTTGACCCCGGCCGGACGCACGATGGTCAGGCCCAGGGGCTTGCCATCGACCTGGATGGTCTTCTGGCTCACATCCGCCTGTGGCAGCGTCAGCCTCACACCGGCCTGGGCGCCGGCCAGTACGGCACGGGCGTCCTGTGGTGTCAGTTGCTCCATCGGTTTACCGGTACCTGCGTTCAACACATCCAGGAAGGCCTGAGTGTTGTGCTCGACATCACCGGTTGCAGCAAACGCGCTGGTGATGGACAGGGCGAGCAGGGTGCCGGTGAGCGCTTTACCAATTGTGTTCATTGTTCTCTCCAAGGGCGGCCGAGTTCATTTAGACGGTCACGTGCAGGCGTACATCGACGTTGCCACGGGTGGCGTTGGAATACGGGCACACCTGGTGGGCAGCATCGACCAGGCTTTGCGCGTCGTCCTGGGCCAGGCCCGGCAGATTGATGTTCAGGTCGATGTCAAGACCGAAACCACCAGGGATCTGGCCGATGCCGACGTGGGCAGTGATCGACGCGTCATCGGGGATTTTGCGTTTGGTCTGGCTGGCGACGAACTTCAGTGCGCCAATAAAGCAGGCCGAGTAGCCGGCGGCGAACAGTTGCTCAGGGTTGGTCGCCTGGCCGCCAGCACCGCCCAGTTCTTTGGGGGTGGTGAGTTTGACGTCGAGGATGTTGTCGCTGGAAACAGCACGGCCATCACGGCCGCCGGTGGCGGTGGCTACTGCGGTATAGAGAGTTTGCATGGTGTCGTCCTCTTGGTTTTTAGCGCTAAATGTTTGCGCGCTAAGTAGTTGGTGAGGCGAATGTATAGCGCTAATGTTTTGCGCGCAAGATAAATTTACAAATTATTTTTGTGAGCGACTGTCAGTCAATGTGGGAGGGCGCTAATGAAATTTGCTGCAACCGATTCTTGTAGTGAGCGGGCTTGCCCGCGCTGGGTGGCGGAGCCGCCCCAAAACCAGTCATCCAGCTCTACCTGGAAGAATGCGGAGGCCGGATTGAGGCGGCTTCGCCACCCAGCGCGGGGCAAGCCCGCTCACTACAGGGGGAATGGCAATGGGTCTAGATGGCGTTCTGCAGATTGCTCCGCAATGCAACGAGATCTGCCTGCAGCTTAAGTAATTGTTCCAACTCCAAACCGCTGGCGCCGAGTATGCACTGTGGAATGCCCATAGCCTTGTCCTGCAAGGCGCGGCCGGCGTCGGTCAACTCCACCACGACAACCCGTTCATCTTCACGGCTGCGGGTGCGGCTGAGCAGGCCTTCGGCCTCCAGCCGCTTGAGCAGTGGGGTCAGTGAGCCCGGGTCGGTCAGCAGTCGGCTGCTGATTTCGCCGACGGTCAAACCGTCTTCTTCCCACAAGACCATCATGGCCAGGTATTGCGGGTAGGTCAGGCCAAGGGCTTGCAGCAGCGGTTTGTAGACCTTGGTCATCAACAGCGATGTGGAGTGCAGGGCAAAGCACAGCTGGTTGTCCAGCATCAGTGATTCGCATGGGGCAGGGTTCTTGCTCATGGCGGTGCCTCGAAAAAGCGTGTCTGGGCTGGAATCTAGCGGCCAAATCTTTAATGCGCCAGATAATTCTGTCTGCCCGGTCAGACCAAGCCGCTTTGCAGCGCCAGATCCCAAGGCGGCACAGGGCTGAAACGTGACTTGAGGTATTCCAGCAGCAAGCGACTGCGGGCGTTGGCCTGTTGTTCCAGGCGCAGTGCGTAGATTCCTGTGGTTTCCGGGCTGGGCAGGCCGTTTTCGCAGAACAGCGGCAGCAATTCGCCGCGTACCAGGTATTCACTCGCCAGCCAGGTGGGAAGGTGAGCGATGCCCAACCCTGCCAAAGCGCCCGACAGCAGCGCCTCGGCATTGTTGGCGCTCATGCGGATACGTTTTGGGCGATAGGTGGCGCGGCGCCCATCCAGTTCGAAGCGCCAGGCGAACATTGGCGCCAGCCCATCCCAGTCCAGGCCGTCGTGGTCGCTGAGTTCGTGCGGATGAGTGGGTGTACCGCGGTTTTTCAGGTAAGCCGGGCTGGCGCAGGCGATGCGCACGATACTGGCCAGGGGCGTGGCAATCAGTCGGGTGTCGACGATATGCCCGGCGCGCAGCACCAGGTCAACCTTGCCCAGGTGCGCGCCCTGCATGTCCACAAAGCTGTCGATCAGGTGCAGGTGCACATCCAGGCCTGGGTACACATTCAGGAAGTCGGCAATCACCGGGGCGAGGTGCCGCCGACCAAACGCCGCCGGTGCATCCACACGAATCAAACCTTCCGGCGCATGGCTCAAGGACACCGCCTCGGCCCGTGCCAATTGCAGTTCGCTGACGATCCGCCGCGCACGCTCGGCAAAGGCCAGGCCTGCCGGTGTGGGCACCACCGCATGGGTGCTGCGCTGGAACAACTGGCTGCCCACCGAGTTTTCCAGGCTGTCGATACGTCGCGCCACCGCTGAAGGTGTCAGCGGATGGCGGCGCGCAGCCGCAGAAAAACTGCCGGTTTCCAGCACATCGAGGAACAGACCCAGTTGATCGGTCAGGGCATTAGGATTCATGGAATATACGCTTATGCGAGATTGGCACAGCCATTGTGCGTTGCTGTGCGTTTCCGCGCCAGAGCCGACTGCGTAGCATGCAAGGCCTGGGCTTCTGGAGTAATGAGCGGTGTTGGATTTGGCGATGTACCTCTTATTGGGCGCGGCTCTGGGCACGGTCGGCGGGCTGTTTGGCATTGGTGGCGGGTTGATTGCAATCCCGGTGCTGGGCGTGTTGTTTGGCCTGGATCAGCAGCTTGCCCAAGGCACGGCACTGGTCATGGTGGTGCCTAACGTGATGCTGGCCCTGTGGCGTTATCACCAGCGCAACCGCATCGAACTGCGCCACGCACTGCCATTGGGCGTGATGGGTTTCAGCTTTGCCTGGCTCGGTTCTATCTGGGCCGTGGGCCTGGACGCGGGGGCCATGCGCGTCGGCTTTATTGCGTTTCTGCTGACGCTGGCGGCCTACAATCTGCTGCGCATGTTCACGCGCAATGCGCCGCCCACCGCGCAGATGCGCTATTCCTGGCCTTGGCTGGGTGTGTTGGGCGCGGCCTCGGGCTCCATGGGCGGCCTGTTCGGCGTGGGCGGTGCGGTGGTTGCCACGCCGGTGCTGACCAGCGTGTTTGGCACCACCCAAGTGGTAGCCCAAGGCCTGTCCCTGGCGCTGGCGTTGCCCAGTACCGGCGTGACTCTGGTGACTTACGCCTGGCACCACGAAGTGGACTGGATGATCGGTGTACCGCTGGCCGTCGGCGGCCTGTTGAGTATCAGTTGGGGCGTGAAAGTGGCCCACGCATTGCCGGAACGCGTGCTGCGCGGTTTGTTCTGCGGCTTCCTGGCGGTTTGTGCGGTGATGCTCACCTTCAAAGTTTGAAGCCTTCGAGGATGTATTCGGCCAGGCATTCGGTGATCGGCGAAGTCATTGCCGGGTTGCGCAACAAACGCAGGTTCACCGACGGCAATGGCGGGAATCCTTCTTCGCTGCCCAGAATGCGCAGGTCTTCGGTCACCAGGCTTTCCATGCTGACCGTGACAGCCAGGCCTGCGCCGACCACCGCCTGGATCGCCGCGCCATTGGAGCTGTGGTAGGCCAGGCGGTAATCACGCCCCACCGCATCGAGCGCGGCGCGGGTCCACTGGGTGCAAAAACTGTCCAGGCCGGAAATGGCCAGCGGCAGAGACTCATGTTCTTCCACGCAAAAGCACGGCGCCGCCACCCAGACCATGCGCTCATTGCGCAGCAGTTCGCCGATTTCACTGCCGGGCTCGCGGCTGATGACGGTCAGTGCCAGGTCCCGCCGCTGCATCAACACCAATGACGACTCACAGTGCATCTCGATCTGGATCAACGGGTACGCCTTGGAGAACCGCTTGAGGATGCCCGGCAGGTAGCGCATCACGTAGTCGTCCGGCGTGCCGATGCGCACCAGCCCCACCATATGCGGCTCGCGCAGCGTGTTGAACACCTCGCTGTGCAATTTCAGGATGCGCCGCGCATAGCCCAGCAGCACCTGGCCTTCGGGCGTGAGCCGCACCTGGCGGCCGTCGCGCTCAAACAGCTTGCGCTGCAGCACGTCCTCTTCCAGGCGTTTCATCTGCATGCTCACCGCCGATTGCGTGCGGTTGACCAGTTCTCCCGCGCGGGTGAACCCGCCCTGATCGGCGATGGCGACGAAGGTGCGCAGCACGTCAGTGTCGATGCTCGGGTAGCCTGACAATTGATCAATCTCCGAGATGTATTGCATAAAAAACATTCGTTGGATTGATCATAGTGCCAAGCACACACTGGCGTCATCCCCACTGGAGGGCGAAAAGATGAAAGGTCAAACCGGGTTTGTGTTGATGGCGAAACGTCCGTTTTCCGGGCTGTTTCACACCGTGGCGCGCTGGCAGGCGCTGCACCATGAGCGCCAGATGCTGGCGAGCCTGAGCGACGAAGCGCTCAAGGACATCGGCCTCAACCGTGCCGATGTAGAGCAAGAGCGTCACCTGCATTTCTGGGAAGACCCGCTGCGAAAATGATCGCGGATGCAGTAGGGTAGTCGGCGAGCCCACACGGAGACCCCCATGCCTGCCGACCTGTCATTTTCACTCAAGCAAGCTCGACGCATGGCGCTGGCGGCCCAGGGATTTTCCGGGCGCCAGGCACCTGCGCTGATCAAGGCCGCGCACCTGAACCGGATGATCGATCGGTTGGGGGTGTTGCAGATCGATTCGGTGAATGCCGTCGTGCGTTCCCATTACCTGCCGCTGTTTTCCCGTTTGGGCAACTACGCCCCCTTGATGCTTGAACAGGCGGCCTGGAGCCAGGGCCGGCGACGTTCGCTGTTCGAATATTGGGGGCATGAAGCCTCATTGCTGCCCATGGCGCTGTACCCGCTGATGCGCTGGCGCATGGAGCGAGCCAAGCAAGGGCAGGGCATCTATTCGCAGATGGCGCGTTTTGGTCGTGAACAACAGGCCACTATCCAGCGCGTGCTGCGCAGCGTTGAGCAGCAAGGCGCATTGGGTGCGGGCAGCCTGTCGACCCGTGAGGAGCGGGCCGGTCCGTGGTGGGACTGGAGTGATGAGAAACATGCGTTGGAATGGCTGTTCGCGGCCGGCTTGGTCACGGTTGCAGGACGGCGCGGTTTTGAACGGCTCTATGATTTGCCGGAGCGTGTCATCCCGGACGACATCCTTCAACACCCCGCCTTGAGCGAAGCCGAGGCCCACCACGGCTTGCTGCTGCACAGCGCCACTGCGCTGGGCGTGGGCACCGAGAAAGACCTGCGTGATTATTTCCGCCTGGATCCGGCCGACAGTCGCAGCGCTTTGGCGGAACTGGTCGAGGATGGCCAGTTGGTGACGTGCCAGGTCCAGGGTTGGAAGCCGCTTGCCTATTGTCTTCCCGAACCCCGAGTGCCGCGCAAGGTTCCGGCCAGCGCCCTGTTGTCACCCTTTGATTCACTGATCTGGGAGCGCAGCCGCACCGAGCGTCTGTTTGATTTCCGGTACCGGCTGGAGATCTACACACCACAGGACAAGCGGGTGTTCGGCTATTACGTGCTGCCGTTTTTGCACAACGAACGGATTGCCGCACGCGTCGACCTGCGCGCCGAACGCGCCAATGGGCGCTTGGCCGTGCATGCGGTGCATGAAGAAGAACCGGCTTTGGACGAAGAGGGCATGCAGGCGCTGGCTTTGAACCTGCTGCAAATGGCCAACTGGTTGGGGCTGGAGCAGGTGCAGCTCAATTGCCAGCGACCGAGTGCTGATAGGTTGCGGGTGGCAATGGCTAAAATGGATTGTGGTTTTTAGGGCCTCTTCGCGAGCAAGCCCGCTCCCACACTTGACCGTATTCCAGAGGAGGTACGCGTACAAATGTGGGAGCGGGCTTGCTCGCGAAGGCGACAGCCCAGACAACTAAAATCTCAGCGCTTAACTTGCTTTAACGTCTCCGCAATCAAAAACGCCAATTCCAATGACTGATCGGCATTCATCCGTGGGTCGCAATGAGTGTGGTAGCGGTCTGATAAACCGTCCTCAGTGATCGGCCGCGCGCCCCCGATGCATTCGGTGACGTTCTGCCCGGTCATTTCGATATGGATGCCGCCCGCATACGTGCCTTCGGCCTGGTGCACCTGGAAGAACGCCTTCACTTCGCTGAGGATCTGCGCAAAGTCACGGGTCTTGTAGCCACTGCTGGCCTTGATGGTGTTGCCGTGCATCGGGTCGGAGCTCCACAGCACCTGCTTGCCTTCGCGCTGGACGGCGCGAATCAGGTTTGGCAGGTGGTCGCCGACCTTGCCGGCACCCATGCGCGCGATCAGGTTGAGGCGGCCTGGGTCGTTGTCCGGGTTGAGGATGTCGATCAGGCGGATCAGGTCGTCGGGGTTCATGCTCGGGCCGACCTTGACCCCGATCGGGTTGTTCACGCCACGCAGGAACTCGACGTGGGCGCCGTCCAACTGGCGAGTGCGATCACCGATCCAGAGCATGTGGGCCGAGCAGTCGTAGTAGTCGTTGGTCAGGCTGTCGCGGCGCACGAACGCTTGTTCGTAGTTGAGCAGCAAGGCTTCGTGGGCGGTGAAAAAGCTGGTTTCGCGCAGTTGCGGCGAATCGTCCATGCCGCAGGCGCGCATGAAGGCCAGGGTTTCGTCGATGCGGTCGGCCAACTGGCTGTACTTTTCGGCCAGGGCGGAGTTGGCGATGAAGTCCAGGTTCCACTTGTGCACCTGGTGCAGGTCGGCAAAGCCGCCCTGGGCAAAGGCGCGCAACAGGTTCAGGGTGGCGGTGGACTGATGGTACGACTGCAGCAGGCGGTCCGGGTCTGGCACGCGGCTTTTTTCGTCGAAACCGATGCCGTTGACGATGTCGCCACGGTAGGCCGGCAGAGTGATGCCGTCGATGGTCTCATCGTTGGCCGAACGCGGCTTGGCGAACTGGCCGGCCATGCGCCCGACTTTCACCACCGGGCAACCGGCGGCGAAGGTCATCACGATGGCCATCTGCAGCAGCACCTTGAAGGTGTCGCGGATCTTGGCCGCTGAGAACTCGGCAAAACTCTCTGCGCAGTCACCGCCCTGCAACAGGAACGCGCGACCCTGGGTCACTTCGGCAAACTGACGGCGCAACTCGCGGGCTTCCCCGGCAAACACCAGCGGCGGGTAGCTGGCCAGGCTCTGCTCCACCTGCAGCAAATGTGCAGCGTCCGGGTACTGGGGTTGTTGCTGGATCGGCAGGGCGCGCCAGCTGTCGGGGCTCCAGGGTTGGCTCATCATGAACTCGATTGGGTGGTTGACGGTCGGGCGCCAATGTTATCAGCAATTAGTGCGTGACCTGTTGCCGCCGGTTGGCCGACAATCGCGCCTTTGCAGTGCCCAACCCGTTAGGAGTAGTGATGACCGAGGAGCGTGTCGAGCGCCTGCTGGCCGAAGTCCATGATGATTTCGGCATGATCCGTGTGCTCGAAGTGGCCGATTACCGTTTTCTCGAGTTTGGCGATGCCATCGAGCAAAGCTGCGTGTTTACCGCCGATCCGAGCTGGCTGGAATACGACTACACCCGCGCGATGCTGATTGGTGCGCTGTGCCATGAATTGCCGGAGAGTGCGCTGTTCCTGGGGCTCGGTGCCGGTACGCTGACCCAGGCGTGCCTCAAGTTCCTGCCGCTGGAGGATGTCGAGGCCATTGAGCTGCGCCCTGACGTACCGCGCCTGGCCATCGAGTACCTGGGGCTGGATGATGATCCGCGGTTGTACATTCGCATCGGCGACGCCCTGCAACTGCTGGAGACGGCCGAGTCGGCCGACCTGATTTTCGTCGACCTGTACACCGATGTCGGCCCCGGCGTCGGGCACCTGGCCTGGACCTTCCTGGAAAACTGCCAGAAGAAACTCAACCCGGGTGGTTGGTTGGTGATCAACCAATGGGCCACGGATGATGGCAAGCCGTTGGGCGCCGCGTTGCTGCGTGGGTTGTACCACCGGCATTATTGGGAACTGCCGGTGAAGGAGGGCAATGTGATCCTGCTGGTGCCGTCAGACCTGGACCAGCCGCTGGATATGCAGGCGCTGTCGGCCCGCGCCGAAGCCTTGGCGCCGCGGTTGGGGTATTCGTTGCAGTCGCTGATCAAGGCGATCCGGCCTGCGACTTAGTTGTCTGTACCGACGCCTTCGCGAGCAAGCCCGCTCCCACATTCGACCGCATTCCAAAGGATGTACATGTACAAAGGTGGGGGCGGGCTTGCCCGCGAAGAGGCCATCACTGCCGGCGACTAAATCCCCTTGAACACCCCCGGCCGCTTCTCGACCATCGCCCGCACACCCTCCTTGGCATCCTCACTGTTCAGCAACTTATCCACCATCGGCGGCAACGCCGCGGCCGCCACCGTTTCACCTTCCATGCGCGCCAATCGCGCCGACATCAAAGTGGCCTGCACACCCAGCGGCGCCTGGCGTGCAATGCGGTTGGCCAGCTCAAGGGCGCGCGGCAGCAGGTCTTCGCTGGCCATCACTTCCTGTACCAACCCCAGGCGCAGGGCCTCGTGGGCGTCAAACTCGTCGCCGGTGAGCAGCCAGCGCATCGCGTTGCCCCAGCCGGCGATCTGATGAAAGCGCAAGGTCGCGCCGCCAAACGGAAAGATCCCACGCTGCACTTCCATTTGCGCAAAGCGCGTATTGCTGGCGCACAGGTTGATATCGGCGGCCAGCATCAGCTCAATGCCAATGGTCAGGCAGTAACCCTGGGCGGCGACGATCACCGGTTTACTCACCCGTGGACCGGCGAATACGCCCCAGGGATCGCAGCCGCCCAACGGGGGCTGCCAGCCTCCGGCCATCACGCCGCTGACATTGGCCAGGTCCAGCCCGGCGGTGAAGTGATCGCCGTGGGCAAACACCACGGCCACCCGGGCCTCCTCGTTTCGATCAAATTCGCCATAGGCCAGACTCAATTCATTGAGCAGGTCCAGGTCAAAGGCATTGCGCTTGGCGACTCGGTCTAGGCCCAACAGCAGGACATGGCCCTGTAATTCACGGCTGACGCGACTGCTGCTGGCTTGATTCATCGGGTGTGCCCTCGGGCGCAGGGAAGGTTTCAGACCAAAGGGTCCAAAGGGTTAGGTGAACCGTTTAAGCGTTGTGGCCAACAGGGCCGGGCCTTTGAAAAATAGACCCTGGCGCGCTTATCTGCAAAGACTGTGACACAGCGCGGTTTATCGGTGCTTTGCGATAAAAAAAGCTCCCTTTTTCAGGTATTTCCGGTATAGTGCGCGCCGGCCTTTAACCGGGCCGCGTTTAGGTAGCGCAATTCCCCGAAGTCAGCTTCGGCTGCACGTCCGCACAGCGGACTCTTCCTTGACGAATCTTTTTCATTCATTCGTTTTCGCAAATCCCCGCCGACAAAGCAGCCAGGGCGACTCTTGAGTCTCAACACGGCATGCGCAGCTTTGGAGCATGGGTCTTTGCGGATGCACTTAGAGGCAGACCCATGACCCAGGAAACCGGCGGCTTCGCCGCTTTTAATCTGAACCCGAATATTCTTGCAGCCGTCGCAGCGACCGGCTACGAAGAGCCTTCGGCGATTCAGCAGCAATCGATCCCGATCATCATGGCCGGCAAGGACATGATTGGCCAGGCGCAAACCGGTACCGGCAAAACCGCCGCGTTCGCTTTGCCTATCCTGCAGTGCATCGACCCTGCCAAGCGCGAACCGCAAGCCCTGATCCTGGCGCCAACCCGTGAGTTGGCGCTGCAAGTAGCAACCGCTTTTGAAACCTACGCCAAGCAAATGCCAGGCGTCACCGTTGTGGCCGTTTACGGCGGCGCGCCGATGGGCCCACAACTCAAGGCAATCCGTAATGGCGCACAGATCGTTGTCGCCACCCCGGGCCGTCTGTGCGACCACCTGCGTCGTGACGAGAAAGTGCTGTCGACCGTGAACCACCTGGTTCTGGACGAAGCTGACGAAATGTTGAAGCTGGGCTTCATGGATGACCTGGAAGTCATCTTCAAGGCACTGCCTCCGACCCGTCAGACCGTGCTGTTCTCGGCCACCCTGCCACAGTCGATCCGTGCCATTGCCGAGCGTCACCTGCGTGACCCGGAGCACGTCAAGATCCAGACCAAGACCCAGACCGTTACCGCGATCGAACAGGCTCACCTGTTGGTTCACGCTGACCAGAAGACCTCGGCTGTCTTGAGCCTGCTGGAAGTCGAAGACTTCGACGCCCTGATCATGTTCGTGCGCACCAAGCAAGCGACCCTGGACCTGGCCAGTGCCCTGGAAGCCAAAGGCTACAAAGCCGCTGCGCTGAACGGTGACATCGCCCAGAACCAGCGTGAGCGCGTGATCGACTCCCTCAAGGATGGCCGCCTGGACATCGTTGTAGCGACCGACGTTGCTGCTCGTGGTCTCGACGTTCCACGTATCACCCACGTGTTCAACGTTGACATGCCGTACGATCCAGAGTCCTACGTTCACCGTATCGGCCGTACTGGCCGTGCAGGTCGCGAAGGTCGTGCACTGTTGCTGGTGACTCCACGTGAGCGCCGCATGCTGCAAGTGATCGAGCGTGTGACTGGCCAGAAAGTTGCCGAAGTCCGCCTGCCGGACGCCCAGGCTGTCCTGGACGCGCGCATCAAGAAACTGACCAACAGCCTGTCGCCGCTGGTGGCTGATGCTGAATCGACCCACGGCGACCTGCTGGACCGCCTGACTGCCGATATCGGTTGCACCCCGCGTGCCCTGGCTGCAGCCCTGCTGCGCAAAGCAACCAACGGTCAAGCCCTGACCCTGGCTGCCATCGAAAAAGAACGCCCACTGGTTCCGAACAGCGCGCCACGCGGTGATCGTCCAGAGCGTTCCGGCGACCGTCCAGACCGTGGTGATCGTGAGCGTCGTGCTCCGGTTCCATTGGCTGAAGGCCGTGCTCGTTGCCGTACCGCGCTGGGCGCGCGTGATGGTATCGCTGCCAAGAACCTGCTGGGCGCTATCCTCAACGAGGGTGGCCTGGCACGTGAAGCCATCGGTCGTATCCAGGTCCGTGACAGCTTTTCCCTGGTGGAGTTGCCGGAAGACGGTCTGGAAAAACTGCTGACCAAGCTGAAAGACACTCGCGTTGCCGGTAAGCAGCTCAAACTGCGTCGCTACCGCGAAGATTGATCCGCCCTTGGGCTGATTGATCGCACATAAAAAAATCCCCGACTGGTTCGGGGATTTTTTTTGCCTGGCATTTCACACGACCGTGCTTCAAAAGCCTGACGCTCACCTGCAGGAGCCGGTTTGTGTGGGAGCCGGGCTTGCCCGCGATGCAGACGCCTCGGTCTGTCAGGCAGACCAGGGTGAGCCTGTCGCAGGCAAGCCAGCTCCCACACAAGCCCGTTTCGGTCAGCCGAAGCGGTAGATGTCCATGCCCAGCGCGCCCAGGGTGAAGCCTTGGTGAGCGACACTGAAGTCACCCCCCGCACCCCGCGCAAAGTACAGCGGCAACAGGTGTTCATCGCTGGGATGGCTGCGCACGGCATGGGGCGCCTGGCGGCGGTAGTCATGCAGCGCGGTTTCATCGTTGGCGGCCAGCTTGTCCACCACCCAGTCACGGAAATCCCGCGCCCAGGGTTCAATGGTTTCCGGCCCGGCATGCCAGTTAAGCTCGCCCAGGTTGTGGGTGATGCTGCCGGAGCCAATCAGCAATACGCCTTGCTCGCGCAGGCTGGCGAGGGCATGCCCCACGCGCGTCTGCAGCGCTGGGCCCATACGACTCGGCAGTGACACCTGGACCACCGGAATATCGGCAGCCGGGTACATCAGCGACAGCGGTACCCAGGTGCCGTGGTCGAAGGGGCGCCGTTCATCGATGTGGGCATTCAAACCGTCGGCGTGCAGCAACGCCACAATTTCAGCGGCCAGCTGCGGATCGCCGGGTGCGGGGTACTGC
The DNA here is from genome assembly GCF_024810135.1 of Pseudomonas sp. BIGb0164. Classification (NCBI taxonomy): domain Bacteria; kingdom Pseudomonadati; phylum Pseudomonadota; class Gammaproteobacteria; order Pseudomonadales; family Pseudomonadaceae; genus Pseudomonas; species Pseudomonas sp. BIGb0164. The sequence goes on along the minus strand of NZ_JANUEA010000006.1, from coordinate 216,515 downwards.
ACGGCAAACAATTCGCGGGGGAAGCCCCCGAAGTCGTGCCAGGTTTCCGGGGCCTGGCTGCCGCTGACGAGTAATTCCTGGCTTTCCCAATGTGCCGATACCACCACGATCGCTTTAGGACGGGGCAATTCGGCGGCCAGGCGCTGCAGGGCCGGGCCACTGGCGCCAGGTTGCAGGGCCAGCATGGGCGAGCCATGGGAGATAAACAGGCTGGGGAACATAAGTTGGGTCCTGAGCGTTAACATGGGACCATCTTCAATCAGATCATTGATCTAAATCTAATATAAGTTTTAGCGCCTTTTGATCGAATTTTCAGGGTGATTTATGGAGCCTAAGTTTTGGCAGGAGCGCTGGGCGCGCAATCAGATCGGCTTTCACTTGCCTGAGGTCAACCCGTACTTGCAGCGACACTGGCCGCGGCTTGCACTGGCTGAAGGCTCCAAGGTACTGGTGCCACTGTGTGGCAAGAGCCTGGATTTGATGTGGCTGGCCAGTCACGGGCACCGAGTGATGGGCGTGGAGCTGTCGGAGCAGGCGGTGGAGGCCTTCTTCACAGAGCAAGGGCTCACGCCTCGGATCAGCCAGCAGGGGGCCTTCACGGTGTACCAGGCTGATCAGGTGGAGCTGTGGTGCGGTGATTTTTTCGCGCTAGGCGCGGGGGACGTGGCCGATTGCACTGCGCTTTACGACCGCGCTGCACTGATTGCCTTGCCGCCCCTGATGCGGGCGCGTTACTGCGAGCACCTCAGCAACGTGCTGGCGCCTGGTTGCCAGGGCGTTTTGATCACGCTCGATTATGACCAGACCCAGAAAGCCGGCCCACCGTTTGCGGTCACCGATGAAGAGGTGAAGGTGTTGCTGGGGGAGCGCTGGGCGTTGGCAGAGCTGGAAGAGCAGGACATTTTGGCTGAGAGCTGGAAGTTCGTGCAGGACGGTGTTGATCGCCTTGAGGAGCGTGTCTACCAGTTGGCGAAGCGTTGACCGTGCAGCCGCTATCGCAGGCAAGCCAGCTCCTACATTTGGAATGCATACCCCTGTAGGAGCTGGCTTGCCAGCGATGACGACAGAAGCCTTGGCACAGAAATCACAGGCAATAAAAAAGGGGCGATCAAATCGCCCCTTTTTTGTGTGTAATCTACTGACCGTCAGCCGCGACGACGCAACGCGTCGATTCGCTCTTCCAGCGGCGGGTGGCTCATGAACAGGCGAGCCATGCCCTGCTTGATGCCGCCGTTGATACCAAATGCCGTCAGGCTGTCCGGCATATGCACCGGCAGGCCCTGCTCGGAGCGCAGGTGCTGCAGGGCTGCGATCATTGCCCCGGTGCCGGCCAGGCGTGCGCCGGCTTCGTCTGCACGGAATTCCCGTCTGCGCGAGAACCACATGGTGATGGCGCTGGCCAGGAAGCCCAGCACCACTTCGGCGAAGATGGTCGCCACGAAGTAGGCGATACCGCGGCCTTCTTCGTTCTTGAAGATCACCTTGTCGACAAAGTTGCCGATGATCCGCGCGAAGAACATCACGAAGGTGTTCACCACGCCCTGCACCAGTGCCAGGGTGACCATGTCACCGTTGGCCACGTGGCCGATCTCGTGGGCCAGTACCGCCTTCACTTCATCGTACGAGAAGCGTTCCAGCATGCCCTGGCTGACGGCAACGAGTGCGTCGTTCTTGTTCCAGCCGGTGGCAAAGGCGTTGGCCTCGTAGGCCGGGAAGATCCCGACTTCGGGCATCTTGATCCCGGCTTCGCGGGACAGTTGCTCGACGGTCTGCAGCAACCATTGCTCATGCCGGGTACGGGGTTGGGTGATCACCTGGGTGCTGGTGCTCATCTTCGCCATCCACTTGGAGATGAACAGCGAGAACAGCGAACCGGCAAAACCAAAGACCGCACAGAAGACCAGCAGCTGATTGAGGTTCAGATCAACCCCGTTGGCCGCCATGAACCCGTTGAAGCCGAAAAGGCTCAGGGTGATGCTGGCAATCAGCACGACCGCCAGGTTAGTGGCCAAGAACAGCAGGATGCGCATCATGGTTGTAGAGTTCTCCTCATGCTTAATATGTCGCGTACTGCGGGGTATATAAGGTGCGGCCTGGGGCTATTCAACCGAGCGACTATTTCAAACTGTGTCCTACAGCCTGAATGTAGAGCCTTGAAAGGTTTTTCCGATCTGGAAAGTCGCTTTTGATCACCACATTCATGCCTTGCCGTCCCGTAATTATAGGGGGCTGGCCGATCCGTGGCGTGCCGCGATGGGGGGGGCGGTCAGGCAGGGCAGAGAAGTGTTGCCAGATAATCGCTGTGCGACCGTATGACGATCGCACAGCGCCACTTCGTTATTGGCGATAGGACTTGAGGAAGTTGCCGATGCGACCAATGGCCATGTCCAAGTCATCCACACGCGGCAAGGTCACCACGCGGAAGTGATCCGGCCACGGCCAGTTGAACGCGGTGCCTTGCACCACCAGCAGCTTTTCCGACAGCAGCAGGTCGAGTACGAACTTCTCGTCATTGAGGATCGGGCAGACCTTCGGGTCTATGCGTGGGAAGGCATACAGCGCGCCCATGGGCTTTACGCAGCTTACGCCCGGGATGGCATTGAGCAGTTCCCAGGTACGGTTGCGCTGTTCCAGCAGACGGCCCTGGGGCAGGACCAGGTCATTGATGCTCTGGTAGCCGCCGAGGGCGGTCTGGATCGCGTGCTGGCTCGGCACGTTGGCGCACAGGCGCATGTTGGCCAGCATGTCGATGCCTTCGATGTAGCTCTGGGCGTTGTGCTTGGGGCCGGAGATGGCGATCCAGCCGGAGCGGAAACCCGCCACGCGGTAGGACTTGGACAGGCCGTTGAAGGTCAGGCACAGCAGGTCCGGCGCCAGGGAGGCGGTGCACACGTGCACGGCGTCATCGTAGAGGATCTTGTCGTAGATCTCGTCGGAGAACACCACCAGGTTGTGCTGGCGCGCCAGTTCGAGCATGCCCAGCAGCACCTCCTTGGAGTACACCGCGCCGGTGGGGTTGTTCGGGTTGATGATCACCAGGGCCTTGGTGTTCGGGGTGATCTTGGCTTTGATGTCGGCCAGGTCCGGGAACCAGTCGGCGCCTTCGTCACACAGATAGTGCACCGGGTGGCCGCCGGCCAGGGTCACGGCAGCGGTCCACAGCGGGTAGTCGGGGGCCGGCACCAGCACTTCGTCGCCATTGTTGAGCAGGGCCTGCATGGACATCACGATCAGCTCGGACACGCCGTTGCCCAAGTAGATGTCTTCGATGCCGACGCCTTCCACCTGCTTTTGCTGGTAGTACTGCATCACCGCCTTGCGCGCGCTGAACAGGCCCTTGGAGTCACTGTAGCCCTGGGCGGTCGGCAGGTTGCGGATTACGTCCTGGAGGATTTCGTCCGGCGCTTCGAAACCAAAAGGCGCCGGGTTGCCAATGTTCAGCTTGAGGATGCGATGGCCTTCCTCTTCCAGGCGTTTGGCGTGCTTGAGCACTGGGCCGCGAATGTCGTAGCAGACGTTGGCGAGCTTGTTCGATTTGCTGACCTGCATGGCGATGTGATCCTGAAAATGAACGATCCAGACGGTGTGGACACGACCGTACTGCGAATCCTGCGAGGCCTGCACCCATAAATACGTTTGAATGCCGGTAGCGCGGGTGCCAGACTGGCGTTTTGAAGAGGCGCAATCATACGTGCCGCCTGATCCATGGAAAAGACACAGATCAGGGTTTTTCAGTTGCCGAGGTGTACCGATGGAAAAGTTGGATAAAACGCTGGAGGAATGGCGGGAAATGCTCGACCCCGCTCAATATCAGGTCTGCCGGCTCAAAGGCACCGAGCGGCCGTTTTCCGGCAAGTACAACGCCACCACGACCGATGGTGTGTACCACTGCATTTGCTGCAATGAGCCACTGTTCGACTCCAAGACCAAGTTCGACGCCGGTTGCGGCTGGCCGAGCTTCTACGAGCCGATTGCCCAGAGTGCGATGATCGAGATCCGTGACGTCAGCCACGGCATGATCCGCACCGAAGTCACCTGCGCCAAATGCGATGCCCACTTGGGCCATGTATTCCCGGATGGCCCGCCGCCGACTGGCCTGCGTTACTGCATCAACTCGGTGTGCCTGGACCTCGTTCCGCGCTGATTCAACACCGTACCCGTAGGAGACCGACTTGCCGGCGATGGCGATCTCACGGACGCCATCGCCGGCAAGCCGGGCTCCTACGGGGATTGGTGGTGATGGTGGGGTATCAGTTTGGTCAATTAAATTGCACGCAATTCAATTGCCTACTATGTTTGTCCCACTTCTCCTTTATCGAGGCATTGCCATGAGCAACAACCTGCTGAGCATCCCGTGCACCACCATCAAGGGTGAACAAAAGACCTTGGCCGACTTTGCCGGCAAGGCCATCCTGGTGGTCAACACCGCCAGCAAGTGTGGCTTCACCCCGCAATACAAAGGCCTTGAGCAACTGTGGCAGCAATACAAGAATCAGGGCCTGGTGGTGCTGGGCTTCCCCTGCAACCAGTTCGGCAAGCAGGAGCCAGGTAACGAAGGGGCCATTTCCGAATTTTGCGAGCTGAACTTCGGCGTCAGCTTCCCGCTGTTCAAGAAGATCGACGTGAATGGCAGCGAGGCCCACCCACTGTTCGTACAGCTCAAGAAGCAGGCACCGGGGCTGCTGGGTTCCAAGGGCATCAAGTGGAACTTCACCAAGTTCCTCATCGGTCGCGACGGCCAGGTGGTCAAGCGCTTTGCCCCGACCACCAAGCCCCAGGACCTGACCCAAGAGATCGAAGCCCTGCTCAAATGACTGCCGCCCCGACCGTGTCCCTCGCCCTGGATGACCAGCTGTGCTTCAAGCTCTATGTCGCCTCACGGGCGGTGACCCGCGCCTACAAGCCGATGCTGGATGAGCTGGGCCTGACCTACCCGCAATACGTGGCGATGCTGGTGTTGTGGGAATGGCATTCAAAAAAGCCCGCGCAGCCCACAGTCAAGGCCCTGGGGGAGCGGCTGATGCTCGACTCCGGCACCCTGACGCCACTGCTCAAGCGCCTTGAGCAGTTGGGGCTGGTCAAGCGTCAGCGCAGTGCCATGGACGAGCGCGAAGTGCACTTGGGGTTGAGCGAGGCGGGCATCGGGTTGCACGACCAAGCCCACCGCCTCAAAACCCGCTTGCTCTGTGACAGCGGCGTCGACCTGAACCAGGCCGATGCCTTGCGCCAGGGCCTGGATCAGTTGCTGGCACAGATCAGAGGGTTGTCGTCTTAGGCACCCACAGGTCCAGCAGGGCGTTGAGTTCTTCGCGCCGGAATGGCTTGGCCAGGTAGTCATCCATTCCGGCGGCCCGGCAACGTTCGCGCTCTTCCGACAGGGCGTTGGCGGTCAGGGCGACGATGGGCAGGTCCGGCCAGCGCCCGCTGCGGCGGATTTGCCGGCTGGCCTCGTAGCCATCCATCACGGGCATGTTGCAATCCATCAACACCATGTCGAAGCGCTGCTCCTCAAGACGTTTGAGCGCCTCGCCGCCGTGGGCGGCCACGACCACTTCGCACCCAAGCTTGCCGAGCATGCCCTTGGCCACCAGTTGATTGACCGCGTTGTCCTCCACCAACAGGATGCGCGCCCGGTGCGCGAGCGGCGGGGACTCCATCTGGATGGGGTCGAGGATCAGCTGTGTGTCGCTGCGCAGGTTGCGTTGCAGTATCTGGTACAGCGCGTTGCGGCTCAGCGGGCGGGCCTGCTGTTGCAACGGCGCCAGGGCCGCTACTTCTTCGCTGGGCATGAAGTTGCCGTAGGCGGTGACCAGCAGGATCGGTGTGTTGCTGGTCGGGCGCAGGCGGAACAGGCATTCGGGGCAGTCCGTGATCAGCAGATCGGGGGTTTGCCCACTCAGGTCCTCATCGCGGGAATAGCAGCGAGGTGTCAGCCCCCAATGGGGCAGCAGGGTGGTGAGCAGCTCCGTGAGGCCACTGTCGGCACTGGTGATGGCAATTACCTCACCCGCCAGGGGGGCATAGCCAACCGCAGGCAGGTGGGTGGGCAATGGCAGGTCGGCACAGAACTGGCTGCCAAATCCCACTTCCGAGCTGATACTCAAGCGTCCCTTCATGGCTTCGCACAGGTTGTGGGTCAGCGCCAGGCCCAGGCCCGTGCCACCGAACTGGCGAGTGATGCCCGCGCCGGCCTGGGTGAAGGGTTGGAAGATTTTGACCTGCGCTTCCTGGGCAATGCCGATGCCGGTATCGCACACTTCAATCTTGACCTGGCCTTCATGGGCGCTCAGACGCACGTCAACGCGGCCGAAGCGCGTGAACTTCAAGGCGTTTGAAAGCAGGTTGCTGACGATCTGCCGCACACGTGTCGGGTCACCGATCACTTGGGCGGGGAATTGCGGGTCGATCAGGCACGTCAGCTCGACGCTCGGCGCCGCATTCTGCGAAAGCAGGTTGGCGGTGTCTTCCACCAGGGCGCCGAGATCGAACGGGATACGCTCAAGCTCCAGCTGCCCGGCGTCGAACTTGGACAGGTCGAGAATATCGTTGAGCAGTTCCACCAACACCTTGCCGGAGTCGTGGGCAATCGACAGTTGCTGGCGTTGCTCGGCATTCAACGGGCTGTCCAGGGACAGCGCGATCATGCCCAGCAAGCCGTTGAGGGGCGTGCGGATCTCATGGCTCATGTTGGCCAGGAACGCCGCCCGCGCCTGGGCCATGCCTAGGGCGGTCATCTTGGCCGCCTCCAGCTCGTCGTTGGACTGGCTCAAGCGTTGGTTGCTGGCCTTGAGTTCCAGGGTGCGCGCCGAGACGATGTCTTCCAGTTGCCCCAGGTACTCGGTGAGACGGTCCTCGGCATGACGGCGTTGCTGGATTTCAGTCTCCATGTTTTCGAATTGTTGGTTGGCGACATTGACCAGCACGCCGATTTCATCGTTCTCATGCCCGGGCGGGCAATCCAGGTGGGCCTGTTTGCTGGTGCTCAAGGCGCGAATGATGCGGACCAAGGGTTGGGTCAGCATCACGTAGAACAGGCCCAGCAAAATGCCCGTCAGCAGTAGGCTGCGGGCGAAGCCATTGAGCAGGGTGATTTCCGCGCGCCGCAGGAAACGGCTACCGAAGGCGTAGGTGTCCACATCCAGGCGCAGCACACCGAGGGAGTCGTTGGGCATGTGGCTGAGGAACAGGCGGTCTTCAAACTGGCGGCTGGCGCCAAACAGGAAATCGCTGATGGGACGGTAGGAGCTCTCCTTGCGTGGGCGATCAACGTCCGCCAGGACCACGCCATTGTTGTCGATCAATTGCGCGTGGGTGATCGCAGGCGAGTGCAGCAGACCCAGGGTCAGTTCCTGGGCCAGCTCGGCATCGATGTTGTAGGCAATGCGTGAGGCGGGGTTGTGGCTGATTTCGATCAGCGAACGAATTTCACGGTTGATGGATGCGTCTTCGCTGGCATAATCAATACCGATTTGGATCAGGCTGAGCAAGGTTCCCAAGACGAAACCGACCAGCACAGTCAATCTGGCTTGTTTATAAGACAAGCGGTGGGCGAACTTGATATCCATCGAGTGTTGAACCACTTCACGTTTCCCTTCGCCCGGCAAGCATAGCTGAACATCCACAGGCTCTGGCTTGGCCGGCATGAATCGTTTTTTTACGCAGCCTCGTGCGGTCTGCCGCAGGGTTGCCAATACGCCATCTTTTGCAAGAACTTGCCAGAGGAATAATCGTGGATTCTCGATTGAATGCCTTTCTTGAGCGGGCCGATGCGGTACTTGCTCGCCTGGAACCCTTGTTGCCTGCGCCACGCCAAGCCGTTGACTGGAACCAGTGCCTCGCCGCCCGTTGGCAGCGCGAAGGCCGCACCGGCTTCCTGCTGCCGCTGGACGTGAGCTTGGACATGCGCCTGTCCGACCTGATCGGCGTGGACAAACAACGCGAACAACTGGCCCGCAATACCCAACAATTCATCGACGGCCTGCCCGCCAACCACGCGCTGCTGTGGGGCTCGCGCGGTACCGGCAAATCGTCGATGGTGCGCGCCTTGCTGGCCCAGCACGCCAAGGCTGGCCTGCGCCTGATCGAAATCGAGCGCGACCACCTGGCCGACCTGCCACGGGTGGTGGAGCAACTGATCAAGCTGCCGCAGCGATTCATCCTGTTCTGCGACGACCTGTCGTTCGAGGCAGGCGAGGGCGACTACCGCGTACTCAAGAGTGTGCTGGACGGCTCCCTCGAACAGGCGCCGGAAAACGTATTGCTGTACGCCACGTCCAACCGGCGTCACCTGGTGCCGGAAAACCAGAGTGACAATGACAACTGGAAGCGGGTGGATGGTGAGTTGCACCCAAGCGAAGCGGTGGAAGACAAGATTGCCCTGTCCGACCGTTTTGGCCTGTGGCTGTCGTTCTACCCATTCACCCAGGAACACTTCCTGGACGTGGTCGAGCACTGGATCGGCGAGTTGGCGCGCAAGGCCGGTCTGCAATGGCAGCGTGACGAGGCGCTCGACATCCTTGCCGTGCGCTGGGCCACCGGCCGCGGCAACCGCAATGGCCGCTGTGCCTATCAATTCGCCCGTTATTGGGTGGGCCTCAAATTGCTGGAGCGTCAACCATGATCGACCTACAACACGCCGGCACGGGCCTGGATGGCTACGCCATGCTGTGCGCGCAGTTGGAATCGCTGCTGGCTGATGAGCGGGATTTCATTGCCAACAGCGCGCAGTTTTCCGCGTTCCTCTTCAATCAGTTGGAAGACCTGAACTGGGCCGGTTTCTACCTCAACCGCAATGAAGAACTGGTACTTGGCCCGTTCCAGGGCCAGATTGCCTGTGTGCGCATTCCGTTCGGCCGTGGCGTATGCGGCGCGGCGGCGGCGTCACGGCAAACCCAGCGAGTGGAGGACGTGCATGCGTTCCCGGGGCACATCGCCTGCGACAGCGCCTCGAACAGCGAACTGGTGGTGCCATTGGTCAAGGACGGTACGTTGATTGGTGTCCTTGACCTGGACAGCCCGTCGCTGGCGCGGTTTACCCTCCAGGACCAGGCGGGCATCGAGCAATTGGCGGCTATTTTCCTGCGTTTGACTGACTGCTGATCGGTGAGGCAGGGGCGGCAGCCCCTGCCTTTCATTGGCGGTTGAGCTCCTGAAGCTGCTGGTGCAGCATTCTTTCCAGATCCTGCATGAGTTTTTCCAGGGACTTTACCCCAGCGTCGATCAGTGAGCGGTCTTCGTCTTTGGCACAGGCTTGCTCCAGCGCTTCGCATTGCGCGGCCAGTGAGTAGGCCTGGACAATGCGTGCGGCGCCCTTGATCTTGTGGGCTTGTTCGATGATGTCCTGTGGCGGTGCCCCGCTAGCTCGTAGGGTTACCAGTTCCTGACGATCATGGCGACTGCTGCTCAACAGCTCCTCGAGTAAACGCCTGCTTAATTGCGGGTCACCATCGGTCAAGGCTTCCAAGCAGCCAAGGTCCAGCCGTTGGTTGTCGGGTTGCAGAACAATATGTGCCAGTTGCCGTTCAAGTGCCGTGAGGCTGATGGGCTTGAACAGGCAATCGTTCATGCCGGCCTCAATGCAGCGCAGTTTTTCTTCCGGCTGGGCATTGGCGGTAAAACCCAATATCACACACGGTGTCAGGTGCTCGCGTTGTTCGTATTCACGAATCGAGCGACTGAGTTCGTAGCCATTCATGATGGGCATATTGCAGTCGGCGATTATCAGGTCGAAACGGTGCTGCCGCCAGGCCTGGAAGCCAGCAGCACCGTTCTGGGCATCAGTGAACTGATGACCCAAGTAACCCAACTGCTGGCACATGAGCAATCGATTGGCCGGATGGTCGTCCACCACCAGCACGTTGAGCACCGGCGCTTTGGCACAGGGCTCGGGCTTGAGTTCATCAACTTTCACTGCTGGCTGCAAGAGAGGCATTTTCAAGGCCACATGAACCTGGGTGCCTACCATCGGCACGCTGCTCAGGCTCAACTCACCGCCCATCATCGAACACAGACTGCGACAGATCACCAGTCCCAGGCCAGCGCCGCTCCTTGCCAGGTGTCCGGAGTTGTCGGCTTGGGCAAAGGGGGCGAACAGTCGCAACTGGTCCTCACGGCTGATGCCTATGCCGGTGTCTTCGACCACCAGCTTCATCTCGATCTGCTGCGGCAATTCGGTTGCGTGCACCGTGACCTTGACTTTCACCTGGCCACACTCGGTGAACTTGATGGCATTGCTGATCAGGTTCGACAGCACCTGCTTGAAGCGCAATGGGTCGATCAGTACAGCGGTGTCATCGAGCGGCGGGATGAACTCCAACGAAAGACTGAGGGTTTTCTGTCGGGCCAGGCCGTCGAAGACCCGCACCACAGACTCGATCACCTCTCGCAAGTTGACCCGTTCTGGCGCGAGGCTCAAGCGCCCGGATTCGATACGTGCGATGTCGAGGATATCGCCGATCAGCTCCAACAGGTCCTTGGCCGAGTTGTACGCCACCTCGATGGCCGGGCGGTCGAGATGACCCTGGTCGGCCCGCTTGAGGGTCAGCTCCAGCATGCCAATCACCGCGTTCATCGGGGTGCGGATTTCGTGGCTCATGGTGGCGAGGAAGGTGCTCTTGGCGCGGTTGGCCTCGTCAGCCCGCTCCTTGGCAGCGCGTAACTCATCAAACAGCTGGCGCCGCTCGCTGATGTCGATCCAGCCGCCAATAATGCCCTGGACTTCGCCGACGGAGTCGCGATAGGGCAGGATCCAGTGATAGATCGTCAGTTTTTTGCCGTGGATATGCAGGGTGCGATCGAGGATCAACGGAGTACCCTCGGTCACCACTCGCTGGTAGTCGGCATGGTACTGCGCCGCTTCCGCCTCCTGGGCCATGTTCATCTGGATCACACTTTTGCCGATCACGTCCTCGCGATTGACCTCGAACACTTGCAAGTAGCTGTCGTTGCAGGTTTGCAGCAAGCCTTTGCGATCGCGTACGTAGATCGGATGGGGTGTTTCATTGACCAGGGCACGCATGAACTCGAACTGATCGTTGAGCGCTCGCTCGGCCATTTGTCGATGCTTGATCTGGCGGCGCATGTAGGCGTTCCAGGCCAGGGAGATCAATAGCAGCAGTCCGGTACCCACGATGATCTGGGCTATCAAGTGATGGTAGTTACGCCAGTAGCTGTCGGAGGCGGCGGTGTAGCCACGCCAGCGGCTGTTGATCACCCCCAGTTCGTCAGGGGCGATGCTCAGCAACGCCTTGTTCAGGATCGAGCTCAGCTCAACCGCATGGCGTGACGTTGCCAGGGCGAACGTGGCAGGAAGCGTGCCGATGCTGCTGCTGATCTGCAGTTTGTCCTGGAACACTTGGGAGGACAGGAAATAGTTGGCGATCACCAGCGAGTTCACGGCACCGTCAACGAGCCCTTGTGCGAGTAGCTCCGATGCCCGGAAGGTGTCACTGGCCTCTACCAGTTGTATCTGCGGGAAGTCGCGTTGCAGGCTTTTTGCCAGCGGGTTGCCCGTGGTGATCGCCAGGCGTTTGCCTGCCATCTGCTCCAGGTTCGAGGGGGCATTGGGCTCTTTGCGCGTCAGCAGCACATAGGAGTTTTCCAGGTAAGGGCGACTAAAATTGAGTTGAGCCTCCCGTTCAATACTCGGGACGATCGCGCCGATGATATCGGCTTTGCCAGTGCTCACCTCATCGATCATCGTGTTGATTTCACGGCTGCGCTGGATATGGAAACTCAACCCGGTACGCAGGCGAATCAGTTCCAGCAAGTCAGCGGTGATGCCACGAAAGTTGCCATCGGCGTCGAAGAATGTCAGTGGTGCAAACGTTTCGTTCACGATGACGTTGACGACCGGGTGGTCTTTCAACCAGCGCTCTTCGCGTGGTGTCAGCTGCAATTTCTTATCGGTCAGCAGGATGTCGCTGCCGGCACTCCAGCGTCTGGCGATGGTGTCCCGTTCATTGACAGGCACGGCAGCCAGCACCGAGTCGACGATGCCCAGGAGGATATGCTGGTCCTGGCGCAATGCGAAGCTGAAGCCGTAGGCCTCATGCTTGCCGAAATTGGCCATGTGGATGTTCTTCAGATAACCCTTGTTGATCATGTAGTGGGTGGAAATGGTATCGCCGAGAAAAACATCCGCCTGGTCAAAGGCCACTGCGTTCAGGGCGTTTTGATAGGACGGGTAGGTACGGATGTTGGCCTGCGGGTACAGCTTTTTGACTTCGCTGATCGGTAGATAGTGATAGACAAGGCTCAAGCGGAGCCCGCCCAGCCCATTGCTCAAGCTGCGAGTTTCCCCCTCCCGGGTCACCAGTACCGGTTGATCCACCGCGTACGGCTGCGACAGGGTGAGGTTCGGATTAGCGGCTTCAAAGCCATTCGAGGAGCCCAGCAAATCGATTTCGCCGGCCTCAAGGGCGCGGATCGACGCCTCCCGGTCAGGGTAGCGCAAGACCTTGACGGGCAAGGCCAAGGCCTTGGACAGCAGCCCTGCGTAGTCGGCGGTGAGGCCTTCGTAGTCGTGGCCGCTGGACGTCAGATCGAAAGGAGGGTAATCAGGTGCGGCGGTGCCGACCACCAGTTCGCGTTTGTTCTGCAACCACTGGCGCTGTGCCTTGTCCAGCTGAGTGTCGAGTTGAACGGCACCCGCGCGGCTCAACAGGGTGAAGTGTTCCGGGCCGGTTTGAGGGGCCGCGGGCACGGCGGTGCTGAAGCACAAGCCGGTACTCAATATAATGAGATAGTCCTTTATACGGCTGGGCATCCGTTTTCTCACACTAACGCGTTTCGTTTTGCCATCTCGATAAGTTCTACCAAAGATTTGGCTTTCAGTTTTTGCATAAGTCTCTTTTTGTAAGTGCTGACTGTCTTGTTGCTTAAAAACATACCTTTGGCAATTTCTTTGTTGGTTCTTCCCTGTGCAAAAAGTTGCAATACCATCAGTTCTCGATCGTTGACTGTTTTGAATAGTTCAAGTTCATAGGTGTCGGCGCCCTCAGCACCGTTGCCGCTCAATGCCTGGCTTGGGAAATAGTTGTAACCTGACAATACGGCACGGATGGCGCTCAGCAGTTCGCTCAAGTCGCCTTCTTTGCAGACATAGCCGTCAGCACCCGAGCGCATGCAGCGCGTTGCAAACAGTGTGGGGCACTGGGCTGTAAGGATCAGGGTTTTCATTGGCGTGTTCATTGCGTTGAATCGGCAGAGCACTTCGAGGCCGTCAAGCTTTGGAATACTGATATCCAAGATAATAAGGTCTGGCAGGCATTCCCTGACCATTTGTATCGCATCACACCCGTTGTCCGTTTCTCCTACGACTTTATAACCCTCATGTTCCAATAACATTCGGATGGCAAGCCGTATGACGGGGTGGTCATCGATAATAAAAACTGAGTTCATGGTCATATCCCAGGCAAGTGCAAATAAAGACGGCACATTAGCTCAGAAGCTCAGGGGGGAGCATGAGCCAGAGGGGGAGGGGATATAAAACAGGAAAAATCCTACGCAAAAAAAGGTGTTGACCTACTTGTTGGTAAGGCATTGTGAAGCGAAATGTAAATATTTGAGAAATATAAGGTGCGGTGAGTACGCTGGAGCGCGGGTGTAGATCGTGAGGCGACTTTTTGTGGTGTTGCTATGTTTAAGTTCCTACACGTTGGCGGTCGGCAATCGACTCACCAACTCGATAAGTTTCTCTTTACTCAGTGGCTTCGATAAATAACCCAGCAGCGGCAGGTTTCTTTGCCGAGCCTGGTCGCTAAGTTCGGATAACTCCGACACAGGCAACCCGCTGAGAAGGATGGCGGCAAGGATGAAGTGGCGGCGATTGGCGATGTCAATCAACTCAAGCCCGGGCAGATCCGGCAGGCACTGGTCGCACAGCATGAGATCGAAAGGCGTACCGGCCTGCGTCATCAGGAGGATCGCCTGTTCGGCATTTTCTGCAAGGGTCAGGTTGTCGAAGTCGAAACTTTTGAGCAGGCATTGGGTGGCCAGAAGTTGAAAGGGATGATCCTCCACTAACAGGATACGAAGGCGATGTCTGGGCATAGTGAGCATACGTAGGGGTCAGGCTTTGATAGCGTGACGTAGGAAATCATCGTCAGGTCCGCCAAAAGCGTGCGTGATTATTCTTCGGGTACGTGTGCGAATTCGATCAGGCTGCTCTGTTCCCTGTGTAGGCATATTCCTTTCAGGGAACAGGCAAGCTTGATCCATGGTGCTATTGAGGGCTGGAACGCCCCGTCATCTCCCGCGCCATTTCGGTGGCGTAGCTGTCGGTCATACCCGCGATGAAGTCGATCATGCGCAGGAATGACGCGTGCAACGGCCACGCCGGGTTTGGCGCGCTGTTGCCCAGCAAGTCGAGGATGCGGCGGTTCTTGAAGGAGGGCGTGCGCCCGCCATGTTGTTCCAATGCCGCCCCGCAAAAAGCGTTCAGCAGGATTTCCAGAGTGGTGTAGGCACCGATTTCGTGCAGTGTCTTGCGCTTGTCCTGGAAGATTTTCTTGCGGGCCATGTCCTTGGCGTCCAGCACGCAGCGTTTGGCGGGACCGTGCATGTGCTCCACCAGGTCACCCGGCAGCAGGCCTGCCAGCAAAGCGTCCTGCTGTTCGACAAACGCGCGTGCCGCCGCATTGGTCAGGTGTTCGATGGCCTTGCCCCGCAGGATCGCCAGCTTGCGCCGGCGCGAGTCCTGCGCGCCCAATTGCCGGTAGGTCTGGGGCAAGTCGTCGCCCACCAGATCGAGCAGCAAGGACTCGACCTCGGCGTATTCCAGCAACTCCATTTCCAGGCCGTCTTCAAGGTCGATCAACGCGTAGCAGATGTCGTCCGCCGCTTCCATCAGGTAGACCAGCGGGTGGCGGGCCCAACGCTGTTCTTCCAGCTGTGGCAGGCCGAGTTTGTGGGCGATCTGTTCAAGGATCGGCAGCTCGCTCTGATAGCAACCGAACTTATGTTTCTTGTAGCCCAGGGAGTCCGCATGGCGGGCGGTCCAGGGGTACTTCAGGTAAGTACCCAGGGTGGCATAGGTCAGCCGTGTGCCTCCATCGAACTGGTGATACTCAAGCTGGGTCAACACGCGAAAGCCCTGGGCGTTGCCTTCGAAGTTGAGGAAGTCATTGCGCTCGGCGCTGCTCATGTCATCCAGCCAGCCACGGCCGGCCGCCTGCTGGAACCAGTGACGGATGGCATCTTCGCCCGAATGCCCGAACGGTGGGTTGCCGATGTCGTGGGCCAGGCAGGCCGATTGCACCACCATGCCCAGGTCGCTCGGGTCGCACCAGTCGGGCAGGGCGCTGCGCAGGGTCTCGCCCACGCGCATGCCCAGGGAGCGGCCCACGCAACTGACTTCCAGGGAGTGGGTCAGCCGCGTGTGGATATGGTCATTGCTGGACACCGGGTGTACTTGGGTCTTGCGGCCCAGGCGGCGGAATGCGCCCGAGAAAATGATGCGGTCATGGTCCTTGTGAAACGGGCTGCGGCCCAGTTCTTCCGGGCTGTGCAACGGTTTTCCAAGGCGTTCGCGAGTCAGCAGGGTGGGCCAATCCAAGGCGGGTACTCTCCGTGCGGTGAATGACGTCCCCCAGCTTCCCGGTTCCGCCGTGGCGGGGCAAGCGAAAATCTACAGCCCGGCCGCGTCGATATCGATTAACAGCAAACGCTGACCGTTATCGAAGAATTGTCCTGCGGTCAGGCAGTAGCTATTAGTGGTGGCGTCGCGATAGGTCGACGACAGGGTCAGGCGCCGTTCCTCCCAGCCTTCCGCGAGCAGGTGATAGAAGTAGGGGCGCCACGACCAGTTGTGGCCCAGGTAGCGGCTGTCGGCCTGCCAGGCGTCCTGGCGCCATTCGAAGTTGGGCGTCAGCTGGGTGCCATGCCGGTCGCATTGGTAAAAGCGCAGCAGCCAGGGAAAGTTCGGCAATTGGGGCAGTTGAGCCAGGGGGGCCTGACCCTGTGCCCAGGCCTGCAGGATTTTCATCAGCTCGGCCAATTGCAGGCGCAACTGCATTACGCGTCCCCGCTCTGCGAGCTTCTGCTGGACGTAGGCCGTCCGTAATTGGGCAAAGCGCGGCACAAAGGCGTCTGTGGCGAACCAGTCCAGCTGCGCCTGGGCGAACAGGTAGCCCTGCACGTAGCGCGAGCCGCATTCCAAGGCGAAGCTCAACTGCGCCTCGGTTTCCACGCCTTCGGCAATGATCCAGCAGCCGGTTTTCTCGGCCATCTGCGCCAGGGCCCGTACCACTTCACTGCTCGGGCCGCCTCGGGCGGCTTCCTGGAACAGGCGCATGTCCAGCTTGAGAATGTCCGGCTGCAACGCCAGCACGCGGTCGAGTTGGGAGTAGCCGGCACCAAAGTCATCAATGGCGATGCGTGCGCCGGCCTCGCGATAGCGCGCTACCACCTCGGCCAGGCGCTGGATGTTACCCCCCAGCTCGGTGATCTCGTACACGATGCGCTGTGGATCGACGCCATGGGCTTGCACTTGCCTCAAGCTGGGCAGCGCCTGGCCGGGGCGCAGGCGGTTGATCCAGCGGGGCGAGATGTTCAGGCTCAGAAACCAGTCGTCGGGGGCCTCATGCAAGCGGCTCAGGGCATTGTCGCGAATCTGCCGGTCAAGGCGTCGCAAGGTGGCCCCCGGCGTGCGTGGGTCGGCGAACAAGGGGCCCACAGACTGCAAGCGGCCATCGGCCTGGCGCAGGCGGCCGAGGGCCTCAACGCCAGCAATGCGCCCGGTGGCGGTGTCGATGAACGGCTGGAAGCAGGCGAGCGGTTGCCCGTCAATCACGGGGCCTCCTTAAAGAGTCGGCGAAAAAAGGCCCAGCCCTCAGTAACGAGGGCCGGGCCGATTCTGTGTGCAAGAATGCAGCCAGCAGGCCTCAACCTTTACGAGACGCGCCCTGCATAGCCAGCTTGATCAGCGGGATCAACCCGGCTCCCAGTCGCACCAGGCGTGTCAGGCTGCTGATACTGCCGCCCTTGGCACCTTTGCCGGTAAAGAAACCCAACAGTGTGACCGCAGCCACGCCCCACAGCGGCGCGTGCTTGATGCCCAGGCTGTCCTGCCAGTTACTGCCCATATTGCGCACCTTGTTCAGGGGCAGCATCAATTGCTGGGACTCGTGGCGGATCTCCTGGCGGTGCATTTCCATGCGCAGGCGGATCAACGCCTTGCGCATTTCTCGGCGGGAGGTGGTTTGGGGGATTTCAGTGATGCTCATGGCAGCAGGCGCTCCCGGTCATTGGCCAGCTCTTCGAGGGTGGCGTGGAACGGTGTGGATTCATCGAACACCGCCGCTTTCAGGCGCACCCCGCAGAAGGCGGCGGCCAGGCTGTAGAACACACAGAGGCAGATGATCCCCGTCAGGCGATAGCCGGTGTCCCATACCAGGATCATGACCAGTGTCGACAACCCCACCAGCAACAGCAGCGCAAACACCAGCGCCAGGCCGGCAAACAGCAGCAGGCTGACAGTGCGGGCTTTCTGTTCCTGCAATTCGATGCCAAACAATTCGACGTGGCTGTGCAGCAAGCCCAGCACGGCCGCGCCCAGACGTCTTGAAGTGGTGCCCGTGGACGAGCCCGTTTCGCCGATAGACATGGTTAGCGCCTTGTAGCCAGCAGGCCGATCAGAAAGCCCACGCCGGCGGCAATGCCCACCGACTGCCAAGGGTTTGCCTGCACGTAATCTTCGGTCGCGGTGACGGCCGCCTGGCCGCGTTCACGCAGGGAGTCCTCGGTCAGTTGCAGGGTTTCACGGGCCTTGAGCAGGCTCTCGTGGATCTTGCTGCGCAGCTCGTCAGCCTGGTCACCGGCGAGCACCTTGGTGCCATCGAGCAACTTTTCGGTGTCGCTGACCAGGGTTTGAAAATCCGCCATCAGTATTTCTTGAGCAGTCTTTGCAGTTCTTCTGGCCATGGGTATCTCCGTGATTGGCTGAACGGTACTTAGTGGTTTCGAGTCACCGGCTTCGGTGAAGGTTCAGTGCATTTGTCTGGTACAGCTTTTGCTTTGCCTTGGTGCGCACGCCCCGGGGCCTGCGCTGAATCTGGGCGGAATGAGGCAATGCCTTCAAAAACCTTACCCTAAATAACTGAAACTCGCGGAAAAACCCTGTCGGCAACAGCCTGTTGAGTTGATCGCTGCGCTAAAGCGGTTCACGCCCTCTGAAGAGGGGCGAGGCCGGTGGTGCCAATTTAGTGCGTGCAACCCTGGCTTGAACCGCTTTGGTGCTTTTTGCCTTTAATGCAGGCCTGCCAACCTCCATGGAAAATTTGCAAAGTGCGGTGGACACCCTCGTCCATAGCTCCAATACCCTGTTCATCCTGATCGGCGCGGTCATGGTCCTGGCCATGCACGCCGGCTTCGCGTTCCTGGAAGTGGGCACGGTCCGCCAGAAAAACCAAGTCAACGCCTTGTCGAAGATCCTCAGCGACTTCGCCATCTCCACCCTGGCTTATTTCTTTATAGGCTATTGGATCTCCTACGGCGTGAGCTTCCTGCAACCGGCTGCGGTGATCAGCGCCGACCACGGCTATGGCCTGGTGAAGTTCTTCTTCCTGTTGACCTTTGCGGCGGCGATCCCGGCGATCATTTCCGGGGGTATTGCCGAGCGTGCACGTTTTGTTCCGCAGTTGTGCGCCACCGCGTTGATCGTGGCGTTTATCTACCCGTTTTTCGAAGGCATGGTGTGGAACGGCAACTTCGGCCTGCAAGCCTGGCTGCTGGCGACGTTCGGCGCCAGCTTCCATGACTTCGCCGGTTCGGTGGTGGTGCACGCCATGGGCGGCTGGCTGGCGCTGGCAGCGGTGTTGCTGCTGGGCCCGCGTAACGGGCGTTATCGTGAAGGGCGACTGGTGGCGTTCGCGCCGTCGAGCATTCCGTTCCTGGCCCTGGGTTCGTGGATCCTGATTGTCGGCTGGTTCGGCTTCAACGTGATGAGCGCGCAAACCCTCAACGGCGTGAGTGGCCTGGTGGCGGTCAACTCGCTGATGGCGATGGTGGGCGGCACTGTCGCGGCGCTGATCATTGGGCGCAACGACCCGGGCTTCCTGCACAACGGCCCATTGGCCGGGTTGGTGGCAATTTGTGCCGGCTCCGACCTGATGCACCCGGTGGGCGCGCTGGTCACTGGCGCGGTCGCGGGCGGGCTGTTCGTGTGGTGCTTCATTGCGGCCCAGGATCGCTGGAAGATCGACGACGTGCTGGGGGTGTGGCCGCTGCACGGCCTGTGTGGCGTGTGGGGTGGCATCGCCTGCGGTATCTTCGGCCAGACCGCACTGGGTGGCCTCGGCGGCGTCAGCCTGATCAGCCAGCTGATCGGTACTGCCCTCGGCGTGGTGGTGGCGCTGGGCGGCGGCCTGTTGGTGTACGGCGTGATCAAGCGCGTGCACGGGCTGCGCCTGAGCCAGGAGGAGGAGTACTACGGCGCGGACCTGTCGATCCATAAAATCGGTGCGGTCAGTCAGGATTGATCGGCGGTTCGGCCGATGGATTAAAGCCGTGCAGCAGGCGGTAGCGGTTATGCCGTACTTCGTCGACCCGCGCCTGCACCTGTTGGTCCGGCAGGCCCAGCAGGATCAAGGCGTGGGAGGCGAGCATCAAGCTGGATTCCAACAGTTCGGGCACCACTTCGCTGGCGCCCGCGGCTTTCAGCTCGGCCAACTGGCTGTCATCACGGGTGCGCACCAGGATCGGCACGTCAGGGTTGATGCGCCGCGCTTCCTTGAGCACCACCAACGCCACATCGCTGTTGTCCACGGCGATGACCACCAATCGCGCGCGCTCCAGGCCCACCGCGCTGAGCAGGGCGCCACGCCGGCAATCCCCGTAATGCACGCTGCTGTCTTCAGTGGCAGCTTCCTGTACCCGTTCAGGGTCGTCATCCAGTGCGATAAAGGCTTGCTGTTCGCGCCGTAGAAAACGCCCGATGGATTGCCCGACGCGGCCATAGCCACAGATCACCGCATGCCCGTGCAGCTCGGCGTTGAGCGCGGTGATTTCGTCCAGCTGGACCTGCTGATTGGGCGTGCGGTGCAGGCGCAGGGCCAGGCTCGGAGCGGCGCGCAATAACAGGGGAGTGAGCAGCATCGAGCAGAAGGTCGCGGCGAGTAGCAAGCCGTTGAATTCGTCGGGGATCAAGCGGCTTTGCTGCATCTGCGCCATCAAGGCAAAACAGAACTCGCCGCCCTGGGCCAGGGCCAGGCCGCTGCGCCAGGCGGTTTCACTGTCGCTGCCGCGTAGCTTGACCAGCGCGGCCACCACGCCGCCCTTGACCAGCATCAAGGTGAGGGTCAGGCCAAGGATCAGCAGGCTGTGGCTGACGAACAGCTGCAGGTCGATGAGCATGCCGATACTGACGAAAAACAGCCCCAGCAGGATGTCGCGAAAGGGCCGGATGTCCGCTTCGATCTGGTGGCGATAGTGGCTCTCCCCCAGCAGCATGCCGGCCAGGAAGGCGCCGAGGGCAGGGGACAAGCCCAGCAAGTGGGTAAGCCACGCCGTCAGCAAGACAATCACCAGGGCCAGCAGCACAAACAATTCGGCCGAGTGGGACGCGGCCACTTCGTGGAACAACCGTGGCAACAACCAGCGGCTGGCAAACAGAAGGCCCACAAACAGCACCACAGTCTTGCCCAAGGTCAAGGGCAGTGCCAGGTACCAGGCCTGCTCACCGGTGCCGGCGAACACCGGCACCAGGGTCAGCAGCAAGACAGCCACTACGTCCTGGAACAGCAACACGCCAATCGCGTTCTGGCCATGGCTGCTGAAAATCTCCCCGAGGCTGCCGAGCTCCTTGCTCACGATGGCGGTGGACGACAAGGCCAGTCCCGCCCCCAGCAGCAGGGCGATGCCGGGTGCCACGCCCAGGATCATCAACAGCACGCCCAGCAACACCCCACAGCCCACCACTTGCAGGCTGCCCAAGCCAAACACCACGCGGCGCAGGGCGAGCATCTTGCTCAGGGAAAACTCCAGCCCCAGGGAAAACAGCAGGAACACCACACCCAGTTCGGCGAGGTCGGGGAGCTCTTCACTGTCGTTCACCCAGTCCAGGGCGGTGGGCCCCACGGCCAGGCCCACGCACAGGTAGCCCAGCACGGGAGGCAATTGCAGTCGGCGAAACAGCGCAATCACTACCAGGGATGAGGCCAGGATGATCAACAGGTTGGCAAACACAGGCATCTCCGTTGCAAGGGGGCAGGCAAAAAAGCCACAAACATCGCTGAATCAGTTATAGGCCATGGTGATCTGGGTCAGGGTTTATGGGGTGGGCGTGAGGCTGCTACCGGGCTTAGAATGTGTGCCTGTTTCCTGATCAGGTCCATTCACCATGCTTCCTGAATGCCAGTTATTCGGCACCCTGGGTTGCCATCTATGTGAGATCGCAGAAGCCGAAATCATGCCGCTCGTCGAACACGGGTTGCTGGTGGAATTGGTGGATATCACCGACCCCGACGACCTGACTGAAGTCTACGGCCTGCGTATTCCGGTGCTTCGCCGGGTAGACACGGGGGCGGAACTGGATTGGCCTTTCGACACACAACAGGTTGTTGCCTTCCTTCGTTGAGTGTTATGCGATGGCAGGTTTCCAAATATTAAGTTACTGTATGTTTGTACAGCGATTGAATAGAGGGAACGCCCGTGGTGAATGTTGAACAACTGAAAAGCAGCGTCAATCGCATGTCTGCCGATGTCGTACGCGACGCGGTAAACGAGCTGCGCCTCGATGGCCTGGTCACGGAAGGCAAGACACCCTTCAACAAAGTGCATTTCAATACCTGTTTCGCCGAGATCGAGGCGCTGTTTCAGCGCGCCGGTTATCACAAGCAGCTGGATGTGGTGGGTTACCAGGGCCTGTTATACGCGCTCTACGATCCAGGCCGCTGGGAGGCGGTGGACGTACTGCGTTGGCTCAAGGAATTCACCGAGGCGGCCAGTGCTTCGCCGGCGCTGCGGGCGCAATTGGCCAAAGCCTGAACCCTGCGGGATAATGCCCGCCGGTTTTCCCAAGGCTTCGAGCATCTGCATGTCCACTTCCGCGTTTATCGCCTCCGAGCACCAAGCCAGCACCTTGTACCTGCCGCCGGGCCCTTGGGCGCTGGTGCTCGACTGCCTGTGTGAACACTTCCCGGCTATCAGCCGTGAGCTCTGGCTGGACCGCATCGCCCGTGGGCGGGTGCTGGACATCAACGGCAGCCCGATAGGACAGGACCTGGCCTACAAGGAAGGCCTGTGCATCTACTACTTTCGCGAAGTGCCGAATGAAAAAGTGATCCCGGTGCAGGAGAGCATCCTGTATGCCGACGAGCACCTGGTGGTGGCCGACAAGCCGCACTTCCTGCCCGTGACGCCCGCCGGTGAATACGTCGAGCAAACCCTGCTGCGCCGCTTGATCCGCCGTCTGGGCAACCCTTCGCTGGTGCCGCTGCACCGTATCGACCGGCATACCGCAGGGCTGGTGCTGTTCTCGGTCAACCCGGCCAGCCGCGCGGCGTATCAGCAACTGTTTCCCACGCGAAAGATCGACAAGTTCTACGAAGCCATTGCCCCGGCGTTACCGGGCCTGACGTTCCCGCTGGTGCACAAAAGCCGCCTGGTGGACGGCGAGCCGTTCTTTCGCATGCAGGAAGGCGTTGGCGCCAGCAACACCGAAACGGCGGTAGAGGTGCGCGAGAAAAATGGCGAGCTGTGGCGCTACGGCCTGTTCCCCGTGACCGGCAAAAAGCATCAGTTGCGTGTGCACATGACCGCGCTGGGGGCGAGCATCTGCAATGACCCGTTCTACCCCGACGTGATAAAGGACGCCGTGGACGACTACGCCAACCCGCTCAAGCTGCTCGCCCAGGGTGTGCGTTTTATCGACCCGGTGACCGGGCAAGAGCGCAGCTTTCGCAGTGATATCACCCTCGACTGGTAACCGCCAGAAACGACAAGGCCCGCGCGAGGCGGGCCTTGGTAGCAAACGCTGAGGTTTACAAGTCTTTAACGGTGCGGACCTGATCCTTGTTGATGCGGGTCTGCTTGCCGTCCAATTGTTCGAACTCGTAGAAACCCGAGTCCTTGTCGAATTTAGGAGTGTCGACGGCCTGGATTTCGCGACCGTCATTCAGGGTGATCACTGTTGGCGAGGCGCAACCGGCAAGGGTAGCGAGGCCCAGTGCAAGCATGAGAGCGGCGATGGTCCGTTGAGTCATGAGTGTGTCTCCGAGAGAATACTTTTTTGAGTGCTGACCTTGTGACGTATAAGACGTCGGCAAAGTTCCTTATCCGACGCTCATTCTGACACGCCAAACCCTGGGTGCAACAGCTCCGGTGTATTCAGGTTGGCCAGGCGTGGGTCATCGGCCGGGCATTCAAGCCCGATGCCACCCAGTTGCAGGAGGATCTTGCGCGGGCTGCGCTCACCGGCATCCCAGGCCGCTTCCACGGCGTCGCGCAGGTGGGTGGGGATGATGCAGATCAAGGGTTCCCAGAACTCGCCATGGCGCACCATCAACGGCAATAGCGGATTGCGCTGCACCGTCTGACGCATCTGGGTCAGCAGGTGCACATCAATATTGGGCACATCGCACGGCAAGATCAGCAGGTGCCCATGACGTGCGGCGGCCAGCCCTGCACGGATGCCGGCCAGTGGCCCAGGAAAGTCCGGGCTGTCGTCGCTCACCAGCTGATCGGCGTACGGCGCGTAAAGCGCATGGTTGCGATTGCACGAGATGATCAGGTCATCCGTCAGTGGTCGAGTCAGGTGTTGCAGATGCGCGATAAGGGGCTGGCCGTGCCATTCCAGCAGACCTTTGTCTTGCCCGCCCATTCGCTGGCCACGCCCTCCGGCCAGCAGCAAAATCGAACAGGACAGGGCTGAAGAATCTGAAGGCATGACGGTTCCGCTGCGGCAGGTAAATGGGGCCCTGTGATATAACATCGGGCTGTTCCTTCGACAACCGGACCGAGCCATGAAAGCCAAGGCTGATGCGCCCTTCGTACCCCTGAACATCGCTGTACTGACCGTCAGCGACACCCGCACCCTAGAAACCGATACCTCAGGCCAGGTCTTCGTCGACCGCCTGACCGCTGCCGGCCACAACCTGGCCGAGCGTGTATTGCTCAAGGACGACCTCTACAAGATCCGCGCCCAGGTGGCCCACTGGATCGCCGAAGACGTCGTGCAAGTGGTGCTGATCACCGGCGGCACCGGCTTCACTGGGCGCGACAGCACCCCCGAAGCCGTGAGCTGCCTGCTGGACAAACAGGTCGACGGTTTTGGCGAGCTGTTCCGCCAGATCTCCGTGGCCGATATCGGCACCTCTACTGTGCAGTCCCGCGCCCTGGCCGGCCTGGCCAATGGCACGCTGGTGTGCTGCCTGCCGGGCTCCACCAATGCCGTGCGCACCGGGTGGGACGGCATCCTCGCCGAACAGTTGGACAACCGTCATCGCCCGTGCAACTTCGTGCCGCACCTCAAGCAGGCCGAACCCTGTGAATCCCGTGGTTAAGCCCGGCAAGACCGGCGCCCTGATGCCGGTGGAACAGGCGCTGCAGCAACTGCTGGACATGGCCGACGCCGCGCCGATCCGCGAACAGCAAAGCCTGCCGCTGGCCGATTGCGATGGGCGCGTGCTGGCCCAGGACCTGGTGTCCACCCTCGACCTGCCGCCCTGGCCCAACAGCGCCATGGACGGCTACGCCCTGCGCCTGGCGGACTGGAACGGTGAGCCACTGGTGGTCAGCCAGCGCATCTTCGCTGGCCAGGCACCGCATCCCCTGGCCGCTGGCACTTGTGCGAGGATCTTCACCGGTGCCCCGGTGCCCGAAGGCGCAGACTGCGTCGAAATGCAGGAAAATGCCGTGGTCCACGCCGACGAGCGCGTGAGCTTTAGCGAGCCGTTGCAGTTGGACCAAAACATCCGCCCGCAAGGGCAGGAGACCACCGTCGGCGAGTTGGTGCTGACGGCCGGCACGCGCCTGGGCCCAGTCGAACTCGGCCTCGCGGCTTCCCTGGGGCATGATCGCCTTGACGTGGTACGCCGTCCGCGCGTGGCAGTGCTGTCTACCGGGGATGAACTGATCGAACCCGGCTTGCCGCTGGGCCCGGGCCAGATCTACAACAGCAATCGCCGCGTGTTGTGCTCGTGGCTGACGCGCATGGGCTGCGAAGTGATCGACGCCGGCATCCTGCCCGACGACCTCGAAAAGACCCGCACACGCCTTGCTGGCTTGGCTGACGTTGACCTGATCCTGTCCACGGGCGGTGTGTCGGTGGGCGAGGCGGACTTCCTCGGCATCGCCCTGCGCGAAGAGGGGGAGCTGGCGCTGTGGAAACTGGCGATCAAGCCGGGCAAGCCGCTGACCTTCGGCCACTTTCGTGGTGTGCCAGTGATCGGCCTGCCGGGCAACCCGGCGTCGACCCTGGTGACCTTTGCCTTGCTGGCGCGGCCTTACCTGCTGCGCCGTCAAGGCGTGCAGGACGTGGCGCCGCTGCGGTTCGAAGTGCCGGTAGGGTTCGAGTGGCCCAAGCCGGGCAACCGTCGCGAATACCTGCGCGGCCGCATCGAGCAGGGCAAGGCGATCATCTACCGTAACCAGAGCTCCGGCGTGCTGCGCAGCGCGGCGTGGGCAGAAGGGTTTGTGGAGGTGTTGGAAGGCACGACGCTGACGGTGGGCGATAGCGTCAATTTCATCCCGCTAAGCGAAGTCCTCAACTAAACACGCATCCTTTGGG
The DNA here is from genome assembly GCF_024810135.1 of Pseudomonas sp. BIGb0164. NCBI lineage: Bacteria > Pseudomonadati > Pseudomonadota > Gammaproteobacteria > Pseudomonadales > Pseudomonadaceae > Pseudomonas > Pseudomonas sp. BIGb0164. Next base: position 190,789 of record NZ_JANUEA010000006.1, on the reverse strand, counting down.
GGATGGGCTTGTGTGGGAGCGGGCTTGCTCGCGAATGCGGTGGGTCAGTTGATGCATGTACTGGCTGATACACCGCGTTCGCGAGCAAGCCCGCTCCCACATTTGGTTTTGTGTAGCGCTTGGGTTATTCAGTAATCGTCCCCACGCGCCGTCACATCCCGCTCCACCGGCCCTGCGTCCGGGTCATACCCGACCGGGAACTTGCCTTTCAAGGTCCAGGCAAACGCGATGATCTCCGCCACCGTGCGGTACAACTCCTCCGGGATGCTGTCACCCAATTCCATGCGCGCCAGCAGCTTCACCAGCTCGGCGTTCTCATAGATCGGCACTTCATTTTCCCGCGCCAGTTTCAGGATCGCCTCGGCCAAGGCGTCGTCGCCCTTGGCGGTCAGTGTGGGGGCCTGCTGGCCGTCATACTTGAGGGCGATCGCCTGACGCGGTGGGGTGGTGTTCTTCATGCGGTTTCATCCACCCAGCGTTGCTCCAAGCCAGTTCGCGGCCCGCGTGGCGGCGTGCCGAGGTGGCAATCCAGGTCGCCGACATTGATGCCCGAGGTCACCAGGCGTTCGCGCAGGTTGCCCAAATGGCTTTCGATCAGGCTGGCGGTAAACGGCCGGGACGCCCACAACTGGCTGGAGAGCTTGCCCTGGGTCAGTTGCGCCTGAACCTGCAACGGCCCCAGCGGTTCCATGTCGAAGGCCAGCTCCACGCGCCAGAGCATCTGCTTGGGGTCCTTTTTGTCTTTGCGTTCGGGCTGGTCCTTGTCCGGCGGCGGCTCTTCGCGCTGGAACTTGACCTGCAACGGCACGATGTCCTGCAGGGTGCGCATGGGGATTTCCAACTGCCAGGTGGTCTGCACACGCCCGTCGGCGGTGGTGCCGGTTTGTTCCAGGCTCGACAGCTGGTGGCTCTGCAGGCGCGAGATGGCCCCGGCGGCCAGGCGCAGCAGGTTTTCCAGGTCGCCTTCGCCTTCCAGCTTGGCCATCAGCCGCTCCGGCAGCGGAAAGCCGGCCGGTGCCTGGCGGGCGCTGACCTGGCCCAGGGTGTTCAGCGGGTTGCGCACAAAATTGGGCAGCACCTGGGCCAGGGTGTTGGCGGCAAGGATCGCATTCAGGTTGGTGGCGGTGGGCAGGGCGGGCAACAGGTCAGCGACCAGGCGCAGCAGCGCGCCTTTCATGTCCAGCGGCGGGATTTGCGGGTTTTGCCCGGCCAGCAATTTGGCTTCGAGAAACGCGCCGCTGTTCTGGATCACCTGCGCCAGCACTTTGGGGTTGCTCACCTGCGACAGGTCGGGCAGCGCGGCGAGCAAGCGCGCGGCGGCGGCGCGCAGGTCGCTGGAGGTGGTGTCGTCGGCGGGCAGGTTCTGCAGGGCGGTGAACACCACGTCCAGCGAGCCCTGGCGGCTTTGCTGGGTGGCGAGTTGCTGCGCCACCGCCAGTTGGTCCTTGAGCCCGCTCAATGGCAAGAAATTCAACGTCTGGGTGTCTTGCACCACGGCGCTGAGCAAGCTGCCCACCCGCAGCGGCTGCGGGCTTTCCACGGTCAGGGTCGCGCCGGCCAGGGCGTTACTGAGCACGGTCACCAGCGAGCGGTAGATGGCCGGCTGCGTGGTGCCCTGGGGCAGCATCTGGGTGGTCAGCACCTTGGCCTGCAACAGCGTGCCCACCGGCATTTGCGTGGTGTCGATACGGGTGAGGGCGGCCACATTGGCGCTCAAGGCTTGCTGCAAGGTGATGGTCAGGTTGCCCGTCGGCGTCTGGCTCACGGCCACGTTGCTTCCCAGCGGCAACGGCTGGGCGCTGCTGGCTTGCACCAGGGTCTGGCGGCCGCCTTCCAAGGTCAACTTGAGCAGCAACTGAAACGCATCACCGCCCTGTTTAAGCGCGAGTACCTCGGCGTTCACGGTTTTTCCGGGGTCGATCAAGCCGATCTGCGGTTCCAGCAGTTTCAGCAGCTCACCGGTCGGGGGCAGCGGGGCGGGCCCGGCCACGGGTGCTGGCGGCAGCGTAGGAAGGTTGATCTCACCGGTCATCGTGCGCGTCGTCTCGAAGGAAATTGCCCTCTTTAGAGTAGGGCATCGCATGTATAATGCCGCCCGTCTGCAAAGAGAGCGGTAAAAACCTCACAACTATTTGATCCAGCTCTCTAAAATCGGTCGCCAAAGCCGTTATTGTGCATTTCTCTTTAACGGCCGCTGCACCGCCGACTTGAACCGTAAAGGCCCGCGATCTTTTGACCAGCCCTCTTCTTGAAGCCGTAGCGCTTTCCTGTGAACGCGACCTGCGCCTGTTGTTCGAGCACCTCGAACTGCGGCTGACGGGTGGTGACATGGTGCAGGTCAGCGGCCCCAACGGCAGCGGCAAGACCAGTTTGCTGCGCCTGCTGGCCGGGTTGATGCAGCCGACGGCAGGTGTTGTGCGGCTCAATGGCAAGCCGCTCAACGAACAACGCACTGAGTTGGCGCGCAACCTCGTCTGGATCGGCCACGCCGCGGGCATCAAGGACGTGCTCACCGCCGAAGAAAACCTCAGCTGGCTGAGCGCCCTGCATCATCCCGCGTCCCGCGACGCTATTTGGCAAGCCCTGGCCGCTGTCGGTCTCAAGGGCTTCGAAGACGTTCCCTGCCACACCCTGTCTGCCGGCCAACAGCGCCGCGTGGCCCTGGCGCGTTTGTACCTGCCGGGCCCGCCGCTGTGGATCCTCGACGAACCCTTCACCGCCCTGGATAAGCAAGGCGTGGCCCAGCTCGAAGAACACCTGACCCAGCATTGCGAAAAGGGCGGGCTGGTGCTGCTCACCACCCATCACACCCTCAATCGCACGCCTGCCGGTTACCGTGACCTGGACCTGGGAAGGTGGTCGGCATGAGCGTATTCGCCCTGTTGGTCGCCCGCGAAGCGCGGCTGTTGTGTCGCCGCCCGGCCGAACTGGCCAACCCATTGGTGTTCTTCGCGATTGTCATCGCCCTGTTCCCGCTGGCGGTGGGCCCCGAGACTAAACTGTTGCAAACCTTGTCCCCGGGACTGGTGTGGGTGGCGGCGCTTTTATCGGTTCTGCTCTCGCTGGACGGGCTGTTTCGCAGTGATTTCGAAGACGGTTCCCTTGAACAGTGGGTCCTTTCGTCGCACCCCTTGCCACTTCTGGTGCTGGCCAAGGTGCTGGCACACTGGGTTTTTTCCGGCTTGGCGCTAGTCTTGCTTTCGCCACTGTTGGCGATGATGCTGGGCTTGCCCGTCGAGTGCTTGCCGGTGTTGCTTCTATCCTTGTTGCTCGGTACGCCGGTGCTCAGCCTGTTGGGGGCGGTGGGCGCAGCGTTGACCGTCGGTTTGAAGCGGGGCGGCCTGTTGCTGGCCCTGCTGATTCTGCCTTTGTATATCCCGGTGTTGATCCTGGGCAGCGGCGCCTTGCAGGCCGCGCTCATGGGCATGCCGGCGACCGGTTACCTCCTGTGGCTTGGTAGCCTGACCGCCCTGGCGGTAACCCTGACACCCTTTGCTATAGCGGCCGGCCTGAAGATCAGCGTCGGTGAATAATGAGGTCTGACCAAGCGTTATGTCTTAGTCAGTAAAGACCCTGAGTTTCCTGCAATGACAGGAAGCCACCGTGATGGAAACAGCAATGAACTGGACCTGGTTTCACAAGCTCGGCTCGCCCAAATGGTTTTATGGCATCAGCGGCACGCTACTGCCGTGGCTGAGCATCACTGCCGCAGTGTTGATTGGCATCGGCCTGGTCTGGGGCCTGGCCTTCGCGCCACCGGACTACCAGCAAGGCAACAGTTTTCGCATCATCTATATCCACGTTCCCGCCGCGATGCTGGCCCAGTCCTGCTACGTGATGCTGGCCGTGTGCGGCATCGTCGGCCTGGTGTGGAAGATGAAGCTCGCCGACGTGGCCCTGCAATGCGCCGCGCCCATCGGTGCCTGGATGACCGCCGTGGCGCTGGTCACCGGCGCGATCTGGGGCAAACCCACCTGGGGTTCGTGGTGGGTGTGGGACGCGCGGCTCACGTCCATGTTGATCCTGCTGTTCCTGTACTTCGGCCTGATCGCCCTGGGCAACGCCATCAGCAATCGCGACAGCGCCGCCAAGGCTTGCGCCGTGCTGGCCATCGTCGGCGTGATCAACATCCCGATCATCAAGTACTCGGTGGAGTGGTGGAACACCCTGCACCAGGGCGCCACCTTCACCCTCACCGAAAAACCGGCCATGCCCGTGGAAATGTGGGCGCCGTTGCTGCTGATGGTGCTGGGGTTCTACTGCTTCTTCGGCGCCGTACTGCTGATGCGCATGCGCCTTGAAGTGCTCAAGCGTGAAGCCCGCGCCAGTTGGGTCAAGGCCGAAGTGCAAACCTGCCTGGGAGCCCGTGGATGAGCTTTGCGTCTTTCAGTGATTTTCTCGCCATGGGCCATCATGGCCTGTACGTCTGGACGGCCTATGGCATCTGCCTGGCGGTGCTGGCCCTCAACGTGGCCGCGCCGATCCTGGCCCGCAAGCGTTACCTGCAACAAGAGGCGCGTCGTCTGCGCCGGGAGACCGAAAAGTGAATCCGCTGCGTAGAAAGCGTCTGTTGATCATCCTTGCCATCCTGGCCGGCGTCGGCATTGCCGTGGCCCTGGCCTTGAGCGCCCTGCAGCAGAACATCAACCTGTTCTACACCCCGACCCAGATCGCCAATGGCGAAGCCCCACTGGACACACGCATCCGCGCCGGTGGCATGGTGGAGAAGGGCTCGCTCAAACGCTCCCCCGACTCACTCGACGTGACCTTCGTGGTCACCGACTTCAACAAGGCTGTGACCATCACCTACCGCGGCATCCTCCCGGACCTGTTCCGCGAAGGCCAGGGCATCGTCGCCCTGGGCAAGCTCAACGCCGACGGCGTGGTGGTGGCCGACGAAGTGCTGGCCAAGCACGATGAGAAATACATGCCGCCGGAAGTGACCAAGGCCCTCAAAGACAGCGGCCAATCCGCGCCAACGCCCGCCAAGGAGGGCTAAGCCATGACGTCCGCATTGTTTATTCCAGAACTTGGCCAGTTGGCGATGATCCTCGCCCTGTGCTTTGCCATTGTGCAGGCCGTGGTGCCGTTGCTTGGCGCCTGGCGCGGTGACCGCTTGTGGATGAGCCTGGCGCAACCGGCTGCCTGGGGCCAGTTTGCGTTCCTGTTGTTCGCCTTCGGCTGCCTCACCTACGCCTTCATGACCGACGATTTTTCCGTCGCCTATGTGGCCAATAACTCCAACAGCGCACTGCCCTGGTACTACAAGTTCAGCGCCGTGTGGGGTGCTCACGAAGGTTCGTTGCTGCTGTGGGCGTTGATCCTCGGCGGCTGGACCTTCGCCGTGTCGGTGTTCTCGCGCCAACTGCCACAAGTGATGCTGGCACGGGTGCTGGCGGTGATGGGCATGATCAGCATCGGCTTCCTGCTGTTCCTGATCATGACCTCCAACCCGTTCAGCCGCATCCTGCCGCAGATCCCGGCGGACGGGCACGACCTCAACCCGTTGCTGCAAGACATCGGCCTGATTGTGCACCCGCCGATGCTCTACATGGGCTACGTCGGTTTCTCCGTGGCCTTTGCCTTCGCCATCGCCGCCTTGCTCGGCGGGCGTCTTGACGCTGCTTGGGCGCGCTGGTCACGACCGTGGACCATCGTCGCCTGGGCGTTCCTCGGCATTGGTATCACTTTGGGCTCGTGGTGGGCCTACTACGAACTCGGCTGGGGCGGCTGGTGGTTCTGGGACCCGGTGGAAAACGCCTCCTTCATGCCCTGGCTGGTGGGCACGGCGCTGATTCACTCGCTGGCCGTCACCGAAAAACGCGGCGTGTTCAAGAGCTGGACCGTATTGTTGGCCATCGCGGCGTTTTCCCTCAGCCTGCTCGGTACCTTCCTCGTGCGTTCGGGTGTATTGACGTCGGTGCACGCGTTCGCGTCCGACCCGGAGCGCGGCATTTTCATCCTGATCTTCCTGCTGTTTGTGGTCGGCGGCTCGCTCACGCTGTTCGCCCTGCGCGCGCCGGTGGTCAAGAGCCAGGTCGGCTTCAACCTGTGGTCGCGGGAAACGCTGCTGCTGGGCAATAACCTGGTGCTGGTGGTGGCCGCGTCGATGATCCTGCTCGGCACCCTGTACCCGTTGGTGCTGGATGCCTTGAGCGGCGCCAAGCTGTCCGTCGGCCCGCCGTACTTCAACGCATTGTTTATCCCGCTGATGGGGCTGTTGATGGTGGTGATGGCCATCGGCGTGCTGGTGCGCTGGAAAGACACCCCGGTGAAATGGCTGGCAGGCATGTTGATGCCGGTGCTGCTGGGCAGCGTGGCATTGGCGGTGATCGCCGGTGTGGCTTACGGCGACTTCAACTGGGCGGTGCTCGCTACCTTCCTGCTGGCGGCGTGGGTGTTGCTGGCCGGCGTGCGCGACATCGTCGACAAGACCCGGCACAAAGGCCTGATCAAAGGCCTGCCAAGCCTGACCCGCAGCTATTGGGGCATGCAGGTCGCCCACATCGGCATCGCCGTGTGCGCCCTGGGCGTGGTGCTCTCCAGCCAGAACAGCGCTGAGCGTGACCTGCGCCTGGCGCCGGGCGAGTCCATGGACTTGGCCGGTTACCACTTCATCTTTGAAGGCGCCAAGCACTTCGAGGGCCCTAACTTCACCTCCGACAAAGGCACCGTGCGCGTCGTACGCAACGGCAAGGAAGTGGCGGTGCTGCACCCGGAAAAACGCCTGTACACCGTGCAGAGTTCGATGATGACCGAGGCCGGTATCGACGCCGGTTTCACCCGGGACCTCTATGTGGCACTGGGTGAACCGCTGGGCGACGGTGCCTGGGCTGTGCGCGTACATGTGAAGCCGTTTGTACGCTGGATCTGGTTCGGTGGTTTGCTCACCGGTTTTGGCGGTTTGCTCGCCGCGCTGGACCGGCGTTATCGGGTCAAGGTCAAGAGCCGGGTGCGTGAAGCCCTCGGCCTGCAGGGAGCGGCGGTATGAAGCGTTGGTTGATGGTTGTGCCGCTGGCGATGTTTCTGGTGGTGGCGGTGTTCCTGTATCGCGGTCTGTACCTGGACCCGGCCGAGTTGCCCTCGGCAATGATCGGCAAACCCTTCCCGCCCTTCAGCCTGCCAACGGTGCAGGGCGACAAGACCCTGACCCAGGCCGACCTGCTGGGCAAGCCGGCGCTGGTCAACGTGTGGGGCACCTGGTGCATCTCCTGCCGCGTCGAACACCCGGTGCTGAACAAGCTGGCCGAGAAGGGCGTGGTGATCTACGGCATCAACTACAAGGACGACAACGCTGCCGCGTTGAAGTGGCTGGCCGAATTCCACAACCCGTACCAGCTGGATATTCGCGATGAAGACGGCAACCTCGGCCTGAACCTCGGCGTGTACGGTGCCCCGGAAACCTTCTTCATCGACGCCAAAGGCGTGATCCGCGACAAGTACGTGGGCGTGATCGACGAAGTGGTGTGGCGCGAGCAACTGGCCGCCAAGTACCAGGCCCTGGTCGATGAGGCCAAGCCATGAAGCGCCTGTTAGCCGCTGCCGTGCTGGCGTTGGGTTTGGCGGGCGTGGCCCACGCCGCCATCGACACCTATGAATTCGCCAACGATGCCGAGCGCGAACGTTTCCGCGACCTGACCAAGGAACTGCGCTGCCCCAAGTGCCAGAACCAGGACATCGCCGACTCCAACGCGCCCATCGCCGCCGACTTGCGCAAAGAGATCTTCCGCATGCTGGGGGAGGGCAAGGACAACCAGCAGATCATCGACTTCATGGTCGACCGCTACGGTGATTTCGTGCGCTACAAACCGGCCCTCACCGGCAAGACCGCGCTGCTCTGGTTCGGCCCGGCCGGGTTGTTGCTGGCCGGTGTGGGGGTGATGGCCGTGATCGTACGCCGCCGCCGCGCCGCGCCGACTGATGGTTCCGACGCGCTCTCCCTCGATGAACGCAAACGCCTCGACCAACTGCTGGACACCAAGACTGATGATTGATTTTTGGCTTGCAGCAGGGTTGCTGCTCCTGATTGCCCTGAGTTTCCTGTTGATCCCTGTACTGCGCGACCGCCGCGCCCAACGTGAAGAGGACCGCACGGCGCTGAACGTGGCGCTGTACCAGGAGCGTGTGGCCGAGCTGCAAGTGCAGCAGGACGAAGGCGTGCTCAACGCCGCGCAACTCGACACCGGCCGCGCCGAAGCCGCCCGCGAACTGTTGGCCGACACCGAAGGCGTGGAAAAACCCCGTGAATCGCGTCTGGGCAAGCCGTTGCCACTGTTGGCGGCGTTTCTGGTGCCGGTGCTTGGCGTTGCGCTGTACCTGCATTACGGGGCGAGCGACAAGGTCGAGCTGACCCGCGAATTCTCCCAGCCGCCGGTGTCCATGCAAGACATGACCCAGCGCCTGGAGCGCGCCGCCGCGGCCCAGCCGGACTCGGCCGAAGGCTTGTACTTCCTCGGTCGCGCCTACATGGCCCAGGACCGTTCCGCCGATGCCGCCAAAGTCTTCGAGCGCACCGTGGCCCTGGCCGGTCGCCAGCCGGAACTGCTCGGCCAGTGGGCCCAGGCCCAGTACTTCGCCGACAACAAACAGTGGTCGCCCAAGGTTCAGGCGCTGACCGACGAGGCGTTGAAGCTGGACCCGAAAGAAGTCACCAGCCTGGGCCTGTTGGGCATCGCGGCCTTTGAGGGCCAGCGTTACCAGGAAGCCATCGACTACTGGAACCGCCTGCTGGCCCAACTGCCACCCGAAGACAATTCTCGTGCAGCGCTGCAAGGCGGTATCGACCGGGCTGCCGAAAAGCTCAAGGAAAGCGGCGGCACTGTCGCTCAAAAAGCGCTGATGAAAGTGCGTGTGGATTTATCCGCCGACGTGAAGGCCAAGGCCCTGCCCACCGACAGCGTGTTCATCTTTGCCCGCGCCGTGAGCGGCCCGCCCGCGCCATTGGCCGCCAAACGTGTCACCGTCGCCGAACTGCCGATCACCGTCGAACTGGGGGATGCCGACGCGATGATGCCGCAGTTGAAACTGTCGAACTTCCCCGAAGTCCAACTGGTTGCACGCCTATCCCGGGCAGGTCTTCCGACCGCCGGCGAGTGGATCGGCCGCAGCCAACCCTTGGCCAGCAGCACCACTGCTTTGCAGCAGCTGACCATCGACAGTCCGGACCAGTAATTTCGAGGAAACGCCTATGACCGCACTTGCACGCCTTACCCTGCTCAGCCTGATCGTGGGCCTGAGCGCTTGTGCGGTCCACCGGCCTCCGTCGCCTACCGGCCCGACCATCCCGCCGTCAGGGCCGTCGACCCAACCGAGCACCAAGCCTTCCGGCCCGGTCACGCCAGCACCGAAGCCGGTGCCCACCTCGTCACCGACCTTCGCGCCGCCCCCGGGCGCCGCCAGCCACTGGGACGGCAAGATGCAGGTGTATGTGCTCGACGACCAGCCCGACACCTTCTACCGCCAACGCACCTACTACCGCTGGAGCAACGGCTGGAGCCGCTCCATCAGCCCGAACGGGCCGTGGGAAGAGACCAGCGTACAGGGCGTGCCGCCCGGGTTGAGCAAGCAGTACGCGCAATAAAAAAAGGCGACCTATTACAGGTCGCCTTTTTTGCGCTTTGAAATCCAATCTCTCAAACACTGGAGATCAAATATGGGAGCCTTTTGATCCGGGATTTATGCCAGCTCTTGAGCCCTGCGTGGCGCACCCAGCCCATGGATACATCCCGCAAGTACCCCCAGCACAACGCCAAACTCCACCACCCCGATCCAGCCAAACTGCGCCATCAACCCACCACTCACCGTCGCGCCAATCGCCCCACCGACAAAAGTGGCGGTCATGTACAAACTGTTGATCCGCCCCTGAGCCTTCGGGTCCACCGCAAATGCCCGGCTCTGGTTCGCCACCAACCCCGCCTGCACGCCGATATCCAGCACAATTACCCCGATTACCAGCAAGATCAGCGACGCTTGCGCCCCCGCCAGCAACAAAAAGGCCAATGTCACGATGCCGACGCTGGCCCCGATTACCCTGCGGCAACCCAGCCTGTCCGCCGCCCGCCCCCCATACGATGCCGCAAACGCCCCCACCGCGCCGATAATCCCGAACGCCCCGGCCCACGCACTGCCCAAGTGCCACGGCCCGTTGGCCAGCAACCCCGCCAGGTTCACCCAGAACGCGTTGAAGCACGCCCACAAGAGCGACTGCACCATCATCGACTGGCGGATCGGGCTGTTGTCGCGCATCAACGGCCACAGTGAAGCCAGCAGGCGAGGGTAGGACAGGTTGCTGCTCGGCACGCCCGGTGGCAGCAACCTGGCCGCGATACACCACACCGGGATCATGAACGCCGCTTCCATCGCGTACACCGCGCGCCAGCCATAGACCTCGCCCACCACGCCGCTGATCGTGCGACCCAGCAGAATCCCCAGCATGATCCCGCTGACCACCGTGCCTACATTGCGCCCGCGTTCGTGGGGCTGGGACATCACCGCCGCGAACGGCACCAGGTGTTGTGGCACGCAGCTCACCATTCCTAAACCAAACGACGCGCCAATCAACGCCCCGATACTTGGCGCAAACGCCGCCGCCAGGGCAAAACAGAACGCCAGCGCGATCTGGCCCAGCACCAGCTTGCGCCGGTCAAAACGGTCGCCTATCGGCAGCAGTAGCGCTAGCCCGGTGGCAAAGCCCAGCAAGGCTGCGCCCGCCACCAGATTGACCGTCGACACCGCCACGGCCATGTCCGAAGCAATCAGCGGCAACACGGGTTGAGTGCAATAAATGTTGGTGACCACCGCGCCGGCGATCACCGCCATCATGATGATCTTGCCTCGCGGCGGGGGACTCTCGGCTGTGCTCATGGCGTGCTCCATAGGGTTGCAGGGGATGAGTAGCCAACCTTACGCAGTCGCATTTATGTCGATAATCCCCTAGGATCGAGAATCATCCTTCCATAATTTGATAGAGCGCCATGAACCGTCTTGAGTCGATGTCCGTGTTTGTCGCAGTGGTGGAAGCGGGCAGCTTGTCGGCGGCGGCGCGCCAGCTCGACATGCCCCTGGCTACCGTCAGCCGCAAGGTGGCAGAGCTGGAGGCCCATCTGAAATCCCGCCTGTTGCACCGCACCACACGGCAACTGTCGTTGACCGACGTAGGGGCTTCCTACCTGACGGCCTGCCGGCGCATTCTCGAAGACATCGGCGAAGCCGAACGCGCGGCCACCGGCGAATACGCGCAGCCCAAAGGCGAGTTGGTGGTGACCGCGCCCATCGTCTTCGGGCGCCTGCACATCGTGCCGGTGGTGGCGGAATTTCTCGCGCAGTACCCCGAGATCAGCGTCAACCTGATGCTCACCGACCGCGTGGTGCATTTGATGGAAGAGCAGTGCGACGTGGCTGTGCGCATTGGTGAATTACCCGACAGCTCGCTCAAGGCGGTGCCCGTGGGCACGGTGCGGCGCGTGGTGTGCGCCAGCCCCCGCTACCTGAAAACTCACGGCGAACCGGCCAGGCCACAGGATCTGGCGGATCACAGTTGCATCACCTTCGACGTGCTCGCCTCGGTGGGCGCCTGGGTATTTGGAAGTGGCAAATCGGAACAGGCCGTGCCCGTGCGTTCTCGGCTGTCGGTGAACACGGCGCAAGCGGCGATTGCGGCGGCGACGCTGGGCGTTGGCATGATTCGGGTGTTGTCGTATCAAGTGGCGGATGCGCTGCAAAAGGGCGAGTTGCAGGTGCTGCTGCAGCCCTATGAGTCGGCTGCACTGCCCATCAGCCTGGTGCACAAAGGCCAGGCCCCGCTGCCATTAAAAGTGCGCGCATTCCTGGACTTCGTCACTCCGCGACTGCGCGCCCGCGAAGCCAACGCACACTCCCGGTAGGAGCCGGCTTGCCGGCGATGGCGGAATATCAACCACCTATTCGTCAACTGACCCACCTCTATCGCCGGCAAGCCAGCTCAAGGCTGCAGTGACCTTTCAACCTTTCACAAAACCTTCATCGAACCGACCCCCTGCAGTCATGTGCAAGTCATAGGGCTGACACAGCCCGCGCCTACTGTCGTTTGAACTCAACCGCAGCCACCTTTGGCTGTTCAAACAAGACAGAGAAGCCCATGACTCACGCTATCCATGTCGATCACTTGAACAAGACCTTTGCGAAGAAGTCCGCACTGGTCGACCTCGAACTCACCATTGATGCCGGTGAGATGGTCGCGCTGATCGGCGCTTCCGGTTCCGGCAAGTCCACGCTGCTGCGCCACTTGGCGGGCCTGGCGTGCTGCGACAAGAGCAATGGTGGCAGCGTCAAGGTGCTGGGCCGGGAGGTGCAGGCCAGCGGACGGTTGAACGGCAAGGTACGGCGGTTGCGCGCAGACATCGGCTACATCTTCCAGCAGTTCAACCTGGTCAACCGCCTGAGCGTGCTCGACAACGTGCTGCTCGGCTGCCTGGGGCGCATGCCGCGCTGGCGCGGCAACCTCGGCCTGTTCAATGCCGAAGAGAAGGCCTTTGCCCTCGAATCCCTGGCCCGCGTGGGCCTGGCCGACCTGGCCGAGCAACGTGCCTCCACGTTGTCTGGCGGCCAGCAGCAGCGCGTGGCGATTGCCCGTGCGCTGACCCAGCGCGCCGAAGTGATCCTCGCCGACGAGCCGATCGCCTCCCTGGACCCGGAGTCGGCGCGCAAGGTCATGGAGATCCTCGCCGACATCAACCGCCGCGATGGCAAGACCGTGGTGGTGACCCTGCATCAAGTCGATTACGCCGTGCGTTATTGCCCGCGTGCCGTGGCGCTCAAGGGCGGGCGCATTCATTTCGACGGGCAGGGCAGCGCCATGAGCAGCCACTTCCTCAATGATTTGTACGGTGCCGATGTCGACACCAGCCTGATGTTTTCCGACCAGTCCCGCGCCACCGCCGCCACGCCTCGGCTGGCCCTGGCACGCGCTTGAAACCCTACTCACGACCCACAGGAATACCTTCCATGTTCAACCGTATCGGCCAAGTATTTTTGTCTGCCGCCTTGTTGGCCAGCGTCGCGATGGGCAATGCCTATGCGGCGGACAAGGCCATCAACTTCGGCATCATGTCCACCGAGTCTTCGCAGAACCTCAAGAGCATCTGGCAGCCGTTCCTGGATGACATGCACAAGAAGACCGGCCTGACCATCAACGCCACCTTCGCCTCCGACTACGCCGGCCTGATCCAGGGCATGCGCTTCAACAAGGTCGACGTGGCCTGGCTGGGCAACAAGGCGGCGATGGAAGCGGTGGACCGCTCCAACGGCGAGATCTTCGCCCAGACCGCCGCCGCCAACGGCGCTGCCGGCTACTGGAGCGTGCTGATCGTGCGCAAGGACAGCCCGATCAACAACGTCGACGACATGCTCAAGAACGCCAAGAACCTGACCTTCGGCAACGGTGACCCGAACTCCACCTCGGGCTACCTGGTACCGGGCTACTACGTGTTCGCCAAGAACAACGTCGATGCCGCCACCGCCTTCAAGCGCACCCTCAACTCCAGCCATGAAGTGAATGCCTTGAGCGTGGCCAAGGGGCAGTTGGACGTGGCCACCTTCAACACCGAAAGCTGGGACCGCCTGGAAGTCACCCAGCCGGACAAGGCCGCCATGCTCAAAGTGATCTGGAAATCACCGCTGATCCCGGCTGACCCGATGGTGTGGAGCAAAGCCCTGAGCGACAGCGAGAAGACCAAGATCCGCGACTTCTTCGCCCACTACGGCGACACCGATGAAGAGAAGGCGGTGCTCAAGAACATGCAGCTGGGCAAGTTCCTGCCGTCGAGCGATGACCAGTTGCTGCCGATCCGCCAGCTGGAGCTGTTCAAGCAGCGCACGATCATCAGCGCCGATGACCACCTCGAAGCTGCCGACAAAGCCAAGAAGCTCGCCGACATCGACGCTGACCTGGCCAAGCTGCAACAGCGCATCACTGAGCTCGACAAAAAGACCGCAGCCAACGGCTAACCCCCTGTAGGAACCGGGCTTTATGTGGGAGCGGGCTTGCTCGCGAATACGGTGTGTCATTCAACGCATCCAGCGACTGATACACCGCATTCGCGAGCAAGCCCGCTCCCACAGAGATCCAGTTCCCCCAGTTACCGAGAGTGATCCATGACAACTTTGCATGCAGAAGCAGTGGGCAAACGGACTTGGCCGCAATACCTCGGCTGGGGCCTGTTCCTGGTCCTGCTGGCCTGGGCCTGGCACGGCGCGGAAATGAACCCGCTGGCGCTGTACCGCGATTCCGGAAACATGGCGACCTTCGCCGCCGACTTCTTCCCGCCGGACTTCCACGAATGGCGCTCCTACCTCAAGGAGATGATCGTCACCGTGCAGATCGCCCTCTGGGGCACGGTGCTGGCGATTGTCTGCTCGGTGCCGCTGGGCATTCTCTGCGCCGACAACATCACCCCCTGGTGGGTCCACCAACCGCTGCGCCGGGTGATGGATGCCTTCCGCTCCATCAACGAAATGGTGTTCGCCATGTTGTTCGTGGTCGCCGTCGGCCTCGGTCCTTTTGCGGGTGTCTTGGCCTTGTGGATCAGCACCACCGGCGTGCTCGCCAAGCTGTTTGCCGAAGCCGTCGAGGCCATCGACCCAGGCCCGGTGGAAGGCGTGCGTGCCACTGGCGCGAGTGCCTTGCAGGAAGTGATCTACGGCGTGATCCCCCAAGTGATGCCGTTGTGGGTGAGCTACGCGCTGTACCGCTTCGAGGCCAATGTGCGTTCGGCCACGGTGGTGGGCATGGTCGGGGCGGGCGGGATCGGCGTGATCCTCTGGGAAAACATCCGCGCCTTCCAGTTTGTACAAACCTGCGCGGTGCTGCTGGTGATCATCGTGGTGGTGAGCTGTATCGACGTGCTGTCCCAACGCCTGCGCAAGCAGTTCATCTGACGTCGGAGGGGTGCCCGCGCGGCGCTTTTTTTAAGCATGCAGTTGTCTAGACAAGAAGAGCCGGTGTACCGCGAACTCGCGGATATCCTGCGCCGTGAACTGAGCAGCTACAGCGCCGGCGATTTCCTGCCCGGCGAGGTGCACATGGCCGAGCGGTTTGGCGTCAATCGCCACACCCTGCGCCGTGCCATCGACGAGCTGGTGTTCGAAGGCAGCCTGTTGCGCCGCCAGGGCAAGGGCACCCAGGTGCTCGACCGCCCGCTGATCTACCCGATGGGCGCCGAGACGTCCTACAGCCAGTCGTTGTCGGCCCAGGGCGTGGGCGTGCAGGCGGTGTTGCTCAAGCGCCGCTACTGCTACGCCAGCCGTGATGAAGCGCTGCAATTGGGCATTGCCGAAATGGCACCGATGATCGAACTGCAGACCTTGCGCAAGCTCGACCACCAGCCTGTCAGCCTGATCCGCCATCGCTACTGCGCCAGCCGTGCGCCGTTGCTGGCGGACTACAACGGCGGCTCCCTGCGCCAATACCTGCGTGAGCGTGACTTGCCGCTGACCCGCACCCAAAGCCTGATCGGTGCGCGTTTGCCCAACCGTGATGAAGCCGCGCTGCTGATGATGCCTCGGCACTTGCCGGCCCTCACCGTTTTTACCCTTTCCCGCGATCGCGACGGCCGCCCGGTGGAGCTGGCGCAGTCCACCAGCCGCTCGGATCGCTTCCAGTACCAAGTGGTGACCTGAATGGAGACCGTGATGAGTTTGTCCCCGCGTCAGCATTGGATCGGCGTGTTAGCCCGCGCCCGGCTCAGTGAACTGCAACCCCATGAAGCGGCGTTGAAAGACGTCGAGTACCACCTGATCCGCGCCCCCGAAGTCGGCATGACCCTGGTGCGCGGCCGCATGGGCGGCGACGGTGCGCCGTTCAACGTCGGTGAGATGAGCGTGACCCGCTGCGTGGTGCGCCTGGCCGATGGCCGTACCGGCTACAGCTACCTCGCCGGGCGCGACAAGGTGCATGCCGAACTGGCGGCCCTGGCCGACGCCCACCTGCAAGGCAGCCAGCCGAGCATCTGGCTCAGCGACCTGATCACCGCGCTGGCCAATGCCCAGGCCAGTCGCCGTGCGCAAAAGGAAGCCGATACCGCTGCCACCAAGGTCGAGTTCTTCACCCTCGTGCGAGGAGAAAACTGATGAATGCGCAACTGTTGCAACCGGCCTTCGTCGACCCGGTGCTGGACGCCCAGCGCGGTTTTCGCGCGGCCCTCAAGGCCCTGGCCGAACCCGGCCTGATCCAGCACCTGGCGTGTGCGCCACAGCTCGATGGCCTGGCGCCCGCCACCTACGCCCTGTGCCTGGCCTTGCTGGATGTGGACACGCCGCTGTGGCTGGCGCCGAGCTTCGACACACCGCTGATCCGCGCCAACCTGGCGTTCCACTGCGGCTGCCCGTTCACGGCAAACCGCGAAGAGGCGGTGTTCGCCTTGCTTGGTGAGCACGACCTGCTCGACCTCGGTGGCTTCGACCACGGCAACGACCGCTACCCCGACCAGTCCTGCACCGTGCTTGTGCAGCTCACTGACCTGGAGTCCGGGCGCGGCTTGCTGTGGCGTGGCCCGGGCATCAAGGCCCAGCGCCAGGTGCATCTGCCGGTGCCCCAGGCGTTCTGGCTGGAACGCCAGCGTCGCGAAGCCTTCCCCCGTGGCCTGGACGTGCTGTTTGCCGCTGGCCACCACTTGATCGGCCTGCCGCGCAGCAGCCGTGTCGCAGAGGAGCGCACCTGATGTACGTAGCCGTCAAAGGTGGCGAACAGGCCATCGACAATGCCCACCGCCTGCTCGCTAAAAAACGCCGGGGCGACACCGCGATTCCCGAACTGAGCGTGAGCCAGATCCGCGAGCAGCTGCCGTTGGCCGTGGCGCGGGTGATGACCGAAGGTTCGCTGTTCGACGAAGAACTCGCCGCGCTGGCGATCAAGCAAGCGGCGGGCGACCTGGTGGAAGCGATCTTCCTGCTGCGCGCCTACCGCACCACGCTGCCGCGTTTCAGCCCGAGCCTGCCGATCGACACCTCGAAGATGCTGTTGAGCCGGCGGTTGTCGGCCACCTTCAAGGATGTGCCGGGCGGCCAACTGCTCGGCCCCACGTTCGACTACACCCACCGCCTGCTGGATTTTGCGCTGTTAGCCGAAGGCGAATACCCCGGCCCGCAGACCACGCCCGAAGCGCGCATCGACGCCTGCCCACGGGTGCTCGGGTTGCTCGCCAAAGAAGGCCTGATCAAGCAAGAAACCGACGACAACGCCAGCGTCGCCGACATCACCCGCGACCCGCTGGAATACCCGGCCAGCCGTGCCGAGCGCCTGCAAGCGCTGGCCCGTGGCGACGAAGGGTTCCTGTTGGCGCTGGGGTATTCGACCCAACGTGGCTACGGCCGCAACCACCCGTTTGCCGGTGAGATTCGCATCGGTGACGTGGAGGTGTGGATCGACCCGCAAGAGCTGGGTTTTCCCATCTGCCTGGGCAGCATCGAAGTGACCGAGTGCGAGATGGTCAACCAGTTCGTCGGTTCGGCCACGGAGCTGGCGCAGTTCACGCGTGGCTACGGGTTGGCGTTCGGACATGCCGAGCGCAAGGCCATGGGCATGGCGCTGGTGGACCGCTCGCTGCGTGCCGGCGAATACAACGAAGAAGTGGTGTCGCCGGCCCAGCGTGAAGAGTTCGTGCTGGCCCACTGCGACAACGTCGAGGCGGCCGGTTTTGTGTCGCACCTCAAATTACCGCACTACGTGGACTTCCAGTCCGAACTGGAACTGATCCGCAAACTGCGCCAACCGGCCGAGGGTTCGAGCCATGAATGACGCCGCCTACAACTTCGCCTACCTCGACGAACAGACCAAGCGCATGATCCGTCGCGCCTTGCTCAAGGCCGTGGCGATCCCCGGTTATCAGGTGCCGTTCGGTGGCCGCGAGATGCCCTTGCCTTACGGCTGGGGCACGGGCGGCATGCAACTGACAGCCGCAATCCTCGGTGAGGATGACGTGCTCAAGGTCATCGACCAGGGCGCCGACGACACCACCAACGCCGTGTCGATCCGCCGCTTTTTTGCGCGCACGGCCGGCATCGCCACCACCGAAGCCACGCCCGAGGCCACGGTGATCCAGACCCGCCATCGCGTTCCGGAAACGCCCCTGCAGGCCGGCCAGATCATGGTCTACCAGGTGCCGATTCCCGAGCCGCTGCGCTTTATCGAGCCGTCGGAAACCGAGACCCGCACCATGCATGCGCTCAACGATTACGGGGTGATGCACGTCAAGCTCTACGAAGACATCGCCACCTTCGGCCATATCGCCACCAGCTATGCGTACCCGGTGATGGTCGACGAGCGCTACGTGATGGACCCGTCGCCGATTCCCAAATTCGACAACCCCAAGCTCGACATGAGCCCGGCGCTGATGCTGTTCGGCGCGGGCCGTGAAAAGCGTTTGTACGCTGTGCCGCCTTACACCGAGGTCACCAGCCTGGACTTTGAAGACCACCCCTTCGAAGTGCAGAAGTGGCAACACAACTGCGCCATCTGCGGTAGCCATGAATCGTTTCTCGATGAGCTGATTCTCGACGATGCGGGCACCCAGAGTTTTGTGTGCTCTGACACGTGGTACTGCGCCCAGCGCGTTCTGGAGAACAACCAATGAGCCAGGTTCTTTTGAAGCAAAAAGCCGGCGCACCGCTACTGCAAGTGCGTGACCTGTCCCTGTTGTACGGCCCGGAGAAGGGCTGCCAGGGCGTGAGTTTCGATCTGTACCCCGGTGAAGTGCTGGGCATCGTCGGCGAGTCTGGCTCGGGCAAGTCCACGTTGCTCTCGCTGCTGAGCGGTCGCTTGCCACCGCAAGCGGGTTCGATTGGCTACCGCAGCAAGGACGGCGAATGGCTGGACTTGTACAGCGCCAGTGAAGCCGAACGCCGTACGTTGTTGCGCACCGAATGGGGCTTTGTCGAGCAGAACCCTCGTGACGGTTTGCGCATGGGCGTGTCGGCCGGGGCGAACATCGGCGAGCGCCTGATGGCCCAGGGCGTGCGCAATTACGAGCAACTGCGCGGTGCCGGTCTTGATTGGCTGAGCCAGGTGGAAATCGACCCGCAGCGCATCGACGACTTGCCACGCACCTTTTCGGGCGGCATGCAGCAGCGCCTGCAGATCGCTCGCAACCTGGTGTCGAGCCCGCGTCTTGTGTTCATGGACGAACCGACTGGCGGCCTGGACGTGTCGGTGCAAGCGCGCCTGCTCGACCTGCTGCGTGGCCTGGTGCGTGAGCTGGACCTGGCGGTGGTGATCGTCACCCACGATTTGGCTGTTGCACGCTTGCTGGCCGACCGCCTGATGGTGATGCGCCGTTCGCGTGTGGTGGAAACCGGGCTCACCGACCAGATCCTCGACGATCCACAGCACCCTTACTCTCAACTGCTGGTGTCTTCGGTATTGCAGCCATGACGAATGCTCTGATCGAGGTCCGTGACCTCTCGAAAACCTTCACCCTGCACCAGCAAAACGGCGTGGTGCTCAACGTGCTGCGCGGCGTCGAGTTCAGCGTGCAGGGCGGTGAATGCCTGGTGCTGCACGGCCAGTCCGGCGCCGGCAAAAGCACCTTGTTGCGCACGCTGTACGCTAACTACCTGCCGGCCGGTGGCAGCATTCGTGTACGCCATGCCGGTGAGTGGCTGGAGCTGGTGGGCGCCGAGCCGCGTGACATTTTGCAGGTGCGCCAGCAGACCCTGGGTTACGTCAGCCAATTTCTGCGGGTGATCCCACGGGTGGCTTGCCTGGACGTGGTGATGGAGCCGGCCCTGGCGCGCGGCTGGTCCAAGGCCAATGCGCAGTCACGCGCCGAACACCTGCTGACTCGCCTCAACATTCCGCAACGCCTGTGGCAACTGGCGCCCGGCACTTTCTCCGGGGGCGAGCAACAGCGCGTCAACATCGCCCGCGGCTTCATGGTGGCCTGGCCGGTAATGCTGCTCGACGAACCCACCGCATCCCTGGACGACAACAACCGCCAGGTGGTGCTGGAACTGATGAACGAAGCCAGGGCTGCCGGCGCGGCGCTGATCGGCATCTTCCACGACCGCGCCGCCCGTGAGGCGGTTGCCGACCGCCATTTCGACATGACCCCAACGCCTGTTGCCCAAGAGGAATACGCCCATGCCCGCTGAACAGATCCTCAGTAATGCCCAGATCGTGACGGCTGATCGCATGTTCCTGGGTTCGGTGGTGCTGCGTGGCGGCAAGATCGTCGATGTCGCCGAAGGCCGCAGCCAGTTGCCCCAGGCCCAGGACCTGGAGGGTGATTTCCTGTTGCCGGGGCTGGTGGAGTTGCACACCGACAACCTGGAAAAACACATGACCCCGCGCCCCGGTGTGGATTGGCCGTCGATCTCGGCCGTGCTCAGCCATGACGCACAGATCATCGCGGCGGGGATCACCACGGTGTTCGACGCGGTGTCCATTGGCGATGTGAACCCCAAGGGCAACCGCATGAAGAAACTGCCGGCGATGCTCGATGCCATCGCGTCGGCGGAAGACGCCGGCTTGACCCGCGCCGAGCACCACCTGCACCTGCGTTGCGAGCTGTGCCACCCGGACACCCTCAGCGTGTTCCGCGACCTGGTGGAAAACCCGCTGGTGCGCCTGGTCTCGGTGATGGACCACTCGCCGGGCCAGCGCCAGTTCGTGCTCGAATCCAAGTACCGTGAGTACTACATGGGCAAGTACCACCTGAACGATGAAACCATGGACGCGTTCATCGTGTTGCAGATGGCCAACTCTCGGGAGTACAGCGACCGTTATCGTGCCGCGATTGTTGCGCATTGCCTGGAACGCGGCCTGTCGGTGGCCAGCCATGACGATGCGACGCTGGCCCATGTCGAGGAGTCGGCAGGCTATGGCATGACCATCGCCGAATTCCCGACCACGCTGGAGGCGGCCAAGGGTTGCCAGGCGCTGAACATGAAAGTCTTGATGGGCGCGCCGAACGTGGTGCGCGGTGGGTCGCACTCGGGTAATGTGGCCGCCGCTGGCCTGGCGGCTGAGGGATTGCTGGATATACTTTCCAGCGACTATTACCCGGCCAGCCTGTTGCAGGCGGCGTTTGTGCTGGCCGACCAGCAGGACGGCGGCGACCTGCCGCGGGCGGTCAAGATGATCAGCCTGGCACCGGCGCAAGCGGCGGGCCTGGCGGATCGCGGTGAAATTGCCATCGGCCTGCGCGCCGACCTGGTCCAGGCCCGCAGCCGTGAAGGGCTGCCGGTGGTGCAACAAGTGTGGCGGCAAGCGAAGAGGGTGTTTTGATGGCAGGCAGGTTGATCTATCTCATCGGGCCATCCGGTTCGGGCAAGGACAGCCTGCTGGATGCCGCCCGCCCGCGCTTGGCCGAGCGCGGTTGCCGCATTGTGCGCCGCGTGATCACCCGCTCGGCGGAAGCGGTGGGCGAAGCGGCGCAGGGTGTGAGCCCGGAGCAGTTTGCCGCGATGGAGGCTGAGGGCGCGTTTGCCCTCAGCTGGCACGCCAATGGGTTGTCCTACGGCATCCCCCGTGAGATCGACGATTGGCTGGCGGCGGGGGAAGACGTGCTGGTCAACGGCTCGCGGGCGCACCTGGGGCAGACCCGCGCGCGCTACCCGACGTCGCTCGTGCTGCTGCTGACGGTTGACCAGGCGGTGTTGCGCCAGCGCTTGATCGCGCGTGGGCGTGAGTCGCTGGCGGATATCGAAGCGCGCCTGGCGCGCAATGCCCGTTTCACTGCCGAGCTGATTGCCGGCCATGGCGCGGGTTTGTTTGTGCTGGACAACTCCGGGCCGCTGGAACACAGCGTCGAGCGTCTGCTGTGCTGCCTGAACCACGGACATTCGGCATGCGCCTGACCTTGTTGGGTACCGGCGATGCGCGGCAAGTCCCGGTGTATGGCTGCGAATGCGTGGCCTGCGCCATGGCCCGCCAGGATGCCAGCCTGCGCCGCCGACCGTGCAGCGCGCTGATCGAGTGTGGTGACCAGCGCTGGTTGATCGACAGCGGCTTGCCTGACCTTACCGAACGTTTCCCGCCGCGCAGTTTCAACGGGATTTTCCAGACCCACTACCACGCCGATCACGCCCAGGGCCTGCTGCATTTGCGCTGGGGGCAAGGGCTGGTGATTCCGGTGCACGGGCCGGCGGACCCGGAGGGCTTATCCGACCTCTACAAACACCCGGGCATCCTGGATTTCAGCCAACCTTTTGCCGCGTTCGAAACGCGGCAGTTGGGTGAGCTGACGGTGACGGCGTTGCCGCTGGAGCATTCCAAGTTGACCCTGGGTTACCTGCTGGAGGGGCAAGGGCGACGCATTGCCTACCTCACCGACACGGTCGGCCTGCCGCCAGACACGCTCGCCTGGTTGCAACGCGAACCGCTGGACGTGCTGGTGCTGGACTGCTCCATGCCGCCCCAGCCGCAAGCGCCGCGTAACCATAATGACCTGACGCTGGCGCTGCAGAGCATCGAGCAGACCGGTGCGAAACTCGGCGTGCTGACCCATGTGGGGCACACGCTGGATGCGTGGTTGGTGCAGCACCGCTCAACGCTGCCGCGCCACGTCACCGTCGGTTGGGATGGCCGTATCCTCTAGGGCAGGTCCACCGCCATCGCCGGCAAGCCGGCTCCTACCGTTCAAAGGCGCTGCGAAACCTGTGTAGGCGCTGGCTTGCCAGCGATAGCGGTAGACCAGGCAGCACCTCCCGCACAGACCACCGGCGGATTCATTTGGACGACGCCAGCAAGCCTTCGACATAGTCCACAAACGCCCGCGCCTTGGCACTCGCCAACCGGCCGGTAGGCAGTACCGCCCATAAATCCCGGGGTGGCAATTCCCAGTCCGTCAGCACGGCCCTGACTTCGCCGCTGGCAATCTCCGGGGTGAACATCCATTCCGCTGTCATTGCCAGGCCGTGGTGGGCGAGCACGCCGGCGCGTATGCCTTCGGAGGAGGTCACGCGCAGGCGGCCGTGCGCGACGACGGGGTGTTCGTGTTCACCTTGTTTGAACGGCCAGCACGCACTTTGCCCCAGGCTGTAGATCACCGCCTGGTGGTTGAGGAGGTCGGCGGGGCTTTGGGGTTCGCCGTAACGCTCGAAATACGCCGGCGTACCGAAGATCCTTGCGGGGCTCTGGCTGATGCGCCGCGCCGTAAGGCTGGAGTCGTTCAGGTTGCCGATGCGCAGGGCGACGTCGATGCCTTCCTCCACAAGGTTGAGCATGCGGTCATCGAGCATCACGTCGATGTTCAGGCCGGGGTGCTGCTCCAGGAACGGCGCCAGGTGGGGAATGATGTGCAGGCGCGAGAGCGTCACGCCAGCACTCACACGCAAGTTACCCGATAGCCCGGCGCCCACACTGCGGGCAATGTCCTCGGTGTGGTTGATCTCATCGATCGCGCGTTTGGCGCGCTCGAAGTAGGCCCGCCCGGCTTCGGTGGGCGTCAGGCCCCGGGTGGAGCGCAACAGCAACCGCACCGCCAGGCGCGCCTCCAACTGCGCAATGCTCTTGGAGACGGCCGGTTGACCGATGCCCAGGCGTTTGGCGGCCGCCGAGAACGAGCCGGTTTCGACCACGTGGACAAAGGTTTCCATGGCGGTGAGGCGGTCCATCGGGTGTCCTCTGGTTACCGGTTGAGGGCGTCGAGCATGTCCGACGGTTCTGGGCGTTGAGTGTAATCCGGGTTGACCTCGGCGTAACGGATCACGCTGTCCTGGCCGATCACAAAGCGCGCGGGCATGGGCAAGGTCCAGGAGGGATCGTCATTGATCAGCGGCAGGTTGTTGCCAAAACCTTTGTAGAGCTCGATCAAGTAGTCCGGCAGTTCAAAGCGCAGACCGAAGGCCGCGGCGACATCGTTGTGGGGATCGCTGAGGATCGGGAATTCCAGTTCGGTGATGCGCGTGGACTTGCGGCTGTTGGCTGCCGTCTGCGGCGACACCGCCACCAGTTGCGCCCCGGTGGCTTTGAGCGTTGGCAAGAAGGCCTGGAGTGCCTCCAATTCCATGTTGCAGTAAGGGCACCACACGCCCCGGTAGAACGTCAGCACCAGCGGCCCTTTTGCCAGCAGTTGTGCTGAAGACACCAGCTCGCCGTCGGCGTTCTTGAGGCTGAACAGCGGCGCCTTGTCCCCCACCTTGAGTGCCCGTTGTGCGGCGCCGGAAGCGATCAGCTCGGCGGTGGCGCGTTCCATGATCGGGTGAATATGCGCAGGCGCGTTGAACGGTGGTTTGCCGGCTTTGAAGTCGGCACGGAAGGCATCCAGTGTGGCTTGAAGTGTCATGGAGATATTCCCTCGGGAGATGAGCCGGTTGGCTGGAGAGAATGATGGGCGCGGCAGGAGAGGCGCGGAAGCGGGGTGGGGGGCATAGGCTCTATGCCAGGTTGGAATAACCGTTGGGGTAGGTTCAACATTCGGCAAAACAACCGTCAGTCCGCTTGGGCAAATCTGTGCTTGAGTAAATATAACTCTAGGGTTACTTTTGTTCGAGCCAAGCCAAGGAGGCTGCGGTGCAAAGCAGGTTATTGATCAAGGAACTGCAAGAGGCAGGTTGGGTGTTGGATCGGGTCACGGGCAGCCATCATATTTTTATCCATCGCTATAACCCGTACACGATCCCGGTGCCCCATCCAAAGAAAGACCTGCCTCTGGGCACCGTCAGAAGCATCAGGAAACGTGCCGGCTTGTTTGAGTTTTAAGGAGAGCATTCATGCAATACCCAATCTGTATCGAATGGGGCGATGACTTCACCGCCACCGGCATTCAGATCCCCGATATTCCAGGCGCTGTCACCGCCGGGGACAGTTTCGAAGAGGCCTACAACGCTGCGGTGGAAGTCGCGCACATCCTGTTGCAAGAGATGGCGGCAGAAGGTGGGCCGATTCCGCTGCCAACGTCGGTGGCGGCTCATCACACCCACGAAGACTATGCCGGGATGGGGTGGGGGATGTTAGAGCTGGATATCTCGCCCTATCTTGGCAAGACCGAGAAGGTCAATGTGACCTTGCCCGGTTATGTCATCCAGCGTATCGACAGGTATGTACGCGAGCACAACGTCAAAAGCCGCTCGTCATTCCTGGCGGACGCGGCCCTGGAAAAATTGGTGCGCTCCTGACCCGGTCCCTGTAGGAGCCGGCTGCCGGCGATAGCGGTTTGACTGATATACCGCAATCGCAGGCAAGCCCGCTCCCACACGTCCTGCGTTTACGCGGCTACCGGCGCCGCTTCGCGGGAGGCACTCAAAAAGCGCAACAACGCCACCAGTGGGAACGCACTGCCCACCAGCATCACGCCCAGCCAGCCACCGTGTTCATACACGCTGCTGGCAATCGCCGAGCCGAAGGCGCCGCCGATGAAGATACTGGTCATGTACAGCGCATTCAGGCGGCTGCGGCTGTTGGCGTCGAGGGCGTAGATGGCGCGTTGGCCGAGCACCATGTTCATCTGCACGCAGAAGTCCAGCACCACGCCGGTGACGGCCAGGCCGATCACGCTGTACAGCGGGTGCACGAAGGCCGGCAGGAAGCTCAACGCGGCAAACAGCATCGCCAGCAAGGAGGCGCGGTGAGTGTGGCCGGCATCGGCCAGGCGGCCGGCGATGGGCGCGGCAATGGCGCCCAGGGCACCGACCAGGGCAAACAGTGCGATTTCGCTTTGGCTCAGGCCATGGTTACGCGCCAATTCCAAGGGGGCGGCGGTCCAGAACAGGCTAAACGTAGCGAACATGCAGCCCTGGTAGAACGCCCGTTGACGCAACAGCGGTTGGCGCACCAGCAGGGTGCCCAGCGAACGCAAGAGTTGCGCGTAGCTGGCGCTGTGGTCGGGCTGGCGCTTGGGGATGGTGAGCAGCAAGACAACACTGATAAACGCCATCAGGGCGGCGGCCGCCATGAACATCGCACGCCAGCCAAAATGATCCGCCACCACGCTGGACACCGGCCGTGCCAGCAGGATGCCGAGCAACAGGCCACCCATGATGCTGCCGACCACCCGGCCACGGGATTCGGCGGGCGCCAGGTGCGCGGCCAACGGGATGAGGATCTGCACCGACACCGAACTGAAACCGATCAGCAACGACACCAGCAGGAACAGGTTCGGCTGCTCGGTGAACGCAGCCCCCAACAGGCTGGCGATGGCCACCACGGTGGTGGTGATCATCAGCTTGCGGTTTTCCAGCAAGTCACCCAGCGGTACCAGGAAAAACAGGCCCAGGGCGTAGCCGATCTGGGTGAGCGACACGATCAGGCTGGCCATCGCCGGGGTCAGGCCGATGTCCGGCGCGATCAGCTCGATGATCGGTTGCGCGTAGTAGATGTTGGCAACGATGGCGCCGCAGCAGAACGCAAACAGCATGACCATCCCGCGGGTCATGGTGGTTGTAGCGTGTGAGGTAGCGTTCATGGTGTTCTCATAAAAGCGAAGGAAGAGGGCGTGGAAGAGTAAAGACATCGCCCTGTGGGCAGTAGGCCGCTGGCAGTGATAACACTCATGCCGCAAATTAATGACTGAATCGTTAACGTTCGGGTCGAACGGCAATGATACATTCAGTCACAACTGCCGAAACAGGAAATCCACCTTCATGAAAATCACGCTGAACAAGATGATCCTGGCCTCAACCCTTGCCGCCGCCATGGCGATTGGCCTGGCCAACGCCGCCGAAGCCCCGCGTGTGGGCGTGCGCGGCGCCATCACGGCGGTCGACGGCGACGCGATCCACGTCAAGGTCAACAGTGGCGAAGATGTCACCGTGCACCTCACCAAAGACACCCAAGTACGCGCCGTTACGCTGGCCAAGATCGACGAGATCAAGCCCGGCAGCTACATCGGCTCCGCTGCCATGCCCAATGCCGACGGCACCCTTACCGCGTTGGAAGTGCACGTGTTCCCACCGGCCATGGCCGGCACCGGCGACGGGCATCGTGCGTTCGATTTGAAAGAAGGCAGCAGCATGACCAACGGCACCGTCGGTGACCTGGTGGTGAGCAACGGCCGCACGCTGACCGTGAAGTACAAGGGCGGTGAGCAAAAGATCGTGGTGCCGGAGGACGTGCCGATCGTGAACCTGGAGCCGGGGGATCGCAGCTTGCTCAAGGTGGGGGTGAAGGTGGTGTTGTTTGCCGCGAAAGGGGCGGATGGCACGGTGACTGCCCAGGCCATCTCGGCGGGCAAGGACGGCGTAACCCCGCCGATGTAACTGCCAAACACAGAGCCAAATGTGGGAGCGGGCTTGCTCGCGAAAGCGGAGTGTCAGTCACCGAATCAATCGACTGAACCACCGCTTTCGCGAGCAAGCCCGCTCCCACAGTTTTAACCGCGTTTATTCAGTTATTGACCGTTGTAGATCTGGTCAAACACCCCACCGTCATTGAAGTGGGTTTTCTGCACGGTGCGCCAGTCGCCAAAGGTCTTCTCGACCGACAAGAACTCGACTTTCGGGAAGCGGTCGGTGTACTTGGCCAGCACCTTCGCGTCACGTGGGCGCAGGTAGTTGTTGGCGGCGATTTCCTGGCCTTCCGGCGACCACAGGTACTTCAGGTAGTCCTCGGCGGCAGCGCGGGTGCCTTTCTTCTCGACCACTTTGTCGACCACCGACACCGGCGGCTCCGCTTCGGCAGACACGCTTGGGTAGATCACTTCGAACTGATCACGGCCGAATTCACGGGCGATCATTTCGGCTTCGTTCTCGAAGGTCACCAGCACGTCGCCGATCTGGTTGGTCATGAACGTGGTGGTGGCGGCGCGGCCACCGGTGTCCAGCACAGGCGCTTGCTTGAACAGCTTGCCGACGAAGGCCTTGGCCTTGTTTTCGTCGCCGCCGTTCTTGAGCACGTAGCCCCACGCCGACAGGTAGGTGTAGCGGCCGTTACCCGAGGTCTTCGGGTTAGGCACGATCACCTGCACGCCGTCTTTCAACAAGTCCGGCCAGTCTTTCAGGGCCTTGGGGTTGCCCTTGCGCACGATGAACACGGTGGCGGAGGTGAACGGCGCGCTGTTGTTCGGCAGGCGGGTGACCCAGTTGTCCGGCACCAGCTTGCCGTTGTCGGCCAGGGCGTTGATGTCGGTGGCCATGTTCATGGTGATCACGTCAGCCGGCAGGCCGTCGATCACCGAACGCGCTTGTTTGCTGGAGCCGCCGAAGGACATCTGCAGGGTCAGCTTGTCGTTCGGGTGCTCGGCTTCCCAGTGCTTCTGGAAGGCGGTGTTGTAGTCCTTGTAGAAGTCGCGCATCACGTCGTAGGAGACGTTGAGCAGTGTGACGGGGGCGGCCTGGACGGCGCCCGCCAGGGCAAGGCCGGCGGCCAGGAGAGAGGCGCTAACGAGTTTTTTCACTGCTCATTCCTTGTTGTTCGAGAAGGGTGTTGATTGAGTGGGGGCAATTTGCCATCGACTATAACGGGCACCGCATAGACGTTTAAAGATTAAAACGCTCTTTGCTTATTCCAGTTTCTTGAAAAGATTATTCCCACAGCGCGAACAGAACGCGGCGTTCGGCTCGTGGCTGTTTTTCTTGCACACCGGGCAGTCATGTTGCAGCTGTTCACCGCGCATGGCACTCGCCAGTTCAGCGGTAAAAATCCCGGTGGGTACGGCAATGATCGAGTAACCGGTGATCATCACCAACGATGAAATCACCTGGCCCAGCGGCGTCTTCGGCACGATGTCGCCAAAGCCCACGGTGGTGAGGGTCACGATGGCCCAGTAGATGCCTTTGGGAATACTGGTAAACCCGTGCTCCGGGCCTTCGATCACGTACATCAGGGTGCCGAACACCGTCACCAGGGTGCACACGCTGACCAGGAACACCACGATCTTCTGCTTGCTGCCGCGCAGCGCCGCCATCAGGTAGTTGGCCTGCTTGAGGTACGGGCTGAGCTTGAGCACGCGGAAGATGCGCAGCATGCGGATGATGCGGATGATCAGCAGGTACTGCGCGTCGCTGTAATACAACGCGAGGATGCCGGGCACGATGGCCAGCAAGTCCACCAACCCATAAAAACTGAAGGCATAGCGCAACGGCTTGGGCGAGCAGTACAGCCGCAGCCCGTATTCGATCAGGAAGACGAGGGTAAAGCCCCACTCGATGTAGGCCAGCACATCGGCGTAGTTCTGGTGGATCTGGTCGATGCTGTCGAGCATCACGATCACCAGGCTGGCGAGGATGATCAGCAACAGAATGCCGTCAAAGCGCCGCCCGGCAGTGGTGTCACTCTGGAAAATCATGACGTAGAGCCGCTGGCGCCAGTCGTTGCTGCTGTCCATAAATCCCGCCTGAATCGAATATCGAGCAAGCCTAGGGGGATTCGAAGGGGCTGTCCATGCGGGGTTTGCGCAGCACCCGGGCGCCTGCGCGCACCAGCCAGCAGGCGAGGATGAACGGCGCGGTCAAGGCGGGCAGGTGCAGGGCGGCAAAGCCGGGGGTGAGGATGATCGCCAGCAGGATGCCCAGCAACGGCAGCCAGGGCTGACGCCGTACCTGGCTCAACGCCACGCCAGCCAATGCGGGGTTGTAGCTGTGCAGGCCGAGGAGGGCGCTGGCGGGTTCGTCCAGCCACAGGGCGACCAGCACGCCGATGCTGGCCCCGGCCAAGGCCCATAAGGCGGCTCGCCGATTGGCGAGGAACAGGCCGAGTGCAATCAGGGCGCCGGCCAAGGGTTGGTCCAGCAACATGACTTGCGCAAGCCCGATGAAGGGCGCGGCAAGCACCGCCAGGGTGTCGGGTTCGGTGAGGGCGAATGCGCTGGGCGCGGCGGGCCCCAGCAACAGCCAGCCCAGCCCGACAAAGGGCGCGGTGTAGGCAGGCAGGTCATCCGGCTGGGTCGCATGCTTCAACCATTGCCGCGTCAGCATCGCCGAAAGCCCGCCGCACGCCAGGATCAGCGGCGGCAACAGCGCCGACCAAGCGAAGTGCTGGCTGATCAACAAGCCCAGCAGCACACCGTTATAGCTATACAGCCCGGCCTGGCGTTCGACCTTGGGGTAACCCCGGCGCTGGGCCGTGAGCAAACCGGCCACACCGCCCAGCAGCGCGCCGCCGAACAACGCCGGGGCGCCGATCAGGATGGCCAGCAGGCACAGCAGGCCGCACAACGGCTGGCGCTGCAGGAATATCTGGCTGAAGCCATTGAGCAGGGCTTCGGCCCAGTCTGGGCAGGTTGGATTATGCATTTGGGTAAGTCAGGTAGACCGAGTTGCCCTTATCGCAGGCAAGCCAGCTCCCACCTTTTGATGTGTGAATACAGTCAAATGTGGGAGCGGGCTTGCCCGCGAAGAGGCCCGAACAGGCGCTAAATCAACGTCTCGATGCGCAGCGAATTGGTCGACCCCGGCTGCCCAAACGGCACCCCCGCCGTGATCACCAACGTATCCCCGCGCTGCGCCATCCCTTGGGCCTGGGCGATTTCCAGCGCCGTGGAGCACACCTCATCCACCTGGCGCAGCCGGTCGTTGACCACCGAATGCACGCCCCACGCCACGCTCAAGCGCCGCGCCGTCGACAGGTTCGGCGTGAGGTTGAGGATCGGCGCCACCGGCCGTTCCCGGGCGGCACGCAGGCTGGAGCTGCCCGACTCGCTGTAGTTCACCAGCACCGCCACCGGCAGGATGCTGCTGATACGCCGGATCGCGCAGCTGATCGCGTCCGACACCGTGGCCTCGGCCTTGGGCCGGCTCACGTCCAGTTGGGTTTGGTAGTCCGGGCCGTTTTCCACCTGGCGGATGATCTTGCTCATCATCTGCACGGCTTCCAGCGGGTACTCCCCCGAGGCGGTTTCCGCCGACAACATCACCGCGTCGGCGCCTTCGGCCACGGCGTTGGCCACATCGGTGACCTCGGCACGGGTCGGGGCCGGTGAGAAGCGCATGGACTCGAGCATCTGCGTCGCCACCACCACCGGTTTGCCCAACTGGCGGCAGGTGCTGATGATGTCTTTCTGGATCTGCGGCACGCTCTCGGCGGGTACTTCCACGCCCAGGTCGCCTCTGGCCACCATGATCGCGTCGCTCAGCTCGGCAATTTCCTGCAGGCGTTGCACGGCCGAAGGCTTCTCGATCTTGGCCATCAGGAAGGCCTTGTCGCCGATCAGCTCACGGGCCTCGCGGATGTCTTCCGGGCGTTGCACGAACGACAGCGCCACCCAGTCCACACCCAGTTCCAGGCCGAAGCTCAGGTCGCGTCGGTCCTTGGCGGTCAGTGGGCTGAGTTCCAGCAGCGCCTGGGGCACATTCACGCCTTTGCGGTCCGACAGTTCGCCGCCATTGAGCACGGTGGTGTCGATGGCGTCGGCATGCTTGGTAATCACCCGCAGGCGCAGCTTGCCGTCATCCAGCAGCAGGTCCATGCCGGGTTCCAGTGCCGCGATGATTTCCGGGTGGGGCAGGTTGACCCGGCACTGGTCGCCCGGCGTCGGGTCCAGGTCCAGGCGCAATGCCTGGCCGCGCACCAGTTGCACCTTGCCTTCGGCAAAACGCCCGACGCGCAGTTTCGGCCCTTGCAGGTCCATCAGGATGCCCAGCGGGTAATTGAGCTGGCGCTCCACCTGGCGGATCCACTGGTAGCGCTGCGCGTGGTCGGCGTGGTCGCCGTGGCTGAAGTTGAGGCGGAAGATGTTCACCCCGGCTTCCACCAGCTCGCGGATGTCATCGATGCCGTCGGTGGCCGGGCCGAGGGTGGCGAGGATCTTGACCTTCTTGTCAGGCGTCATGTGTCGGGTTCCCAAGGATCAGAATGGCGCGGAAGTCGTTGACGTTGGTGCGCGTCGGCTCGGTGACGATCAACCCGTCGAGGGCGGCGAAGTAGCCGTAGCCATTGTTGTTGTCCAGCTCGTCACTGGCCGACAGGCCGAGGGCTTCGGCGCGCGAATAGCTGCACGGCGTCATGATCGCGCCGGCGTTGTCTTCTGAGCCGTCGATGCCGTCGGTGTCACCGGCCAGGGCGTACACGCCCGGCAAGCCCTTGAGGCTGTCGGTGAGGCTCAACAGGAACTCGGCGTTGCGCCCGCCACGGCCATTGCCGCGCACGGTGACGGTGGTTTCACCGCCCGACAGAATCACGCACGGCGCCGCCAGTGGCTGGCCGTGCTGCACGATCTGCCGCGCAATGCCGGCATGCACCTTGGCCACGTCGCGGGCTTCGCCCTCCAGGTCGCCGAGGATCAGCGGGCTGAAGCCGGCCTGGCGGACTTTGACCGCCACGGCCTCCAGCGATTGCTGCGGGCGGGCGATCAACTGGAAGTGGCTGCGCGCGAGCACCGGGTCGCCGGGCTTGACGGTTTCCGAGGCCGGGTTCTGCAGCCAGCTGCGCACCGAGGCGGGGGCGTCGATGCTGTAGCGTTTGAGGATCGCCAAGGCCTGGGCCGAGGTGCTCGGGTCGCCGACGGTGGGGCCGGAGGCAATCACCGTGGCCTGGTCGCCCGGCACATCGGAAATCGCATAGGTGTACACCGTGGCCGGCCACGCGGCCTTGGCCAGTCGGCCACCCTTGATCGCCGAGAGGTGCTTGCGCACGCAATTCATCTCGCCAATGGTCGCGCCGGATTTGAGCAGGGCTTTGTTGATGGCTTGCTTGTCGGCCAGGGTGATGCCTTCTGCGGGCAGGGCAAGCAATGCCGAGCCGCCGCCGGAGAGCAGGAAAATCACCCGGTCGTCTTCGGTGAGGTTGCTGATCAGTTCCAGCACGCGCTTGGCCACGGCCAGGCCGGCCGCATCGGGCACTGGGTGCGCGGCTTCGACCACTTCGATTTTTTTGCAGGGTGCGCCGTGCCCGTAGCGGGTGACGACAAGGCCGCTGACTTCGCCCTGCCAGCAGTTTTCCACGACGAGGGCCATGGCCGCGGCAGCCTTGCCGGCGCCGATCACGATCACACGGCCGCTGCGGTCGGCAGGCAGATAAGGTTCAAGGACTTGCCGGGGGTGGGCGGCGTCGATGGCTGTGGCAAACAGCTCGCGAAGCAGGTGTTGCGGATCGACCGACATAAGCGGGCTCCCGGGGGATTCTTGTTATTAGAGTTGAGGCTTGGAACAGGGACCAAAATGTGGGAGCTGGCTTGCCTGCGATAGCGGTGTATCAGGCAATGAATGTCTAGCTGCAAGACCGCTATCGCAGGCAAGCCAGCTCCCACACTGGATTGCATTTCAAGTCAGGACTTACTTATCGCGAATCGAGAAATTCGCCATATGCTCCAGCCCCTTGATCAGCGCCGAGTGGTCCCAGTTGCCGCCGCCAATCGCGGTGCAGGTGCTGAACACTTGCTGGGTGCCGGCGGTGTTTGGCAGGTTGATCCCCAGCTCCTTGGCGCCGGCCAGGGCCAGGTTCAAATCCTTCTGGTGCAGATTGATGCGGAAGCCCGGGTCGAAGGTGCCTTTGATCATGCGCTCGCCGTGCACTTCGAGGATTTTCGACGAAGCAAATCCGCCCATCAGCGCTTCACGCACCTTGGCTGGGTCGGCGCCGTTCTTGGAGGCGAACAGCAGTGCTTCGGCCACCGCCTGGATGTTCAGCGCGACGATGATCTGGTTGGCGACCTTGGCGGTCTGGCCGTCACCGTTGCCGCCGACCAGGGTGATGTTCTTGCCCATGGCCTGGAACAGCGGCAGGGCGCGTTCGAAGGTTTGCGGCTCGCCGCCGATCATAATGCTCAGGGTGCCGGCCTTGGCGCCCACTTCACCGCCGGACACGGGCGCGTCGAGGTACTGCGCGCCGGTTTCGTTGATCTTGGCGGCAAACGCCTTGGTGGCGGTGGGCGAGATCGAGCTCATATCGATCACGACTTTGTTTGGCGACAGGCCTGCGGCCACGCCGTCTTTGCGGAACAACACGTCGTCAACCTGCGGGGTGTCGGGCACCATCACGATGATGAACTCGGCTTCCTGGGCGACTTGCTGCGGGTTGGCCAGGGCCACGGCGCCGGCGTCGATCAAGGCTTGCGGCGCCTTGCCGTGGTGCTCGGAAAGAAACAGTTGGTGACCTGCTTTCTGCAGGTTGGCGGCCATGGGTTGGCCCATGATGCCGGTGCCGATGAATCCGATTTTAGCCATGATCAAAATCCTCTTGTTATTCGGTATGTCGAGACCTGCCAAACGCCTCAGGCCCAATGTGGGAGCTGGCTTGCCTGCGATGGCATCAACTGGCTATGCCTGAAACACCGCGGTGCCTGCATCGCAGGCAAGCCAGCTCCCACATTTTGTTTTGCGTTTGTTCTGCTAGATCGCGTTGTGGCTCTTGAGCCAGCCCAAACCGGCTTCGGTCGTGGTCAGCGGCTTGTATTCACAGCCGACCCAGCCGGTGTAGCCGATGCGGTCCAGGTGTTCGAACAGGAAGCGGTAGTTGATCTCACCGGTGCCCGGCTCGTTGCGCCCTGGGTTGTCCGCCAGCTGGATGTGGTTGATGTCATCCAGGTGGTTGGCCATGGTGCGGGCCAGGTCGCCTTCCATGATTTGCATGTGATAGATGTCGTACTGCAGGAACAGGTTGGCGCTGCCCACCTGCTCGCGAATCGACAGGGCCTGCGCCGTGTTGTTCAAGTAGAAACCTGGAATGTCGCGGGTGTTGATCATCTCCATCACCAGCTTGATCCCCGCCGCCTGCAGCTTCTCGGCGGCGTACTTGAGGTTGGCGACGAAGGTCTTTTCGACGGTTTCATCGTCAACGCCTTGCGGCCGGATACCTGCCAGGCAGTTGACCTGGGTGTTGCCCAGCACCTGGGCGTAGGCGATGGCCAGCTTGACTCCGGCGCGGAACTCCTCGACCCGGTCCGGGTGGCAGGCCAGGCCGCGTTCGCCCTTGGCCCAGTCACCGGCCGGCAGGTTGAACAGCACTTGGGTCAGGCCGTTGGCGTCCAACTGTGCTTTGATCTCGGCAGAGCTGAACTCGTAGGGGAACAGGTATTCCACACCCTGGAAGCCCGCATCGGCGGCCGCTTTGAAACGGGCGAGAAAGTCCTGCTCGGTAAACAGCATGGACAGGTTGGCAGCAAAGCGCGGCATAGGGTTCTCCTTAATCGAGCAGGGAAATGGCAGTCGGCGCATCGTTGCCGACCAGTGCCAGATCTTCGAATTCGTTGACGGCGTTGATCTCGGTGCCCATGGAAATGTTGGTCACACGTTCCAGAATAATCTCAACGATCACCGGAACCTTGAATTCTTCGATCATTTCCTCAGCCTTGCGCAACGCAGGTGCAATCTGCCCCGGCTCGAACACGCGCAGGGCCTTGCAACCCAGGCCTTCGGCGACGGCCACGTGGTCCACGCCATAGCCATTGAGTTCCGGCGCGTTGAGGTTGTCGAAGGACAGCTGCACGCAGTAGTCCATCTCGAAACCGCGCTGGGCCTGGCGGATCAAACCCAAGTAGGAGTTGTTCACCACCACGTGGATGTACGGCAGCTTGAACTGCGCGCCCACGGCCAGTTCTTCGATCA
The DNA here is from genome assembly GCF_024810135.1 of Pseudomonas sp. BIGb0164. Lineage (NCBI taxonomy): Bacteria > Pseudomonadati > Pseudomonadota > Gammaproteobacteria > Pseudomonadales > Pseudomonadaceae > Pseudomonas > Pseudomonas sp. BIGb0164. The sequence continues at coordinate 155,401 of NZ_JANUEA010000006.1, read as the reverse complement.
TGAATTGGAAGTCGTAGTCGCCGGACAGCGCCACCACTTTGCGGCTCGGATCCGCCTTGACCACGCCCAGCGCGGCCGGAATGGTCCAGCCCAATGGGCCGGCCTGGCCGCAGTTGATCCAGTGACGTGGCTTGTACACGTGCAGGAATTGCGCGCCGGCAATTTGCGACAGGCCGATGGTGCTGACGTAGCAAGTGTCTTTGCCGAACACCTGGTTCATCTCTTCGTACACGCGCTGCGGCTTGACCGGCACGTTGTCGAAGTGGGTCTTGCGGTGGAGGGTGGCCTTGCGCTGCTGGCAGTCGTTCAACCAGGCGCTGCGGTCCTTGAGCTTGCCGGCGGCTTTCCACTCGCGGGCCACTTCAATGAACATCGTCAGGGCGGAACCGGCGTCGGAGACGATGCCCAGGTCCGGGGTGAACACGCGGCCAATCTGCGTCGGCTCGATGTCGACGTGAATGAATTTGCGGCCTTCGGTGTACACCTCGACCGAACCGGTGTGGCGGTTGGCCCAACGGTTGCCGATGCCGAGCACCACGTCCGACTTGAGCATCGTCGCGTTGCCGTAACGGTGGGAGGTTTGCAGGCCGACCATGCCCACCATTTGCGGGTGATCGTCCGGGATGGTGCCCCAGCCCATCAGGGTCGGGATGACCGGAATGCCGGTGAGTTCAGCAAATTCAACCAGCAGTTCGCTGGCGTCGGCGTTGATCACGCCGCCACCGCTGACCAGCAGTGGGCGTTCAGCCTGGTCCAGCAGCGCCAGGGCTTTTTCCACCTGCACGCGGGTCGCCAGTGGTTTGGCCAGGGGCAGCGGCTGGTAGGCGTCGATATCGAATTCGATCTCGGCCATCTGCACGTCGAACGGCAGGTCGATCAGCACCGGACCCGGGCGGCCGGAGCGCATTTCATAGAAGGCTTTCTGGAACGCGTAAGGCACTTGGCCCGGTTCCAGCACAGTGGTGGCCCACTTGGTCACCGGCTTGACGATGCTGGTGATGTCCACGGCCTGGAAGTCTTCCTTGTGCATGCGGGCACGTGGCGCTTGGCCGGTGATGCACAGGATCGGGATCGAGTCGGCCGAGGCGCTGTACAAGCCGGTGACCATGTCGGTGCCCGCCGGGCCCGAAGTGCCGATGCACACGCCGATATTGCCGGCCTTGGTGCGGGTGTAGCCCTCGGCCATGTGGGAGGCGCCTTCAACGTGGCGAGCAAGGACGTGATCGATGCCACCCACTTTCTGCAAGGCCGAGTACAGCGGGTTGATTGCGGCGCCTGGGATACCGAAGGCGGTGTCCACACCTTCACGGCGCATCACCAGAACGGCGGCTTCGATTGCTCTCATTTTGCTCATGGTTTTGGTGCCTCTTGCGTTTTGTAATTGTATACAAGTGGTGTCTGTTCAAAGTGTATTCACGGCGAGCAGCGCAGGTCAATTCATTTTATTCGGTGGCCTTTGCGTTCGTCGGAAGGCATTTTTTCGACGTATGGAAGCTTTGTGCGAAAATATTGTATACAAAAACAAATTTCATTGTGTTCTATTTGTTTGATCGAGCATCTGATCAAACAGACCTCCACCGCTTTCCCAATAACAAAAGAAGGACGGCACCATGAGCGCTTTAACCTTGAAAATTGCCACCCAACTGGCCAGCCAGGCTTTGAACGCCGGTCGCACCATTTCGGCAGCGCCGCTGACCATTGCGGTGCTCGACAGCGGCGGCCACCTGATCACTCTGCAACGCGAAGACGGCGCCAGCCTGCTACGCCCGCAGATCGCCATCGGCAAGGCCTGGGGCGCGATCGCCCTGGGCAAAGGCTCACGCCTGCTGGCGCTGGACGCGCAACAGCGGCCGGCGTTTATCGCCGCGCTGAACAGCCTGGGGCAGGGCAGCGTCGTGCCGGCCCCGGGGGGGGTGTTGATTCGCAATGGGGAAGGGGTGGTACTGGGGGCAATCGGGATCAGCGGGGATACATCGGACATTGATGAGCAGTGTGCGATTACGGCGATTGAGGGAGTGGGGTTGTTGGCGGATGCGGGGGTGTCGGCTTGATCTTTGGGTGACCTGGCGGGCCTCATCGCAGGCAAGCCAGCTCCCACATTGGCCGGTGTTAACACCACCAATCCCTGTGGGAGCGGGCTTGCCCGCGATGCAGGCGACTCGGTCTCAAGTTAAAGCCAGATGGCATCCCACAGCGGGTAGTCGCCAAATTTCTTTACCAGCCCGGCTCTCAATGGATTGGCCACAATATATCGAGCGATGCCTTCAAGACTTTCTTCACGGCGCACCGCATGGTCGTGAAAGCCGGGTTGCCAGAGTCGACCTTGGCGCCCGGCGACTGCATTCACCACACGAGTACTGTTGGACTTCACTTGACGCATCAAATCAGCAAGTGAGCCTTTCTCCAGCGAGATGAGCCAGTGGAAATGATCCGGCATGACGACCCACGCCAAGGAGGTCGCCAGGCCCTGGTTCTGGGCAATCCTGAATTGTTGAACCACCCGGCGACCGAGTTTGAAGTCCTGGAAAATGGGTTCGCGATCCAGGGTGTTGGTCGTCAGTAAATAGATGCGGTTGGGTTCGTCATAGCGGCCGATGCGCAGGCGCTTTGAAGCGGGGAGATCAGGCATTCCTTGGCCTCTCTTCAGTGGGGGTTCTGAGAGGCTAGATCTCGGTGTGTGGTGCTGATTGGCGGGCTTTTGGCAGGATGTGTCTGCACTGGCGCTATCGCGGGCAAGCCCGCTCCCACAGGGGGCTCGCAGTGTTCATACAATGTGTGTTTGGCGCGGATCAAGTGTGGGAGCTGGCTTGCCTGCGATCGCCACACCTCGATCTCTCAGTCCGGCTCACACCCCTTCAACACCAACCGAATGATCGTTTGCGCCGCCGCTTCATAATCCGCCTCATCCAGCTTGGCCTTTCCCGTCACCGCCGAAATCTGCCAGTCGAAATCCGCATAGGTCTGCGTCGCCGCCCAGATGCTGAACATCAGGTGGTTGGGGTCGATGGCGGCGATCAGGCCGCGGTCGACCCAGTTCTGGATGCAGTCGATGTTGTGCTTGGCCTGGGCGTTGAGTTGCTCGACTTGATCGGCGCTCAGGTGCGGCGCGCCGTGCATGATTTCGCTGGCGAAGACCTTGGAGGCAAACGGCAGGTCGCGGGAGATGCGGATCTTCGAGCGGATGTAGTTGCTCAGCACGACCGATGGCTCGCCCTCGGGGTTGAAGGGCGTGGAGGCGGCCAGGATCGGCTCGATGATGCTTTCGAGCACCTCGCGGTAGAGGTTGTCCTTGGACTTGAAGTAGTAATAGACGTTGGGCTTGGGCAGCCCGGCCTTGGCGGCGATGTCGCTGGTTTTGGTCGCGGCGAAGCCTTTGTCGGCAAACTCCTCGCTGGCCGCCCGCAGGATTTTTTCTTTGTTGCGCTCGCGAATGCTGCTCATAAACCTGGAGTTTCCTTGCCAAGACTGGCGGTTGCGCATGGTAGCACCGGCTTTGCGCAGCGCTCAAGAATCCCGCCGTAGCCCACGTATCACGGGCGTTACACTGACATTGTCTGTCTTGAGGCTGAACGCATTCAAGGTAGTACAGGCAGGCGAAGGGCAGGCTGCTAGAGTTCAGGGCAACGACGCGACCTTTGCCGGTTGCCGTTCTGTCCTGTATTCGGCGTTCGAGTGAGAAACCGTGGAGAAAAGCAGACGACGTACGTTCGCCTGGGGTGTTGGCGCGTTGTTGGTGATCGCGCTGGTGGTCGGCCTGGGCATGCACCTGATGGGCGGCGCCCATAAAGGCAAGCCACCGTCTCCCGGCGAGCCCGTCGCGGTGGTGCCGGTGGTGTTGCAGGATATGCCGGTGTACATCGACGCGCTGGGCACCGTGACACCGACGCGCAGCGTCACTGTGGTAAGCCAGGTCGACGGGATTCTCAGCAGCGTGGAGTTCAAGGAAGGCCAGCACGTGAGCAAGGGCCAGGTCATCGCCCGCATCGACGACCGCGCGCTCAAGGCGCAGCTGGCCGTGGCCAAGGGCACGCTCGCCCATGACCAGGCGGTGTTGAGCAACGCCCAGCGCGACCTCGCCCGTTACCGCGACCTGGTCAAGGCCGGCTCCACCAGCCAGCAAACCCTCGACACCCAAGCCTCCCTGGTCCAGCAGCAACAAGGCACCGTGGCCGCCGACCAAGGCAATGTGCAAAACCTCGAAGTGCAACTGAGCTACTGCACCATCACCTCACCCGTGGATGGCGTGGTCGGTCTGCGGCTGGTCGACCCCGGCAACTATGTCACCACCGCCAGCACCACCGGCATTGTGGTGATCACCCAGATGAACCCGGCCACCGTGGTGTTTGCCGTGCCCGAGGATGACCTGGCTGCAATCGACCAGGCCCTGGCCCGTGGCGCCGTGCCCGTGCTGGCTTACGACCGCAACAAGAAGTCCTTGCTGGCCACCGGCAGCCTGTTGGCCCTGGATAACCAGGTGGACACCAGCACCGGCACGATCAAGGTCAAGGCGCAGTTCGACGATTCGGGCGATGCCCTGTTCCCCAATCAGTTCGTCAACGCACGGCTCAAAGCCGACACCTTGAGCCAGATCGCCGTGGTGCCGACCCGCGCGATCCAGCACGGCAGCAAAGGCGATTTCGTGTTTGTGGTGAATGGCAACAAGGCCAGCCTGCGCACGATCAAGACCGGCCCGTCCACCGGCGACGTGTCGGCGGTGCTCGACAACGGCGTCAAGGCCGGTGAGCAGGTGGTCACCGAGGGCGCCGACAAACTGGACGATGGCTCCGTGGTGAAGGTCGTCGCCCAGTGAGGAGCTGCCGAGCATGAACATTTCGCGGCCCTTTATCGAACGCCCGGTCGCCACCACCTTGATGATGGTGGCGGTGCTGCTGCTCGGCCTGTTGGGGTATCACTTGCTGTCGGTGTCGGCGCTGCCCGAGGTGGATTACCCGACCATCCAAGTCTTCACCCAATACCCTGGCGCCAGCCCGGATGTGGTCAGTTCCTCGATCACCGCGCCGCTGGAGCGCCAGCTCGGTGAAATGCCCGGGCTCAAGTCGATGAACTCCACCAGCTCCGACGGCGCCTCGGTAGTGACCCTGCAGTTCGACCTGTCGCTGTCCCTGGACGTGGCCGAACAAGAAGTGCAGGCAGCGATCAACGCGGCGGGCACGTTCCTGCCGGCGAACCTGCCGTACCCGCCGGTGTACAGCAAGGTCAATCCGGCCGATGCGCCGGTACTGACGCTGTCGCTGACCTCCGACGTGCTGCCGCTGACCAAGGTCGAAGACCTGGCCGACACGCGCCTGGCGCAGAAGATCTCGCAGATCACCGGCGTCGGCCTGGTGACCATCAGCGGCGGCCAGCGCCCGGCCGTGCGGGTGGAGGCCAACACCTCGGCGCTGAACAGCCTCGGCCTGTCCCTGGATGATTTGCGCACCTCGCTGGGCACGGCCAACGTCAACCAGGCCAAGGGCAATATCGATGGCAAGTTCCAGGCGTATTCCATCGGCGCCAACGACCAACTGCAATCGGCCGAGGAATACCGCGACCTGGTGATCGCCTACAAGCATGGCGCGCCGATCCGCCTGTCGCAGATCGCCAGTTCCACCCAAGGGCCGGAAAACCCGCGCCAAGCGGCCTGGACCAATGACACGCCGTCCATCGTGCTGAATATCCAGCGTCAACCCGGTGCCAATGTGATCGAGGTGGTCGACCGCGTGCAGCAACTGCTGCCCAAGTTGCGCGCCAGCCTGCCGGGCACCTTGAAGGTGACGGTGCTGACCGACCGCACCCAGACCATCCGCGCCTCGGTCACCGATGTGCAGTACGAGCTGGGGCTGGCGATCCTGCTGGTGGTGATCGTGATCTTCCTGTTCCTGCGCAATATCCCGGCGACGATCATCCCCGCCGTCACCATCCCGCTGACGCTGATCGGCACCTTGGCAGTGGCCTACGCCCTGGGTTTTTCGCTGAACAACCTGACGCTGATGGCGCTGACCATTGCCATCGGGTTTGTGGTGGATGACGCCATCGTCATGATCGAAAACATCACCCGTTACCTGGAGGCGGGCGACACGCCGTTGCAGGCCGCGCTCAAGGGCGCCGAGCAGATCGGCTTCACCATCATTTCGCTGTCCATCGCACTGATTGCGGTGATGATCCCGCTGCTGTTCATGGGCGATGTGGTGGGGCGGTTATTCCGCGAATTCGCCATGACCGTGGCGGTGACCATCGTGATTTCGGCGGTGATTTCCCTGACGCTCACACCGATGATGTGCGCGCGCATGCTCAAGTCCAAGCACGAGGCGCGCCGGCCGGATTTCTTCGACCGGATCAACCGCCATTACGTGCGCGGCCTGGACTGGGTGCTGGCGCACCGCACCCTCACGCTGATCTCGGTGGTGCTCACGGCTGCGCTCACGTTGTTCACCTTGGTGATCATGCCCAAGGGGTTTTTCCCGGACCAGGACACCGGCCTGATCCAGGGTATTTCCCAGGCGTCGCCGACCGTTTCGTTCCAGCAGATGCAGGTTGAGCAGCAACGTTTGGCCGCGCGTATTCTCAAGGATCCGGCCGTGCAGAGCCTGTCCTCGTTCGTGGGGATCGACCAGACCAACCCGACCATCAACCAAGGCAACCTGCTGATCAACCTCAAGCCCCGTGGCGAGCGTGACAGCAGCACCGCCGTGATCCGCCGCCTCGCGGACGCCAATGCCGATGACGCCGGCATCCGCCTGTACCTGCACTCGGTGCAAGACCTGACCCTGGACGCCACGGTGTCCACCACCAGCTACCGCCTCGGCCTGCAAGCCACCGACCCGGATGAGCTGGAACAGTGGACTACCAAACTGCTCGCCGCGATCAAGAAAGACCCGATGTTCACCGATGTGCAAAGCCAGGCCATGCAGTTCGGCAACCAGATCAAGCTGACCTTCGACCGCGCCACCGCCTCGCGCCTGGGCATCACCCCGCAAGCCATCGACGATGTGCTGTACGACGCCTTTGGCCAGCGCCAGGTATCGACCCTCTACACCCAGCTCAACCAGTACCACGTGGTGATCGCCACCGACCACCCGCCGCGTAACCTGCCGGACTTGCTCACCGGTTTGTACGTGGACATTCCCGCAGGCGGGGTGGCGCCGCTGTCGAGCATGGCGACCCTGGAAGTGGTGCGTACGCCGGTCACCATCAACCGCCTGGGGCAGTTTCCCTATGCGGACGTGTCGTTCAACCTCGCGCCCGGCCAAACGTTGGGCGCGGCGGTCACGCGTTTGCAGGACATCGAAGCCCAGGTCGGCCTGCCGCTGTCGGTGCAAGCCAACCTGGAGGGCGCGGCGGCGACGTTCCAGGCGTCGTTGTCCAACCAGGTGTTCCTGGTGTTGGCGGCGATTGTGGTGGTGTACCTGATGCTCGGCATTCTGTACGAGAGCTTCGTGCACCCGGTGACCATCCTCTCGACCTTGCTCTCGGCGGCCCTCGGTGCGTTGCTGGCGCTGCTGCTGACCGGCACGCAGTTCGACATCATTGGCTTGATCGGCATCGTGTTGCTGATCGGCATTGTGATGAAGAACGGCATCATGATGGTCGACTTCGCCCTGGAGCTGTTGCGCGAAGGCGGCTTGAGCCCGGTGGCTGCGATTCGCCAGGCGGCGGAGTTGCGGTTCCGGCCGATCCTGATGACCAGCATGGCCTCGCTGTTCGGTGCGGTGCCGTTGGCGCTGGGCACGGGGATTGGTTCGGAGTTGCGTCACCCGCTGGGCATCGCAATCATCGGCGGCCTGTTGCTGAGCCAGTTGCTCACGCTGTTTTCCACCCCGGTGATCTTCCTCGCCATGCACGGCCTGGGCGAGCGTTTCAGCCGTCGTCCGGTTGCCGTGGATTGATGCGATGAACCTCAGCGCGCCGTTTATCCATCGCCCCATTGCCACCACGCTGCTGGCGGCCGGGCTCGCGCTGTTTGGCGTGCTGGCGTTCAACCTGCTGCCGGTGGCGCCGCTGCCGGAAGTCGACTTCCCAACCATCAGCGTCAGCGCCTCGTTGCCCGGCGCCGACCCGACCACCGTCGCCAGCTCCGTGGCCACGCCGCTGGAGCGTCAGTTCGGCCAGATCGCCGGGGTCACGCAAATGACCTCCGCCAGCAGCCTGGGCTCGACGCGCATCACCATGCAGTTTGATTTGAACCGCGATATCGACGGCGCGGCGCGGGACGTGCAGGCGGCCATCAACGCCGCGCGCAGCACCTTGCCGAGCGACCTATCGGGCAACCCGACGTACCGCAAGGTCAACCCGGCTGACTCGCCGATCCTGATCATCAGCTTGACCTCCGACAGCGCCACGCCGGGGCAGATGTACGACGCCGCTTCGACAGTGTTGGAACAACGCCTGTTGCAGACCACGGGCGTGGGCGATGTGACGGTGGGCGGCGGTGCGTTGCCGGCGGTGCGTATCGAGCTGAATCCGGATCGCCTTAATCAATACGGGGTGAGCCTTGAGCAGGTGCGCCAGGTGATCGGCGCGTCCAATGCCAACCTGCCCAAGGGCAATGTGGCGGTGGGCGACCGCTCCTACGGCATCGGTGCCAACGACCAATTGCTTAACCCTGACGATTACGGGCCGCTGGTGGTCAAGGAGCACAACGGCGACCTGATCCACATCTCGGACCTTGGCTACGTGCGCGAAGACGTTCAGGACCTGCGCAACTTCGGCCTGTCCAACGGCAAGCCGGCCGTGCTGCTGGTGGTGTTCAAGCAGCCGGGCGCGAACGTGATCGACACGGTGGATGCGGTGAAGGCGTCGCTGCCGTTTCTGCAAAGCTCAATCCCGGCCTCGATCAAACTCAACCTGCTGATGGACCGCACCACCACCATTCGGGCGTCGCTGCATGACGTGGAAGTGACCTTGCTGGCGTCGATCCTGCTGGTGACGCTGGTGACCTTTGGTTTCTTCCGCGACTGGCGCAGCACCCTGGTGCCGGCGATCGTGGTGCCACTGTCGTTGCTCGGCACCTTTGGCGCCATGTATTTCCTTGGCTACAGCCTGAATAACCTGTCACTGATGGCGCTGACCATTTCCACCGGCTTTGTGGTGGACGACGCCATCGTGGTGGTGGAAAACATCATGCGTCATCTGGAGCGCGGCAAGACCCGGGTGGAAGCGGCCCTGGCCGGGGCGCGGGAAGTGGGGTTCACGGTGCTGACCATCAGCGTGTCGCTGGTGGCGGTGTTTATTCCGCTGCTGTTGATGGGCGGGATTGTCGGGCGGCTGTTTCGCGAGTTCTCGGTGTCGTTGTCGGTGGCCATCGTGATCTCGATGCTGATCTCGCTGACGGTCACGCCGATGCTCGCCAGCGTGCTGTTGCGCGCGCCCACAGAGGTGCATGAAGGCAACGAACACCCGGACTCACGCTTTCATCGCTTCTATGATCGCACCCTTGGCTGGGTGATCGACCATTCGATCCTGATGGGCCTGGTGACGGTGCTGGTGATCGTGCTCGCGGGCGTGTTGTACGTGCTGGTGCCCAAGGGCTTTTTCCCCCAGGAAGACACCGGGCGCTTGCAGGGCAGCATCATTGCGGCGCAGAGCATTTCGTACGGGGCGATGCAAAAGGACTTCACCGCGATCAACCACAAGGTCATGCAGAACCCCAACGTGGAAACCGCTGCCGGGTTTGTGGGCGGCGGAGGCGGTGGCGGGGGGGCGGTCAACAGCGCGCAGTTGTTTGTGCTGCTCAAGCCCATCGATCAGCGCAAGGACAGCGCCACCGAAGTGATTGGCCAGATCCGCCACACCCTGGGCGATATGCCGGGCACCAAGCTGTTTTTGCAGGCGGCCCAAGACATCACCGTGGGCGGCCGGCAAAGTGGCGCGCAGTACCAATACACCCTGACCGCCGATGACCAGCAGTCCCTGGATGAATGGGTGCCCAAGGTGGTGGCGGTGTTGCACACGCTGCCGCAATTGACCGACCTGAATACCGACCAGCAAGACAACAGCCTGTTGGCCAATGTGCAGATCAACCGCGACACGGCGGCGCGGCTTGGGGTGGGCATGTCGGCGGTGGACCAGACGCTGTACGACGCGTTTGGCCAGCGCCAGGTCTCGACCCTTTACCGCGCCGCCAACCAGTACCATGTGGTGATGGAAATCGCCCCCGAGTATTGGAACGACCCGACGGCGCTCAAAAGCATTTATGTGCCCACCGGCAGCGCGGCGGTGGCGGCCAAGGGCACCACGGCCACGCCGAACCTGGCCAACCCGGCAACGTTGGTGCCGCTGTCGGCCTTGGCGGATAACACGGTTTCGCGCACGGCCATTTCCATCAGTCACCAGGGTACATTCCCGGCGGTGACGGTCTCGTTCAACCTGGCCCCGGGCACGTCGATCGGCCAGGCCACGGCACTGGTGGATGACGCGGTGAAGCAACTGCGCATGCCGGCCAGCGTCACCGGCCAGTTTGCCGGCACGGCCCAGGTGTTCCAATCGTCGGTGGCCAGCGAGCCGCTGCTGATCGTCGCGGCGCTGCTGTCGGTGTACATCGTGTTGGGCATTCTGTACGAAAACCTGATGCACCCATTGACCATTCTGTCCACGTTGCCGTCGGCGGGTGTCGGTGCGTTGATTGCGTTGCTGCTGACCGGCACTGAGCTGTCGATCATCGCGCTGGTGGGGGTGATTTTGTTGATCGGTATCGTGAAGAAGAACGCGATCATGATGATCGATTTTGCGATCACCGAGCGGCGCGAGTTCGGGCTCACGGCCAAGGAAGCGATTCGCCGCGCGTGCCTGATCCGTTTCCGGCCGATCATGATGACCACCCTGGCGGCTATCCTCGGGGCATTGCCGCTGGTGCTGGGGCATGGCTACGGCTCCGAGCTGCGCCGGCCCTTGGGGATCTCGATTATTGGTGGCCTGTTGCTCAGCCAGGTGCTGACGCTCTACACCACCCCGGTGATTTACCTCTGGCTCGATCGGGCGTCCCAACGCCTGGGGCGGCACAAGGAAGCAAGGTCATGAAATTCAAATACAGCGTGCTGTTCCTCAGCCTGGTGCTTGGCGGTTGCATGGTCGGGCCCGACTACCAGAAACCCGCGATGCAATTGCCGCAGACGTTCAAGGAAGGCGCGCAGTGGCAGCGTGCGGTGTCCAACCCCCGGGGCGCTTTGGACAGCCAGTGGTGGCTGGCCTATCAGGACCCGGTGCTGAACGACCTGGTGGCGCGCTCGGCCAAGGCCAACCAGTCGATCATCGCGGCGGAGGCGGCGTACCGGCTGGCCCAGGCGCAGGTGGCGTCGAGCCGTGCCGGGTTGTGGCCGACGGTCGGCGTGGGGCTGTCGGGATCGCGGGGGGAGGGCGGTGACGGCACCACCTCCACCGCCACGACGTCCACTGGGGTGAAAAACAGCGTGAGTGCCACCCTCACCGCCAGTTGGGAGCCGGACCTGTGGGGCCAGGTGCGCCGGGGGATCGAGTCGAGCCAGGCCACGGCGCAGCAATCCGACGCGTTGCTGGCCGGGGTGCGGTTGTCCATCAGTTCCAGCGTGGCGAGCAACTACCTGGCGTTGCGGCAGATGGACATCGATGTGCGCCTGCTGCAGCAACAACAAACCATCAATCAGCAATTGCTGGACATGATCCAGGCCCAGTTCACCCAGGGCGTGGCGACCAACGACCAGTTGCTGGTGGCCCAGGACCAACTGACCACCTCGATTGCCGACCTGCAAACCTCGTTGCGCGACCGTGAGCAGTATGAGCATGCCCTGGCGGTGCTGGTGGGCATGGCACCCAGTGAGTTCAGCGTGGCACCGCGTACTGACTTCAGCTTCGTGGTGCCCCGGCCGCCGTTGACCTTGCCGTCGACTTTGCTGCAACGCCGGCCCGATGTGGTGGCGGCCGAGCGTTCGGCGGCGGCGGCCAACGCCAAGATTGGTGTGGCCGAGGCGGCGTTTTTCCCAACCCTGGACCTGACCGCTTCGTTGGGTTATCGCGGTAGCGCGTTGGGCGGCCTGTTTTCGCTGCCTAACCGCATCTGGACGTTGGGGCCGGCGTTGGCGGAGACGATCTTTGATGGCGGCGCCCGAGAAGCGGCGGTCAAGCAGGCTGAGGCGAGTTATGACCAGATTGCAGCCAACTACCGTGGCACGGTGCTCAGTGCGTTGCAGAACGTCGAGGACAACTTGTCGGCGATCAATCATCTGCAGGCGCAGGCGGATGCGTTCCAGCAGGTGTTTGCGCGTAATCAGCAACTGTTTGGCAGCCAGGAGGCGCAATTGCGTGCGGGCACGGTGAGCCGTGAGGCGGTGTTGACCCAGCAATTGGTGTTGCTGCAGGCCGAGCAGAATCTGCGGGATACGCAGGGGCAGTTGAGCCAGGGGAGTGTGGCGTTGATCCAGAGTTTGGGGGGCGGTTGGCAGCCCTGATGGCTCACTATGTTGCTGATGGACCCACACTCAAATGTGGGAGCTGGCTTGCCAGCGATAGCGGTCTATTGATTGTTCACTGACTTACTGACGCCACTCGATCCAACTGTGGGAGCGGGCTTGCTCGCGAAGGCTATCTGGCAGGCTCTAGGGATCTTTGGTCGGAGTACATATCCATTGCTGCGGTAACGGCGGCTTAGGGTTCCGCTCTTACAGCGGCTCACTTTTGGAGAGACCCAAAAGTAAGCAAAAGGTCTTCGCCCCAACACTCGGCACCTCGCTTAGGCTCGGTGTGCCCGTAATTCGACAGTGATTTGGGGGGGCGCCTAAGATCAAAATCAAAAGCAAGAGCACAGTGGCCTGACCGGATATCTATGTTCCGTCACCGTGCTCGCGGTATATTCGCGGCACTTTAAACGCAGGAAGCCCGAATCATGGCAGGAAGCAGCTTGTTGGTATTGATCGATGACATCGCCGCCGTGCTCGACGATGTGGCGTTGATGACCAAAATGGCGGCCAAGAAAACCGCTGGGGTGTTGGGCGATGACTTGGCGCTCAATGCCCAGCAGGTCTCCGGCGTACGCGCCGAGCGGGAGATTCCCGTGGTGTGGGCGGTGGCCAAGGGCTCGTTTGTCAACAAGCTGATCCTGGTGCCGGCCGCCTTGCTGATCAGTGCGTTTGCACCCTGGGCGGTCACGCCGTTGTTGATGCTGGGCGGGGCGTACCTGTGTTTTGAAGGCTTTGAGAAGCTCGCGCATAAATTTCTGCACAGCCAGAGCGAAGACAAGGCTGACCATGCCCAGTTGGTCGACGCCGTGGCCGATCCGGCGACCGATCTGGTGGCGTTTGAAAAGGACAAGATCAAAGGCGCGATTCGCACGGACTTCATTCTCTCTGCCGAAATCATTGCCATCACCCTGGGCACGGTGGCGGACGCGCCGTTGATGCAGCAGGTGGTTGTGCTGTCGGGCATCGCCATTGTCATGACCATCGGCGTCTATGGGCTGGTGGCCGGCATCGTCAAGTTGGACGATCTGGGCCTGTGGCTTACGCAGAAGCCTGGCGAGATGGCGCGCCGTATCGGCGGCGGGATTCTGCGTGCGGCCCCGTACATGATGAAGAGCCTGTCGGTGATTGGTACGGCGGCGATGTTCCTGGTGGGCGGTGGCATCCTTACCCATGGTGTGCCGGTGGTGCATCACTGGATCGAGTCGGTCAGCCAAGGCGCGGGTGGGGTGGCCTGGTTGATGCCGACGCTGCTCAATGGCGTGGCGGGAGTGATTGCAGGGGCGGCGGTATTGGTCGTCGTTCAAGTAATTGGCAAGGTATGGCAAGTCGCGAAGGGCTGATGTTGATCGTTGCCACGCCACGCGCGGGAACGATCCACGCCGCAATAAAAAAGGCCATTCAATCGAATGGCCTTTTTTGTGGGCGTTGTTTACTCGGCAATCTGCAACTTGCGCGACTCGGTATAGATGTACCGCACTTTTTCATACTCAAACGGCGAGTTCATCTGCCCATAGCGGAAGCTGGTCTGGTAGCGCTTGTCCACGGCGCGCAGGGCCCAGATTTCCGGGTGGTTTTCGCTGACCTTGGACACGTTGAGGAAGTTGATCTCGGTTTCTGCGCCGTAGTCGACGACCAGCCCGGTGGTGTCGCGCAGGTTCGACGGGCCGAAGATCGGCAGCACCAGGTAGGCGCCGCCGGGGACGCCGTAGAAGCCCAGGGTCTGGCCGAAGTCTTCGCTCTGGCGCGGCAGGCCCATGGCGGTGGCAGGGTCCCACAGGCCGGCGATGCCGATGGTGGTGTTGAGCAGCAGGCGCCCGGTGGTTTCCAGGGAGCGGTGGCCCTTGAGCTGCAGCAGGCTGTTCAACAGGTTGGGCACGTCGCCCAAGTTATTGAAGAAGTTGCTCACGCCCGTGCGCAGGAAGCTCGGCGTGACGTAGCGGTAACCGTCCACCACCGGCAGGAAGACCCATTGGTCGAAGCGGTAATTGAAGTGGTACACGCGGCGGTTCCACGACTCCAGCGGGTCGTAGACGTTAAGCGCAGTCAGCGAGGAACGTTCGAACTCACGTTGGTCCAGGCCCGGGTTGAACTTGAGCTTGGACAGCGGCTCCTTGAAGCCATCGGCGTCGACCTTGACCGGTTCATGGGCCTTGCTGTTGTCGGCATTGGCCACGCCTGCGCACATCAGGGCGGCGAGCAGCAGAAGATATTTAGCCACGGAAGAACTCCAGCATGGCGTCGGCGTTGACGCGGTAATTGAGGTTGCCGCAGTGGCCGCCCAGCGGGTAGACGGTCAAGCGATCGCCGAAGGTTTTACGCAGGAAGCCGAGGTCGCCAGGGCCCAGGATCACGTCGTCGGCGTTGTGCATGACGGCGATTTTCGGGCTGTTGTGCAGGTAGTCCTTAAGGGCGTACAGGCTGACCTGATCGACCAGTTGCAACAGGCTGCCGCCATCGGAGCGGGCGCGCCACATCGGGATCACTTGCTCGGTGAGGTAGCAGTCGAAGTCACATTGCAGCGCACGCTTGAGGAATGGCGTGAGGCTGGTGCCTTCGGTGATCGGGTATTTGGGCGGGATGATCAGGCCGCGACGGTTGATCAGGTCCGAAGTAAAGGCGATGTCGGCCGCCGAGAAGCGGAACGAGGTACCGATCAGCATGGCCATCTGTTCGTTGGTCAGGTGCTGCTTGGATTGCTGGAAGTCGTAGAGCAGGGCGTCGTTGAGGTCGATGTAGCCCTTCTGCTGGAAGTAGCGGGTCAGCTTGTTCAGCACCAGCTCATAAAAGGTGGTGGTGTTGTTGATGCCCTTGACCTCGGTCTGCACCAGCTTGTCGAGGTTGGTGATCGAGGTGTAGAGGTTGACCGGCGGGTTCAGCAGCAGCACTTTCTTGAAGTTGAAACTGCGGCGGGTTTCGTCCAGCTTGCTGACAAACGCCGCATCCAGGCCGCCCAGGCTGTAGCCGGTGAGGTAGAAGTCGGTGATCGGCAGCGAGGCGTTCTGTGCACGCACGGCTTGCATCACGCGGTACATGTCTTCGGCGTCTTCCTGGGTGATACCCGGGGTGGCGAAGCGCGAGGCGGCGCTGATGAAGTCAAAGCTGGTGGGCGACGAGAGCTGCACCACGTGGTAGCCGGCCTGGTAATACAGCTTTTTCAGGTATTCGTTGATGCTGCTGTCAAAGCGCGCACCGGTGCCGGCGATCAGGAAGATCAGCGGCGCGGCGTGATCCTGCTTGGCGATGCGGTAGGTGAGTTTCTTCACCGCCCAGAAGTTGTCCGGCAGGCTGAACTCGCGCTCGGGGCGCATCGTCAGGCTGTAGTCGGACTGGTTGATCTCGTCGTCACTCGGCAGCTTGGGCCGCAAGTCCGGCGGGGTGGTGGCGATGGTCGCTTCGAACGGGTTGGTCAAAGGGAAGCCATAGGTGGCTTGGTCGACGTCGACCGCCAGTGCTGACGCACTCAGAAAAAGGCTGCCCAGCAGGGCAGCACAGCGCAAGGAACGGAGCATGACTTAATCCCTAAGAGGAAACGTGCTGAAAGATGTTCGCAGGCTATGACCACCGCGCTGTCGCCGAAGTGCCAGCACTCGGCACGAAAAGTCGGAAAAAACGTCGGATTCAGGGTAATAGTAGCCAGACGATACACTTTGCCACGCGTTGGTGAACACTAATTGTGTGTATGCGCCTTGCCAACGGCCACCGGGGCATTAAGCTGAGCGCCGTTTTTGCCTATCGGAGTGCCCCAATGTCCCGTCGTTTACCCTGGATCCTGCTGCTGATTGCCCTGCCTTTATGGCTGGCCGCCAGTTATGGCGCACGTTATGGCTTCATGGAGGACGGTCAATGGGTCGGCATCTGCGCCGATGAGGCCAGCCGCTGGGAATGCCAACTGCGCTCGAACCTGGGCCTGATGATCCACTTCAAGGTAATGGGCTGGGCGGCGCTGGTCACGGCGGTGCTGGCGTTCTTCGTGCCGGGCCGTGCGGGCTGGGGGCTGGCGGTGCTGGGGATGTTGTTCGGCCTGCCGGCGCTGGCGTTGTACAACACCACGTTTGCGGTGTTTGCGGTGGTGATTGCGGGGTTGCGGTTGGTCAGGAAGCCACGGGCAGCCTGATTATCCCTATGTGGCGAGGGAGCTTGCTCCCGCTGGGCTGCGCAGCGGCCCCAAAATCTTGGGAGCGCTTCGCACTCCAGCGGGAGCAAGCTCCCTCGCCACAGGTCAGGTTTAAGCCTTGCGCACTCGCAAGCAACGCCACAACGCTGCAACCATCAACACGCTGACCACCGCCCACCCCCACGCCTGCTGGTTCAACAGGCCTTCTCGGTACAACTGCGGCGCAATGCCGGCACCGATGATAAAGGCCAGCAGCGCAATTTCCCGACGCGGCCCGGTTACCGGACGCACCAGGTACACCAGCGCCGGTAATACCAAGGCCGCACTCGGAAAGCTGCGGTAGCGCGGGTCAAACACCAACGCCAGCATCATCACCGCACCGGCAAACCCGGCGATCGCCACCAGCCAACCGGCGCGCTGTTCCAGCCAGTTGAATGCGCGTCCACGCCAACCTTCCCGGGCACTCAGGGACAAGGCAGCGTGAGCGAGTACCAGCAGGTTCAACAGCACCAGCAAGCCTGCCCACACCCATTCGTCATTGAAGCGTGCGGTCACACGGGTCAGTTCCGCCCAGGTGCCGATGGAGCAGGCCGCAACGGCGCCGAGCAGCGGCAGCAGGATTGCCGAGCGCTTGCTGCGCACGCAACCGCCGAGCGCCAGCGCGCCGAGCAGGATGAGCCCGCCCACCCCGAGCCACAGCGGCCAGTACGGCACATTGCTCACCGGGCCGGCGAGGATGCCTTTGTCCTGGCGATCAGCATCGAACAGGCCCCAGTAACCACCGACGGCACCTTCGCTGGCGCGCTTCCAGGGTTGGTCGAAGGCTTCGATCAGGTTGTAGTGCCAGCCGTTGGCTTCGGCCATGGCCACGAAACCGCGCATGAACTTGGCCTCGTTGACGCGGCTCGGCACGGCGGTTTCACGCTGGCGGCCTTCGCTGGGCCAGCCGGTTTCGCCGATCAGCACGTCCTTGGGTGCGAACTTGTTGCCGAAGGTTTGGCGCACATCGCCCACATGCTTGAGGGCCTGGTCGATGCCCGACGGGTCATCCTCCCAATACGGCAGCAGGTGGATGGTGAGGAAGTCTACGGCCGGAGCGATTTCCGGGTGTTGCAGCCAGAACTCCCACACGTCGGCGTAGGTCACCGGTTGCTGGATGTGGCTTTTGACTTTATGAATCAGGGTCACCAGCTGCTTGGCGGTGACTTCCTTGCGCAGCAAGGCTTCGTTGCCGACGATCACGGCGGTCACCACATCTGGGTTGGCGTTGGCAGAGGTGATCAGTTCGTCGATTTCTTTCTCGGTGGCTACCGGGTCGCTGCTCACCCAGGCGCCGGCCATCAGTTTCAATCCATGCTTGCGTGCCATTTCGGGCAGGGCTTCCAGGCCGGTCATGGAATAGGTGCGAATGCATTCGAAGCGGGTGGCCAGCAAGGCCAGGTCGGCGTCCATGCGCTCGGGGCGCAGCTTGAATGGCTGGTCGAATGGCGATTGGTCTTTGTCGAAGGGCGTGTAGGACGCGCATTGCATCTTGTGGCTGGCGCTGGCGACGTCCGGCAGCACCACGGGCCGGCCGAGGCCGTACCAGTAACCGACGAGGGCCAGCAGGCCGAGGGCAAAGGCGAGGAAATAGGGCAGGGCGGGGAAGCGGGCAGTCGCGGGCATGGTCGGCTTATCTGGAAGAGCAAAGGCGCGCATCTTACCCGGATTTGCCCCGTCCCAGTGGGGCAGCATAATTTTGACATGCAAAGTTCGGGCGGGATTTTGACGCCATATCCTACAAAACGTCCTGCTGGCGTTGTGATGTCGTTTCTTGCTTACCTGAGGTCGCAGGCAGAGCAGGTTCCAAGCCCCGTCAGGTTGATGATCAAAGGGTCAGCACTCCACTGATGTGGCAGCAGCCGGATCGATGCGCGTGAAGGGGGCGCGGTGCACCACATAACAACTAGGTTGACGTCGCTCGGCATCCGTCGGGCGCAGCACTTTCGGGGAAGTACTATGAAGATGCGACGACTCTTGGGCGCAGCTGCCACTCTGGTAGTTGCGATGAGCTCCACACTGGCCAGCGCCGACAGCAAAACCCTGAGCATCGGCTATGTGGATGGCTGGTCCGACAGCGTGGCCACCACCCACGTGGCGGCGGAAGTGATCAAGGAAAAGCTCGGTTATGACGTGAAGCTGCAGGCAGTCGCCACCGGGATCATGTGGCAAGGCGTGGCCACCGGCAAACTCGATGCCATGCTCTCCGCCTGGCTGCCAGTGACCCACGGTGAGTACTGGGCCAAGAACAAGGACAAGGTGGTCGACTACGGCCCCAACTTCAAGGATGCGAAAATCGGCCTGATCGTGCCGGAGTACGTCAAGGCCAAGTCCATTGAAGACCTCAAGACCGACACCACCTTCAAGAACAAGATTGTCGGCATCGACGCCGGTTCAGGCGTGATGCTCAAGACCGACGAAGCCATCAAGCAGTACGGCCTCGACTATAAACTGCAAGCCAGTTCGGGCGCGGCGATGATCGCCGAACTGACCCGTGCCGAAGACAAGCAGGAATCCATCGCGGTCACCGGTTGGGTGCCACACTGGATGTTCGCCAAGTGGAAACTGCGTTTCCTCGACGACCCGAAAGGCGTTTACGGTGCAGCGGAAACCGTCAACAGCATCGGCAGCAAGGGCCTGGAGAAGAAAGCGCCGGAAGTCGCAGCCTTCCTGAAAAAATTCCAGTGGGCCTCCAAGGATGAAATCGGCGAAGTCATGCTGGCGATCCAGGAAGGCGCCAAGCCTGATGCCGCAGCCAAGGATTGGGTGGCCAAGCACCCTGAGCGTGTAGCGGAGTGGACCGGTAAGTAACCGTTAATCTGTAGACATTACGCCGCAAACCTAATGTGGGAGCGGGCTTGCCCGCGAATGCAGTGTGTCAGTCGATGCATAAGTCGACTGACACACTGCATTTGCGGGCAAGCCCGCTCCCACATTTTTGTCTGTATTCCGGCTGTTGTTTATTTGTTGGCCGCAAAACTTGCGAAGTGGCTATCTCCATCTACTACTAAGGTCGTCTGGAACCTCTACGGCAGCCGCATACAGTGGATACGTTCCAAAATAATAAAAAGCTGTGCTGCGAGGATAAAAACAATGAACGACAGCATTTACCTCTCGATTCAAAACAGCCCGCGTTTCAAGGAGCTGGTGAGAAAAAGGGAACGATTCGCCTGGATACTCTCGGCAATCATGCTAGGGCTTTACTCCGCTTTCATCCTGTTGATCGCCTACGGGCCACAAATACTGGGGGCCAAGCTCAGCCCTGGTTCCTCGATTACCTGGGGCATTCCCCTGGGCGTCGGACTGATTGTGTCCGCCTTCATCCTGACCGGCATCTATGTGCGCCGGGCCAATGGCGAATTTGACGACCTGAACAATGCGATTCTCAAGGAGGCTGCGCAATGATCCGGCGTCTATTGGCTGTATTCGGCGCTTCGCTGTTTGCTCCGGCCGTTTGGGCGGCGGACGCATTGACCGGTGAAGTGCACAAGCAACCGCTGAACGTCTCCGCCATCGTGATGTTCATCGCGTTTGTCGGTGCCACTCTGTGCATCACCTACTGGGCGTCCAAGCGCAACAAGTCGGCGGCCGACTATTACGCGGCCGGCGGCAAGATCACCGGTTTCCAGAATGGCCTGGCGATTGCCGGTGACTACATGTCGGCGGCGTCCTTCCTGGGGATTTCCGCGCTGGTGTATACCTCCGGTTATGACGGCCTGATCTACTCGATCGGCTTCCTGGTGGGTTGGCCGATCATCCTGTTCCTGATCGCCGAGCGCCTGCGTAACCTGGGCAAGTACACCTTTGCCGACGTGGCGTCCTACCGCCTCGGGCAAACCCAGATCCGCAGCCTCTCGGCCTGTGGTTCGCTGGTGGTGGTGGCGTTCTACCTGATCGCGCAGATGGTGGGGGCGGGCAAGCTGATCCAGCTGCTGTTCGGCCTGGACTACCATGTGGCGGTGATCCTGGTGGGCATCCTGATGGTGCTCTATGTGTTGTTCGGCGGCATGCTGGCAACCACCTGGGTACAGATCATCAAGGCGGTGCTGCTGTTGTCCGGCGCGTCGTTCATGGCGTTGATGGTGATGAAGCACGTCAACTTCGATTTCAACGTCCTGTTCTCCGAGGCGATCAAGGTTCACCCTAAAGGTGAAGCGATCATGAGCCCTGGCGGCCTGGTAAAAGACCCGATCTCGGCGTTCTCCCTCGGGCTTGCGCTGATGTTTGGTACCGCTGGCCTGCCGCACATCCTGATGCGCTTCTTCACCGTCAGCGACGCTAAAGAAGCCCGCAAGAGCGTGTTCTATGCCACTGGCTTCATTGGTTACTTCTACATCCTGACCTTCATCATCGGCTTCGGCGCGATCCTGCTGGTCAGCACCAACCCGGCGTTCAAGGACGCGGCAGGCGCGTTGCTGGGCGGTAACAACATGGCGGCGGTGCACCTGGCCAACGCGGTGGGTGGCAGCATTTTCCTGGGCTTCATCTCGGCCGTGGCCTTCGCCACCATCCTGGCAGTGGTTGCCGGCTTGACCCTGGCCGGTGCGTCGGCGGTGTCCCATGACCTGTATGCCAGCGTGATCAAGAAAGGCAAGGCCAACGACAAGGATGAGATTCGCGTCTCGAAGATCACCACCATCGCCCTGGGCGTGCTGGCTATCGGCCTGGGCATCCTGTTCGAAAGCCAGAACATCGCGTTCATGGTCGGCCTGGCGTTCTCCATTGCGGCCAGCTGTAACTTCCCGGTGTTGCTGCTTTCCATGTACTGGAAGAACCTCACCACCCGTGGCGCCATGATCGGCGGCTGGTTGGGCCTGGTCAGCGCGGTAGGCCTGATGATCCTGGGCCCGACCATCTGGGTCTCGATCCTGCACCATGAAAAAGCCATCTTCCCTTATGAGTACCCGGCGCTGTTCTCGATGATCATTGCGTTCATCGGCATCTGGTTCTTCTCCATCACCGACAAGTCGGCGGCGGCAGACAAGGAACGTGCGCTCTACTTCCCGCAGTTTGTGCGTTCGCAGACTGGCCTGGGGGCGAGCGGGGCGGTTAACCACTAATCGCGCTGGCTGTTACAAAAAAATGCCCCGGTCGCGAGATCGGGGCATTTTTTTGCTTTTATTGGTAACAGATACGACAAAACTGTTTCTCAGATCCTGCACCAATAAAAGGTGTAGGTGGGCGGTGCGCAATCCGTTGTAGGGGCCCGGCTTGCCGGCGATGGCGTCCTTGAGCCTGGCGCTGACCTTGCGGGCCTCATCGCCGGCAAGCCGGCCACCTACAGAGGGGGTGGTGTTGTTGGGAGGGCGGAAACGAATAAGGCCTCCAGAGGAGGCCTTATTCAGTGCAATCAAGCCGTTAGCGGCTTACTTGCGATCTTCCAACTGGGTGATGTCACGCGACTCGTAGCCGGTGTACAGCTGGCGCGGGCGGCCAATCTTGTACGGGCTGGAGAGCATTTCTTTCCAGTGGGAGATCCAGCCTACGGTCCGCGCCAGGGCGAAGATCACGGTGAACATGCTGGTTGGAATGCCGATCGCCTTGAGGATGATCCCCGAGTAGAAGTCGACGTTCGGGTACAGCGAGCGTTCGATGAAGTACGGGTCGGTCAGGGCGATCTCTTCCAGGCGCATGGCCAGTTCGAGTTGCGGATCGTTCTTGATGCCCAGTTCCTTCAACACTTCGTCGCAGGTCTGCTTCATCACGGTGGCACGCGGGTCGCGGTTCTTGTAGACCCGGTGACCGAAGCCCATCAACTTGAATGGATCGTTCTTGTCCTTGGCCTTGGCGATGAACTTGTCGATGTTGGACACATCGCCGATTTCATCGAGCATGGTCAAGACGGCTTCGTTCGCACCGCCGTGGGCAGGGCCCCACAGTGCGGCGATACCGGCGGCGATACAGGCGAACGGGTTGGCACCCGAAGAGCCGGCCAGGCGCACGGTGGAGGTCGATGCGTTCTGCTCGTGGTCGGCGTGGAGGATGAAGATCCGGTCCATGGCCTTGGCGAGTGTCGGGCTGATCGGTTTGATCTCGCACGGGGTGTTGAACATCATGTGCAGGAAGTTTTCCGCGTACGACAGGTCGTTGCGCGGGTACATCATGGGTTGGCCCATGGAGTACTTGTACACCATCGCGGCCAGGGTCGGCATCTTGGCAACCAGGCGGATCGCGGAGATTTCGCGATGCTGCGGGTTATTGATGTCGAGGGAGTCGTGATAGAAGGCCGACAGGGCGCCGACCACGCCGCACATGACCGCCATCGGGTGGGCGTCGCGACGGAAGCCGTTGAAGAAGGTCTTCAACTGCTCGTGAACCATGGTGTGGTTCTTCACATTACTGACAAACTTGGCTTTCTGCTCAGCGGTTGGCAATTCGCCATTTAGCAGCAGGTAGCAGGTTTCCAGGTAGTCCGACTTCTCGGCCAACTGCTCGATCGGGTAGCCCCGGTGCAGCAGGATGCCATTGTCGCCATCGATATAGGTGATCTTCGACTCGCAAGAGGCGGTCGACATGAAGCCTGGGTCGAAAGTGAAACGGCCCGTGGCCGTCAGGCCCCGTACATCGATAACATCGGGACCAACGGTGCCGGTTAAAATGGGCAGCTCGACGGGGGCTGCGCCCTCGATGATCAACTGCGCTTTTTTGTCAGCCATGTGGCCTCCTATTTATGCTTCAAATCATCAGACAGACCCCCCACGCAGGGCCCGCACCACTATATTGATATAAATCCAGATGTCAATTTGCCTAAAGTCTTGCAGCAGAAGGCTTTAACCGTACTTTTTCCTCGAAATTGACTGCCATTTACGCCTTTTATACCGCCAGCGCAATCAGCTATTAGGGTGAGGACAGCGCGTTGTCATTAGTAACCTAACTGTCTATACTCGGCCACCGACCGCCAAGGGCTTTTGGGCTTGCTTTCATTGGGGGTCGCACTCCCTGGGTGGTGCTTACCTGACCAGTGCACTCCCCAACAACTTTGCCCTGATTGTTAGGGGCTCTTCAGTGTGAAAAAAAGCCGTGAATAGCCAACGACCTGTAAACCTAGACCTAAGGACCATCAAACTCCCCATCACCGGCGTTACGTCGTTCCTGCACCGTGTTTCCGGCATCATCCTGTTCCTGGGCTTGGGCATCATGCTTTACGCATTGAGCAAATCCCTGGGTTCCGAGGAAGGTTACGCCGAGGTGAAGGCATGCTTGACCAGCCCGCTGGCCAAGTTCGTAGCATGGGGCCTCCTGTCCGCTCTGCTGTATCACCTGGTTGCCGGTGTGCGCCACTTGATCATGGATGCGGGTATCGGTGAGACGCTGGAAGGCGGCCGCCTGGGCTCGAAAATCATCATCGCCATTTCCGTGGTGCTGATCGTTCTGGCAGGAGTTTGGATATGGTAACCAGCGTTACGAACCTTTCGCGTTCGGGCCTCTATGACTGGATGGCACAGCGTGTGTCTGCGGTCGTTCTCGCGGCTTATTTCATTTTCCTGATCGGATACCTCGTCGCAAATCCAGGCATCAGCTATGAGCAATGGCATGGCCTGTTTTCCCACAATGCGATGCGAATCTTCAGTCTGCTGGCCCTTGTAGCCCTGGGCGCTCACGCCTGGGTCGGCATGTGGACCATCGCGACCGACTACCTGACGCCAATGGCGCTGGGCAAGTCCGCGACCGCAGTACGTTTCCTCTTCCAGGCAGTCTGCGGCGTTGCAATGTTCGCTTACTTCGTCTGGGGTGTGCAGATTCTTTGGGGTATCTGATTCATGGCTAACATTCCAACTATTTCCTTCGACGCCATCATCATTGGTGGCGGCGGTGCTGGCATGCGCGCAGCGCTGCAGCTGGCTCAGGGTGGTCACAAGACTGCCGTGATCACCAAGGTGTTCCCAACGCGTTCCCACACCGTATCGGCCCAGGGTGGCATCACCTGCGCCATCGCGTCCGCCGACCCGAACGATGACTGGCGCTGGCACATGTACGATACCGTCAAGGGTTCCGACTACATCGGTGACCAGGACGCTATCGAATACATGTGTCAGGAAGGCCCGGCTGCGGTGTTCGAGCTGGACCACATGGGTCTGCCGTTCTCCCGTACCGAGCAAGGTCGTATCTACCAGCGTCCATTCGGCGGCCAGTCGAAGGATTACGGTAAAGGCGGCCAGGCTGCCCGTACCTGCGCGGCATCCGACCGTACCGGTCACGCACTGCTGCACACCCTTTATCAAGGCAACCTGAAAGCCGGTACCACGTTCCTGAACGAGTACTACGCGGTAGACCTGGTGAAGAATGCCGACGGTGCATTTGTTGGCGTGATCGCCATCTGCATCGAAACCGGTGAAACCACCTACATCCGCGCCAACGCTACCGTTCTGGCGACGGGTGGTGCTGGTCGTATCTACGCCTCGACCACCAATGCCCTTATCAACACCGGCGACGGCGTCGGCATGGCACTGCGTGCTGGCGTACCGGTACAAGACATCGAAATGTGGCAGTTCCACCCGACCGGCATCGCCGGCGCCGGTGTACTGGTGACAGAAGGCTGCCGTGGTGAAGGTGGTTACCTGATCAACAAGCACGGTGAGCGTTTCATGGAGCGTTACGCTCCGAACGCGAAAGACCTGGCGGGTCGTGACGTTGTAGCCCGTTCGATGGTTAAAGAGATCATCGCCGGCAACGGCTGTGGCCCGAACGGCGACCACGTACTGCTCAAGCTCGATCACCTGGGCGAAGAAGTACTGCACAGCCGCCTGCCAGGCATCTGCGAACTGTCCAAGACGTTCGCACACGTTGACCCGGTCGTTGCTCCGGTTCCGGTTGTTCCGACTTGCCACTATATGATGGGCGGCGTTGCCACCAACATTCATGGCCAGGCGATCACCCAGGACAGCGAAGGTAAAGACGCCATCATCCCTGGCCTGTTCGCAGTGGGTGAAGTGGCTTGCGTATCGGTTCACGGTGCCAACCGTCTGGGCGGCAACTCGTTGCTCGACCTGGTGGTATTCGGCCGTGCTGCCGGCCTGCACCTGGAAAAGGCGCTGACCGACGGTATCCATTACGACGACGCTACCGAAGCCAACATCAACGCGGCCATGGCCCGTCTGAACGCGCTGAACGAGCGCACCGATGGCGAAGACGTAGCCACCCTGCGTCGCGAGCTGCAAAGCTGCATGCAGAACTACTTCGGTGTATTCCGTACCGGCGAATACATGCAGAAGGGTATTGCCCAGCTGGCGGATCTGCGCAAGCGCATCGCCAACGTCAAGATCAACGATAAGAGCCAGGCGTTCAACACCGCTCGTATCGAAGCCCTTGAGCTGCAAAACCTGCTGGAAGTGGCCGAAGCGACTGCAATCGCGGCCGAGGTTCGTAAAGAATCCCGTGGTGCCCACGCCCGTGAAGACTTTGAAGATCGCGACGACGAAAACTGGTTGTGCCACACCCTGTACTTCCCGGGTGACAAGCGCGTAACCAAGCGTGCCGTGAACTTCTCGCCGAAGACGGTTCCGACGTTTGAACCGAAGATTCGGACTTACTAAGGGTGGCTGCCATGTTGAAAGTCAGTGTTTATCGCTACAACCCTGATCAGGACGCCGCGCCGTTCATGCAGGAATTCCAGGTCGATACCGGTGGTAAAGACCTGATGGTGCTGGATGTACTGGCACTGATCAAAGAGCAGGACGAAGGTTTCTCCTATCGTCGCTCTTGCCGTGAAGGTGTATGCGGTTCCGACGGCATGAACATCAACGGCAAAAACGGCCTGGCGTGCATCACGCCGCTGTCGGCCGTGGTCAAAGGCAACAAGCTGATCGTTCGTCCTCTGCCAGGTTTGCCGGTTATCCGTGACCTGGTCGTCGATATGAGCATCTTCTACAAGCAATACGAGAAAGTTAAGCCGTTCCTGCAGAACGACACGCCGGCTCCGGCCATCGAGCGTCTGCAGTCCCCTGAAGAGCGTGAAAAGCTCGACGGTCTGTACGAGTGCATCCTGTGCGCTTGCTGCTCGACCTCGTGCCCGTCCTTCTGGTGGAACCCGGACAAGTTCCTGGGTCCAGCTGCGCTGCTGCAAGCCTACCGCTTCCTGGCAGACAGCCGTGACACCAAGACGTCCGAGCGTCTGGCTTCACTGGATGACCCGTTCAGCGTATTCCGCTGCCGCGGGATCATGAACTGCGTCAACGTATGTCCCAAAGGCCTGAACCCGACTAAGGCCATTGGTCACATCCGTAACATGCTGCTGCAAAGCGGCGTGTAACTGACGTTGTAGCAAAGCAGGACCGTTGTGCCCGTAAATGCTACGGCGCAGGCTTCAACCGGCGCCGTAGTTTTAACTTGAGCAGCGACTTACAAAGCCGCGGCTCTTATTTTGAAGAAATGAGACAAGCAGGGGCATTCGGGTTGGTACCCGAACTATCAGCGTGATCCTAAGTGGCTTGTTTTGGTCGCTGCACTTGGCCTTTTGCAAGCAAACTCGGTGTTTTCGCCGGTGGTGTCCCCAAATCGAGGGTGACCAAGCATGCAAGAAAGCGTGATGCAGCGCATGTGGAACAGCGGCTATCTTTCAGGTGGTAACGCTGCCTATGTGGAAGAGCTTTATGAGCTCTACCTGCACGACCCTAACGCTGTGCCAGAAGAATGGCGCACCAAATTTCAGACGTTGTCTTCAGACGGCAACGCTGCCACCGATGTATCGCATGCAACAATTCGCGATCAATTTGTGCTGCTGGCAAAGAACCAGCGCCGCGCCCAGCCGGTTTCCGCCGCAAGCGTGAGCAGCGAGCACGAGAAGAAGCAAGTTGAAGTACTGCGACTGATCCAGGCCTACCGGATGCGTGGCCACCAGGCGGCCCAGCTTGACCCGCTGGGGCTCTGGAAGCGTCCTGCACCTGCAGACCTGTCGATCAATCATTACGGCTTGACCAATGCCGATCTTGATACGACCTTCCGTGCCGGCGACCTGTTCATCGGCAAAGAGGAAGCGAGCCTACGCGAAATTCACGAAGCGTTGCAGCAGACATATTGCCGCACCATCGGCGCTGAATTTACGCACATCACCGATTCCGAGCAGCGCCACTGGTTCCAGCATCGCCTGGAAGGCGTGCGTGGCCGTCCGGTTCTGTCCGCCGACGTTCGCAGCCACCTGCTTGAGCGCGTGACCGCAGCTGAAGGCCTGGAAAAATACCTGGGTACCAAATACCCGGGCACCAAGCGTTTCGGTCTGGAAGGCGGCGAAAGCCTGATCCCGATGCTCGACGAGCTGATCCAGCGTTCCGGTTCCTACGGCACCAAGGAAATCGTGATCGGCATGGCCCACCGTGGTCGCCTGAACGTGTTGGTCAACACCTTCGGCAAGAACCCGCGTGAGCTGTTCGACGAGTTCGAAGGCAAGAAGAAGGTCGAGCTGGGTTCCGGTGACGTTAAATACCACCAGGGCTTCTCGTCCAACGTGATGACCACCGGCGGTGAAGTTCACCTGGCCATGGCCTTCAACCCATCCCACCTGGAAATCGTTTCCCCGGTGGTCGAGGGTTCGGTCCGTGCGCGTCAGGATCGTCGCAACGACGCCACCGGTGAGAAGGTTCTGCCGATTTCCATCCACGGTGACGCGGCATTCGCCGGTCAGGGCGTGGTCCTGGAAACGTTCCAGATGTCGCAGACCCGCGGCTTCAAGACCGGCGGTACCGTTCACATCGTCATCAACAACCAGGTGGGCTTCACCATCAGCAACCCGCTGGACGCACGCTCTACCGAGTACGCGACCGACGTTGCCAAGATGATCCAGGCGCCGATCCTCCATGTGAATGGTGATGATCCGGAAGCCGTGTTGTTCGTGACCCAGCTGGCTGTCGACTACCGCATGCAGTTCAAGCGTGACGTGGTCATCGACCTGGTTTGCTACCGCCGTCGCGGTCACAACGAAGCGGATGAGCCTAGCGGCACCCAACCGTTGATGTACCAGCAGATCACCAAGCAGCGCACCACCCGTGAGCTGTACGCCGAAAGCCTGACCAAGGCCGGCGTGGTTGACGATGCGCGTGTTCAGGCGAAAGTCGATGAATACCGCAACGCGCTGGACAACGGCCTGCACGTTGTGAAAAGCCTGGTCAAAGAGCCGAACAAAGAGCTGTTCGTGGACTGGCGCCCGTACCTGGGCCACGGCTGGACTGCCCGTCACGACACGTCGTTCGATCTGAAAACCCTGCAGGAACTGTCTGCCAAGCTGCTGGAAATCCCGGAAGGCTTCGTCGTACAGCGCCAGGTTGCGAAGATCTACGAAGACCGTCAGAAGATGCAAGCCGGCGGCCTGCCGATCAACTGGGGTTACGCCGAAACCATGGCGTACGCGACCCTGGCGTTCGAAGGTCACCCGATCCGCATGACCGGCCAGGACATCGGCCGTGGTACGTTCTCGCACCGTCACGCGGTTCTGCACAACCAGAAAGACGCAACCACCTACGTACCACTGCAACACCTGTACGAAGGCCAGCCACGTTTCGACCTGTACGATTCGTTCCTGTCCGAAGAAGCCGTACTGGCGTTCGAATACGGTTACTCGACCACCACGCCAAACGCGCTGGTGATCTGGGAAGCCCAGTTCGGCGACTTCGCCAACGGTGCCCAAGTGGTGATCGACCAGTTCATCACCAGCGGCGAGCACAAGTGGGGCCGCCTGTGCGGTCTGACCATGTTGCTGCCACACGGTTATGAAGGTCAGGGTCCTGAGCACTCCTCGGCCCGTCTGGAGCGTTACCTGCAGCTGTGCGCCGAGCACAACATCCAGGTGTGCGTACCGACGACCCCGGCCCAGATCTACCACTTGCTGCGTCGCCAGGTGATCCGCCCGCTGCGCAAGCCGCTGGTAGTGCTGACCCCGAAATCGCTGCTGCGTCACAAATTGGCCATCTCGACCCTGGAAGATCTGGCGGATGGTTCGTTCCAGACCGTGATCCCGGAAATCGACACGCTGGACGCGGCCAAAGTGACTCGCCTGATCCTGTGCAGCGGCAAGGTCTACTACGACTTGCTGGAAAAACGCCGTGCCGAAGGCCGCGAAGACATCGCCATCGTGCGTATCGAGCAGCTTTACCCGTTCCCGGAAGACGACCTGATGGAGGCCATTGCGCCTTACACCAACCTCACTAACGTGGTGTGGTGCCAGGAAGAGCCGATGAACCAGGGCGCGTGGTACAGCAGCCAGCATCACCTGCGTCGCAGCATGGGTAACCACAACAAGGCGCTGAACCTGGAGTACGCCGGTCGCGATGCTTCTGCTGCACCTGCATGTGGTTATGCGTCGATGCACGCCGAGCAGCAGGAAAAACTGCTGCAAGATGCTTTCACTGTTTAACGCCTTCGCGCTGACTGAAACCGAATTTTAAGGACCCACAGATAATGGCTATCGAAATCAAAGCCCCGTCATTCCCGGAATCGGTTGCCGATGGCACCGTTGCCACCTGGCACAAGAAACCAGGCGACGCTGTAAAGCGTGACGACCTGATCGTCGACATCGAGACCGACAAAGTCGTTCTGGAAGTGTTGGCTGAAGCTGACGGCGTACTGGGCGCAATCGTTGCCGAAGAAGGCGCTACCGTTCTGTCGAACCAGGTTCTGGGTTCGATCGAGGAGGGCAGCGCTGCTGCCGCTGCTCCTGCCGCTGCTGCACCGGCCGCCGCGGCTGCTCCAGCTGCCGCTCCTGCTGCTGGCGCTGAAGACCCGATCGCTGCACCGGCTGCCCGTCAGCTGGCTGAAGAGAACGGCATCAACCTGGCTTCCGTAAAAGGCACCGGCAAAGACGGTCGCATCACCAAGGAAGACGTGGTTGCTGCTGTTGAAGCCAAGAAGAACGCTCCAGCTGCTGCACCTGCCAAGGCGGCTGCCCCGGCTGCCGCTGCGCCGGTGTTCGCTGCTGGCGACCGCACCGAGAAGCGCGTTCCGATGACCCGTGTACGTGCCACCGTGGCCAAGCGCCTGGTTGAAGCACAATCGAACATGGCGATGCTGACCACCTTCAACGAAGTCGACATGACCGAAGTCATGGCGTTGCGTTCGAAGTACAAGGATCTCTTTGAGAAGAGCCATAACGGCGTGCGTTTGGGCTTCATGTCGTTCTTCGTGAAAGCGGCCACCGAAGCGCTGAAACGCTTCCCGGCAGTCAACGCTTCGATCGACGGCAACGACATCGTTTACCACGGCTATGCAGACATCGGCGTTGCCGTGTCCAGCGACCGCGGCCTGGTGGTTCCGGTTCTGCGTAACGCCGAACTGATGAGCCTGGCTGAAATCGAAGGCGGCATCGCCACCTTCGGCAAGAAAGCCCGTGACGGCAAGCTGACCATCGACGAGATGACCGGCGGTACCTTCACCATCACCAACGGTGGTACCTTCGGTTCGATGATGTCGACGCCGATCGTCAACCCACCACAAGCTGCGATCCTGGGCATGCACAACATCATCCAGCGTCCTATGGCCATCAACGGCCAGGTCGTGATCCGTCCGATGATGTACCTGGCGCTGTCCTACGATCACCGCCTGATCGATGGTAAAGAAGCCGTGACTTTCCTGGTGACCATCAAGAACCTGCTGGAAGACCCGGCTCGTCTGCTGCTGGATATCTGATAGAAGCAGCTGCAGGCCCTGGGGCAAACTGCCAGTCAAGGCAGCTTGACCCTGGGCTTGCGGCTTGAAAGCTTGCTGCTAAATAGAGGAACTATTTTCATGTCGCAGAAATTTGACGTTGTAGTGATTGGTGCAGGTCCTGGCGGCTATGTTGCCGCCATCAAGGCCGCACAACTGGGCCTCTCGACTGCTTGCATCGAAAAATACACCGACAAGGAAGGCAAACTGGCACTGGGCGGTACCTGCCTGAACGTCGGTTGCATTCCTTCCAAGGCGCTGCTGGACAGCTCCTGGAAATTCCACGAAGCCCAAGACGGCTTCGCGATCCACGGCATCAACCACGCTGGCGTGACCATGGACGTGCCAGCAATGGTCGGCCGTAAAGCCAACATCGTTAAGGGCCTGACTTCCGGCGTTGCGACCTTGTTCAAGGCCAACGGTGTGACTTCCCTGCAAGGCCACGGCAAGCTGCTGGCCGGCAAGAAGATCGAAATCACCAAGCCAGACGGTTCGGTTGAAGTCATCGAAGCTGAAAACGTGATCCTGGCGCCAGGTTCGCGCCCAATCGACATTCCACCAGCTCCAGTCGACAACAACGTGATCGTTGATTCGACCGGCGCCCTGGAATTCCAGGCTGTGCCTAAGCGCCTGGGCGTGATCGGTGCTGGCGTGATCGGCCTGGAACTGGGTTCCGTATGGTCCCGCCTGGGTGCCGAAGTGACTGTCCTGGAAGCCCTGGACACGTTCCTGCTGGCCGCCGATACCGCTGTGTCCAAAGAAGCCTTGAAAACCCTGACCAAACAAGGTCTGGACATCAAGCTGGGCGCGCGCGTAACCGGCTCCAAAGTGAATGGCGAAGAAGTCGTTGTTAACTACACCGACAAAGATGGCGAAAAAACCATCACTTTCGACAAGCTGATCGTAGCCGTTGGTCGCCGTCCAGTGACCACCGACCTGCTGGCAGCCGACAGCGGCGTGACCCTCGACGAGCGCGGCTACGTGCACGTTGACGATCACTGCGCGACCACCGTGCCTGGCGTGTACGCCATCGGCGACGTGGTGCGCGGCATGATGCTGGCACACAAGGCTTCCGAAGAAGGCATCATGGTTGTCGAGCGCATCAAGGGCCATAAAACCCAGATGAACTACGACCTGATCCCATCGGTTATCTACACCCACCCGGAAATTGCATGGGTCGGCAAGAACGAACAGCAGTTGAAAGCTGAAGGCGTTGAAGTTAACGTCGGCACCTTCCCGTTTGCCGCTTCTGGCCGTGCCATGGCAGCCAACGACACCGGTGGTTTTGTCAAAGTCATCGCTGATGCCAAGACTGACCGCGTATTGGGCGTCCACGTGATTGGCCCAAGCGCTGCAGAACTGGTTCAGCAAGGCGCTATCGGTATGGAATTCGGCACCAGCGCCGAAGACCTGGGCATGATGGTCTTCTCCCATCCGACCCTGTCCGAAGCGTTGCACGAAGCTGCGTTGGCAGTGAATGGCGGCGCCATCCACATCGCCAACCGCAAGAAGCGCTAAGCGAGATAATAAGAAACCACGGCGGAGTTGCCCGTCGTGAGCCTTGCGCGCAAGACTCACCGCGGAATATCCGCTGGACGCAGTCTTTCGCAGCTTTACGGGCGTTAAGCCCCGCAAGTTGCGCAAGCAGCAGTCACAGGTGGCGCGGCACTCATAATGAGCGCAGCGCCGAATGCGCAGTACCTAACGAAGACGGTAAAAAGCATGAATCTTCACGAGTATCAGGGTAAGCAGCTGTTCGCTGAATACGGCCTGCCAGTATCCAAGGGCTACGCAGTAGACACCCCGGAAGCAGCAGCAGAAGCTTGCGACAAAATCGGCGGCACTGAATGGGTTGTCAAAGCCCAGGTTCACGCCGGTGGTCGCGGTAAAGCGGGCGGCGTTAAGCTGGTTCGCAGCAAAGAAGACGCCAAGGCCTTCGCACAGCAGTGGCTGGGCAAGCGTCTGGTGACTTACCAGACTGATGCCAATGGCCAACCAGTCACCAAGATCCTGGTTGAATCGTGCACTGATATCGCTAAAGAGCTGTACCTGGGCGCTGTCGTTGACCGTTCGAGCCGTCGCATCGTGTTCATGGCTTCCACCGAAGGTGGCGTGGACATCGAGAAGATCGCTCACGAAACCCCAGAAAAAATTCTGAAAGCCACCATCGATCCACTGGTTGGCGCTCAGCCATTCCAGGGTCGCGAGCTGGCTTTCCAGCTGGGCCTGGAAGGCAAGCAAGTTGCCCAGTTCGCCAAGATCTTCGTAGGTCTGGCCAAACTGTTCCAGGATCACGATCTGGCCCTGCTGGAAGTGAACCCGCTGGTGATCAAGGCTGACGGCGATCTGCACTGCCTGGACGCCAAGATCAACATCGACGCCAACGCCATGTACCGTCAGCCTAAGCTGAAGACTTTCCACGATCCGTCGCAAGACGATCCGCGCGAAGCGCACGCTGCCAAGTTCGAACTGAACTACGTAGCCCTGGAAGGTAACATCGGTTGCATGGTCAACGGTGCTGGCCTGGCCATGGGTACCATGGACATCGTCAACCTGCATGGCGGCAAACCAGCCAACTTCCTCGACGTAGGCGGTGGTGCTACCAAAGAACGCGTGACCGAAGCCTTCAAGATCATCCTGTCCGACTCCAACGTCGCTGCAGTATTGGTCAACATCTTCGGCGGCATCGTTCGTTGCGACATGATTGCCGAAGGCATCATCGGTGCAGTGAAAGAAGTCGGCGTTAAAATCCCGGTTGTTGTTCGCCTTGAAGGTAACAATGCTGAACTGGGCGCTAAAGTACTGGCAGAAAGCGGTTTGAACATCATCGCGGCTACCAGCCTGACCGACGCTGCTCAACAAGTTGTTAAAGCTGCGGAGGGCAAATAATGAGCGTCCTGATCAATAAAGACACCAAAGTTATCTGCCAGGGTATTACCGGTTCGCAAGGTAGTTTCCACACCCAGCAAGCCATCGAATACGGCACCAAGATGGTTGGCGGCGTAACTCCGGGCAAAGGCGGCACCGAGCACCTGGGCCTGCCAGTGTTCAACACCGTGAAAGACGCTGTAGCTGCCACTGGCGCCACCGCCAGCGTGATCTACGTTCCAGCTCCTTTCTGCAAGGACTCGATCCTGGAAGCGGCATTCGGCGGCATCAAGCTGATCGTCTGCATCACCGAAGGCATTCCTACCCTGGACATGCTGGACGCTAAAGTTAAGTGCGACGAGCTGGGCGTAGTCCTGATCGGCCCTAACTGCCCAGGCGTGATCACTCCAGGCGAATGCAAGATCGGCATCATGCCAGGTCACATTCACTTGCCAGGCAAAGTCGGTATCGTTTCCCGTTCCGGCACCCTGACCTACGAAGCTGTTAAGCAGACCACTGACGCCGGTTTCGGTCAGTCGACTTGCGTCGGCATCGGCGGTGACCCGATCCCAGGTTCGAACTTCATCGACATCCTGAAGCTGTTCCAGGAAGACCCGAAGACCGAAGCGATCGTGATGATCGGTGAGATCGGCGGTTCGGCTGAAGAAGAAGCGGCTGCCTACATCAAGGCACACGTGACCAAGCCGGTTGTTTCCTACATCGCTGGTGTGACTGCCCCTGCTGGCAAGCGCATGGGCCATGCTGGCGCAATCATCTCTGGCGGCAAAGGCACTGCAGACGAGAAATTCGCTGCTCTGCAAGACGCAGGCGTTAAAACCGTGCGTTCGCTGGCAGACATCGGCAAGGCCCTGGCCGAGCTGACCGGTTGGGCTGTCAAGTAAGCCTCGCGCTTAGCTGACGCTTTACCAACACAAAGGCCACCTTCGGGTGGCCTTTGTGTTTTCCGCGTTTGCCCATTTGTTGGACGTCTACTCGGTCAACTGTGGGAGCTGGCTTGCCTGCGATAGCGGTGCGTCAGCCACCGAAAATGCTGGATGACACACCGCTATCGCAGGCAAGCCAGCTCCCACACGGGGTCGGGTTGTCAAATAAGGTATGAAAACGCGACATGAAGATGTCGCTTATCGGACAGTTCGCCCCGCAACAGTGCGTTCGTCAGCCAATTTCTGTAACCTAGCCGCCTCTTTATGCGTTCGCATCCCAAAAGGAAGCCACGCGCTAGACCGGTCGGCCGCCATAAGGGCCGGCAGCATTTCCCTCATCCATAGGGAATCCCTCTCTAAATTCCGATTCAGTAGTGTGGTATTTCCTCAAATGAAAGTGTTGAAAAGCCAGGATATCCTGGCGTTGGGCTTTATGACGTTTGCCCTGTTCGTGGGCGCCGGCAACATCATCTTCCCGCCTATCGTTGGTTTGCAGTCCGGGCCTCACGTCTGGATGGCAGCGCTGGGTTTCTTGATCACGGCAGTGGGCCTGCCGGTGGTCACCGTGATCGCCCTGGCCAAGGTCGGTGGCGGCATGGACGCGTTGAGTAGCCCGATCGGCAAGATCGCCGGTGGCCTGCTCGCGGCGGCGGCGTATCTGGCGGTAGGGCCGCTGTTCGCTACCCCGCGTACTGCGACCGTGTCCTTTGAAGTGGGCCTGGCGCCACTGACCGGCGAAAGCCCGCTGGCGCTGTTCCTCTACAGCTCGGTGTACTTCCTGGTGGTGTTCTTTGTGTCCCTGTACCCGGGCCGACTGCTGGACACCGTGGGTCGCTTCCTTGCACCGCTGAAGATCATCGCTCTGGCCATCCTGGGTATCGCCGCATTTGCCTTGCCGGCCGGTGAAGTGGGTGTGGCAACGCCGGAATACGTAGCTGCACCGTTCTCCCAAGGCTTCATCAATGGTTACCTGACCATGGATACCCTGGGCGCGCTGGTGTTCGGCATCGTGATCGTCAACGCGATCCGCTCCCGGGGCGTCGAGTCGCCAAAACTGATTACTCGCTACGCCATCATCGCTGGCCTGATCGCCGGTGTCGGTCTGGCACTGGTGTATATCAGCCTGTTCCGCCTCGGTTCGGGCAGCCATGCGGTTGCCGCCGGGGCCAGCAATGGCGCAGCGGTGCTGCACGCCTATGTGCAACACACCTTTGGTTCCCTGGGCAGCGGCTTCCTGGCCGTGCTGATCTCCCTGGCGTGCCTGGTGACGGCGGTGGGCCTGACCTGCGCCTGCGCCGAGTACTTCAGCCGTATCCTGCCGTTGTCCTACAAGGCGCTGGTGGTGATCCTGGCGCTGTTCTCGCTGTTCGTGTCCAACCTGGGCCTGACCAAGCTGATTGCGTTCTCGATCCCGGTGCTCACCGCGATCTACCCGCCATGTATCGTGCTGGTGGCCCTGAGCTTCTGCAAAGACTTCTGGCAGGAGCAGGGCCGTATCGTGGGCCCGGTGATGCTGGTGTCGTTCATCTTTGGTTGCATCGATGCGCTTAAGGGCGCAGGCCTGGCGGATTGGATGCCATCGCAACTGGCGCACCTGCCGCTGAGCGAGCAGGGCTTGGCGTGGCTGGTGCCTTCGGTGATGACCCTGGCTGTCGCGGTAGTGGTTGACCGTATGCTGGGCAAGCGCAGCGAAGCGATCGCTTAAACGCTTTTGACGCTGTACAGAAATGCCCCGTATCAATCGATACGGGGCATTTTTTATGGGGATCAGGCAGTGTCTTTTCGCCTGAGCTGGCGTCGAAACAGCATTCCAAAATTGAAATGTGGTCAGTGTGGGAGCTGGCTTGCCTGCGATAGCGGGGTATCAGCCAGTCTGTTCAGTGGCTGACACACCGCTATCGCAGGCAAGCCCGCTCCCACAAGGGCTGTGCTCGTCATTCCTGTAACGCACAAGGACCCGCATGTCGTTCATCGAAACCAATCAGATCCACCTGCTCGCCGCCTTCTGGTTTGCCCTGTGCTGGGGCGGTTACACCCGTTATGCCACCTGGAAAGCCCGGGACACGGCCTGCCTGGCCAGCGTGCTGCACCTGTATCGCGAGGACTGGATGCGCCGCATGCTGCTGCGCGACAACCGTATCGCCGATGCCAGTGTGATCGGCAATCTGGAGCGCAACGCGTCGTTCTTTGCGTCCAGCACCTTGATCATCCTGGCCGGCATTCTCACCGTCCTCGGCGCTTCCGAGCGGGCGGTGTCGTTGTTGGCGGATATTCCCATGGTGCAGCAGGCGTCCCAGGGCATGTCGGAAATCAAGCTGCTGTGCCTGGCGCTGGTGTTTGTCTACGCGTTCTTCACGTTCAGCTGGTGCATGCGTCAATACAACTTTGCGGCGGTGTTGGTCGGCTCGGCGCCCATGATCGGAGAGCGCCATGTGTCGGAGCAGGAGCGCAATGCATTTGCCCTGCGCGCAGCGCGGGTGATCTCCATGGCGGCCAACCAGTTCAACTTTGGCCTGCGCTCTTATTACTTCGGCATGACCATGCTGGCGTGGTTTGTCAGCCCTTGGTTGTTCATGTTGATGAGCAGCGGGGTGGTACTGGTGCTGTACCGCCGTGAGTTTCACTCTGATGTACTGCAGGTGATGGTCTATACCCCCACGGATACACCGTTACCCGAGCCCGCCAAAGAGCCTGCTTAATCCATTCAGTGTATTAACGCTCGGACTAAAAACGGCAGACAAAGAAAAGCCCGCTATCTAAGCGGGCTTTCTTTATTGCAACAAAGCTATTTCGAGCCGCGGTCTCAAGAACCGGTGGCAGGGGTAGCAGGTGCTGCTTCTTTTGCGGCGGCTTCGTTCGATTCAGCCTGAGCTTTGGCAGCATCGGCGTTTTCTTTCGCAGCGTCGTTCACTTTATCCTGAGCCTTCGCCATGTCTTTCTGAGCTTGCTCAGAGTGTGCGGCGGCGTCTTGGGCTTTGTCTTCGGATTTCTTGTCGCAGGCAGCGAGACCGAGGGCAGCGGCGAGCATCATGGAAATAGCTAAAGTCTTGCGCATGGGGTGTTTCTCCTTATTGAAGATATCTACTGGCCTTTCGAGCATGGCGGTTCGGCATTAGTTCCTTTTGTTTCATAGATATATAAATCGCTGACTGGCAGGAACTTTTGCCTGTGCCCCTCATTCGCGGATCAACACTAATAAGAGTCTGAAAAGAATGACCGAAAATCCCCTGTTAGAGCGTGCGACGCGTTTTGTATCGGCCTTGCGCCATTGCCAGGTATTGGGCATTACCGTTCATCAGGCCAGCGAGGAGGGCATCACACTGCTGTTGCCCTACAGCCCCCCTATCATCGGTGACCCCCAGACCGGAGTGATCCACGGCGGCGCGCTGACCTCTTTGATGGACACCGCCTGCGGCATGGCCACCCTG
Source organism: Pseudomonas sp. BIGb0164 (assembly GCF_024810135.1). Lineage (NCBI taxonomy): Bacteria > Pseudomonadati > Pseudomonadota > Gammaproteobacteria > Pseudomonadales > Pseudomonadaceae > Pseudomonas > Pseudomonas sp. BIGb0164. The sequence continues at coordinate 116,952 of NZ_JANUEA010000006.1, read as the reverse complement.
TGCGTGCTGCCGGAGTTCGAGGTATGCCCGACCCTCGACCTGCGTGTCGACTACATGCACCCCGCCGAACCCCACAAGCCGGTCTACGGCTTCGCGCAATGTTACCGAGTCACCACCGATGTGATCTTTACCCGTGGCTTCGCCTACCAGGATGACCCGCAGCAGCCCATCGCCCATGTCGTGGGCACGTTCATGCGCATGGGCAAACGTCTCAAGGGCACCCAAGGGCTGGGCAACGCCATCAAGGGAGCGCAGGCATGACACACCGGTTCAAGACCCGCCTCGAGCAGGCCCATGAGCGTGGTGATTACGCGGCGCTGCTCAACCTGATCCCCTACGCCAAGCTGATCGGCATTGAATGCACCCGTCAAGGGGATGAGTTGTTGTTCCGCCTGCCAGCCAACAAGGACAATATTGGTAACCCCATATTGCCGGCCCTGCACGGTGGCGTGATTGCCGGCTTCATGGAGCTGTCGGCGGCTTTGCACCTGCTGGTCTTCACCGGCTCGCCTGGCTTGCCGAAAATCATCGACTTCTCCCTGGATTATCTGCGCGCCGGGCAGGCCCGCGACACCTACGCCAAATGCCAGGTATGGCGACAGGGGCGGCGCGTGGCGAACGTGGCGATTACCGCCTGGCAGAGCACCCCGGCCGAACCGATTGCCACTGCCCGTGCACATTTCAAGATCGAGGAACCGGCTCGCCCTTGAAATCCCTGTCTTAGCCCCCAACTTTGATGACAACCCGCCGCTCACCCTCGAGGGGGCGGCCACTGCCATCCAATTGGAGTTTGATGACCATGAGTGTGGAAACTCAAAAGGAAACCCTGGGCTTCCAGACCGAGGTGAAGCAACTGCTGCACCTCATGATCCATTCGCTGTATTCCAACAAGGAAATCTTCCTTCGCGAATTGATCTCGAACGCCTCTGACGCTGTCGACAAATTACGTTTCGAAGCCCTGTCCAAGCCTGAGTTGCTGGAAGGTGGCGCCGAACTGAAAATCCGTGTGAGCTTCGACAAGGACGCCAAGACCGTCACCCTCGAAGACAACGGTATCGGCATGAGCCGTGACGATGCGATCACCCACCTGGGGACCATCGCCAAGTCCGGCACCGCCGATTTCATGAAGAACCTCTCGGGCGACCAGAAGAAAGATTCGCACCTGATCGGCCAGTTCGGCGTGGGCTTCTACTCGGCCTTCATCGTGGCCGACAAGGTTGAAGTGTTCAGCCGTCGTGCCGGCCTCGCGGCCAGCGAAGGTGTGCACTGGGCTTCCAAAGGCGAGGGCGAGTTCGAAATCGCCACTATCGACAAGGCTGACCGTGGCACCCGCATCGTACTGCACCTTAAATCCGGCGAAGACGAGTTCGCCGACGGCTGGCGCCTGCGCAACATCATCAAGAAGTACTCCGACCACATCGCACTGCCGATCGAGCTGCCTAAAGAACAGGCTGCCGCCGAAGGTGAAGACAAGCCTGCCCTGGAATGGGAAGTGGTCAACCGCGCCAGCGCCTTGTGGACCCGTCCGCGTACCGAAGTCAAGGACGAGGAATACCAGGAGTTCTACAAGCACATCGCCCACGACTACGAAAACCCGCTGAGCTGGAGCCACAACAAGGTCGAAGGCAAGCTGGAATACAGCTCGCTGCTGTACGTGCCGGCCCGCGCGCCGTTCGACCTGTACCAGCGTGAAGCGCCGAAGGGCCTGAAGCTCTACGTGCAGCGCGTGTTCGTGATGGACCAGGCGGAATCCTTCCTGCCGCTGTACCTGCGCTTCATCAAGGGTGTGGTCGACTCCAACGACCTGTCGCTGAACGTGTCGCGGGAAATCCTGCAGAAAGACCCGATCATCGACTCCATGAAGTCGGCGCTGACCAAGCGCGTACTCGACATGCTGGAAAAACTGGCGAAGAACGAGCCTGAGCAATACAAGGGCTTCTGGAAAAACTTCGGCCAGGTGATGAAAGAAGGCCCGGCTGAAGATTTCGCCAACAAGGAAAAAATCGCTGGCCTGCTGCGCTTCGCTTCCACTCAGGAAGAAGGTGGCGAGCAAGTGGTGTCCCTGGCCGAGTACCTGGCACGCGCCAAGGAAGGTCAGGACAAGATCTACTACCTGACCGGCGAAACCTACGCTCAGGTCAAGAACAGCCCGCACCTGGAAGTCTTCCGCAAGAAAGGCATCGAAGTGCTGCTGCTGACCGACCGTATCGATGAGTGGCTGATGAGCTACCTCAGCGAGTTCGACGGCAAGACCTTCGTCGACGTGGCCCGTGGTGACCTGGACCTGGGTAACCTGGACTCCGAAGAAGAGAAGAAGGAGGCCGAAGAAGTCGCCAAGGCCAAAGAAGGTTTGGTGGAGCGCATCAAGACCGCCTTGGGCGAGGCCGTCAGCGAAGTGCGGGTATCGCACCGCCTGACCGACTCCCCGGCGATCCTGGCCATTGGCGAGCAGGACCTGGGCATGCAGATGCGCCAGATCCTCGAAGCCAGCGGGCAGAAGGTGCCGGATTCCAAGCCGATCTTCGAATTCAACCCGGCTCACCCGCTGATCGAGAAGCTCGACGGCGAGCAGAGCGAAGAGCGTTTTGGCGACCTGTCGCACATCCTCTTCGACCAGGCGGCCCTGGCCGCTGGCGACAGCCTGAAAGACCCGGCGGCCTACGTGCGCCGACTGAACAAGCTGTTGGTTGAACTGTCGGTTTAACACCGTTGTAGAAAAACCCGCTTCGGCGGGTTTTTTCGTTCTAGCGCACCTCAACTGGAGTAAATGATGAGCCAAGTCACTGTACGTTCCGTGGTCTATCAGATTGATGGCCAGTCTTATGAAAGCCGTCTGGCGTTCGATGCCAGCCACAAAGGGGCGCTGCCAGGCCTGTTGATGGCGCCGAACTGGATGGGTGTGAGTGCAGGTGCTGAAGAGATCGCCAAGAGCGTGGCCAGCAAGGGCTACGTGGTGCTGATCGCCGACCTGTATGGGCAGACCGTGCGTCCGTCGAATGGCGATGAAGCCGGCGCGGCGATGATGCCGTTGAAAAATGACAACCCGCAACTGCTCAAGCGCATGCAGGCGGCGTTCGAGCAACTCAAGGCCCAGGCCGAGGTGGATACTTCGAAACTGGCGACCTTCGGATTCTGCTTTGGCGGCTTCTGCTCGCTGGAACTGGCGCGTACCGGTGCACCCTTGAAGGCGGCCGTATCGTTCCACGGCACCATCGACACCCAGAACCCGGACGGCGCAAAACACGTCAAGGGCTCGGTGCTGGTGCTGCACGGTGCTTCCGACCCATTGGTGCCGAAAGAGCAGTTGCCGAAGTTTGAAGAAGAAATGAACGCGGCTGGCGTAGATTGGCAGCTTCTGAGCTATGGCGGTGCGGTGCATTCCTTTACCGACCCGCACGCCAACGTGCCGGGCAAGATGATGTACGACGCCAAGACGGCCAAGCGGGCATTCACCTCGATGCACAATTTGCTGGATGAAGTGTTCAAGGCCTGATTTTTTCAGCGCCTGTTCCGGCCTCTTCGCGGGCAAGCCCGCTCCCATATTCGACCGTATTTTACCTGTTGGAATGCGGTCAAAATGTGGGAGCGGGCTTGCTCGCGAATGCTATCTCACCGGCAACTCAATTCTCTCAGACTCACCCGGCACCGTCGGCCAATCCCCGGCTGCCCAGCGCTGCCTGGCCTGCTCGATCACCGCCGGATCACTCGCCACAAAATTCCAGTTGATTCGCCGTGGCCCGTCCAACGGTGCACCGCCAAACACCACCAGGTGGCAGTCGCTTTCGGCAAACAGGGTCATTTCCCGCCCGATCGGCAATACCACCAGGCTGTGCACGTCCAGTGCCTCACCGTCCAATTGCACATCACCCTCCAGCACATACACCGCCCGTTCCTCGTGCTCGTCCGGGATCAGCAAGGTGGTAGCCGTCTGCATCTGCACATCGGCGTACAACGTGGGCGAAAGCACCGGCACCGGTGATTTGAGGCAGAACCCACTGCCGGCGATCAGGCGGATCTGCACACCCAGGTTGTCGCTGACCGGCAAGCTCGCTGCCGGGTGATGGCTGTAGTGTCCCGGGCCGGTTTCGTGGTCCTTGGGGGAGGCCAGCCACACTTGCAGGCCGTGCAGGCTGAAACCGCTGGCCTTGACCGCCTCGGGTGTCCGCTCGACGTGGGCGATGGCGCTGCCAGCGGTCATCCAGCTGACATCGCCGGCCTGCACCACTTGGTCCGAGCCCAGGCTGTCCTTGTGTTGCAGCGTGCCTTCAAACAGGTAGGTGAGGGTCGACAGCCCGATATGCGGATGCTGGCGGATATTCATGCCGCTGCCCGGCGCGTAGCGGGTGAGCAACATATGGTCGAAAAACACGAAGGGACCGACGCTGCGGCATTCCCGCGAGGGCAGCGGGCGCAGGATCGGCTGGCCCTCGACATCTTCGGGGCGAGGGCGGATCACGGTGAGGGTGGTCATGGGGCGTCCCTGTCTGAGCGGGTTAGAGGCCTCTTGAGCATAACCCGCTCGACGCCAGGTTGCTGCTACTGGCTGAAGGCGCCTTCCGACAGTTGGGTTTCGATGCTGACGTCGGCGGTGGTCATCAGCTTATGGATCGGGCAACGGTCGGCTACGCGGTGCAGTTCGTCGCGCTGCTCGTCAGTGAGCACGCCCTTGAGGGTCAGCTTGACGTTGAGCTTGTATTTGCCCTTTTGTTCTTCGCTGCTGTCATGGGTCACCTCGACAGTCACGCCGGTCAGCGGGATATCTTTTTTCTGCGCGTAGAGCTTGACCGTCAGGGCCTTGCACGAGGCCAGCGCCGCGTCGAAGTAGTCGTGAGGGGAGGGCGCCGAATCGTCGCCGCCCAGGCTCTTGGGCAGGTCGGTGAACAGCTCGTGGTTATTGATGTTCACGCTGTGGCGGAAGTTGTCGTGGTTCAGGGTGTTGACGGTAACAGGCATGGTGAACCTCACAGGGCGGCAGGAGAAAGGGTCATGAAGGTATAGAGCATGCTGGCACTGGGGTGTTCCACGTTTTTTTGCGGATGAACCCTGGCTGGGCACCCAAGGTCTACTCGTAGCCCCCCTTATCGAGGTTTTACCGTGCCCTGGACCCGCCTGATCCTTGCCCTGTTGCTCGCCACCAGCAGCCTTGTGGTGCAGGCCCGCGACTATGCCTACAGCGATGCGCACCTGCATTACGTGGACTTCTTCCAGGAAACCGCGGGCATGGACAAGCTGCTCAAGGCGATGGCTGACAACCGCATCGAGCACGTGATGATTTCCGGCATCCCCGTCGCAAAAAAATGGCACGAAGACGAACCCAAGCGCCCACGCTATTACGCCGGTGACGACGCCGACGCCTACTGGTACAGCGCCACCGACGTGATCGTCGCCGCCGCGCTCAACAAACTGCCCCCGGAGCAGCGCCAGCACTTTCATCCCTTTCTGTCTGGCTTCAACCCCAACGACAAGAACTCGGTCGCCCATATCCAGCGTATGCTCGACCTCAATCCAGGACTGTGGCAGGGCATCGGTGAAGTCTTCACCCGCCATGACGACCTCACGGCTATCACCGCCGGTGACACTCCGCGCGCGAATAACGAAGCCATGACCCGCATCTATCACCTGGCAGCAGAAAACGATCTGCCGGTGATGCTGCATTCCAACATCACCTCCAAGCGTGAGCGCAACCCGCTGTACCTGGCCGAGGTAGAAGAGCCACTGCGCAATCACCCGCACACCCGTTTTATCTGGGCTCATGCCGGCACCAGCAAGGAAATCCACCGTCATCAGGTACAGATGGACTTTTTGCTGCCGACCTTGAACCGTCTGCTGGAGGCTTATCCGAACCTCTACATCGACCTGTCCTGGAGCATGCTCACGCCGTATTTGCTGGATGACGCCGGTCAGCCACGCCCGGAGTGGGTCAAGCTGGTGGAGCGCTTCCCTACGCGCTTTATGCTGGGCTCGGACGTCGTAGGGCGCTTCAATAAACTGGGTAAGGAAATGCGCCGCTTTGATCCTTTTCTGGATGCTTTGCCGGAAGACATCGCCCGCAACGTCGCGCGGGACAACTTCCTGGCGATCCTGCCTGAAACTGCTCGCGATGGTGTGCGACGTTGATATCGCGTTTTCGTCTTACGCAAAGAGGCTAAGGCGCCGATACCTTTCAAGAGCTGGCTGCAAATGGATGCAGCGCACTTGGAAGGAGCCAAGGCATGAGTATCAGAAGTCTGAATATCGCCCCGCGTGCAGGTTTGGGGTTTGGCCTGTTGGCGTTGATGGTTTTCGCTTTGGGCGGCTTCGCCCTGTTGCAGATGGCCAATATGCGCCAGCAATCGGACCAGGTGGAAAACAACTGGCTGCCCAGCGTGATGGCCGTGGGCGAGATGAGCCAGGACCTGCTGCGGGTGCGTGCGCTGACCCTGCGCTTGCTGGTCAACCGTGACCCGCAGGCGCTGGCGCAGAATGAACAGAAGCTGGCCGACCTCAAAAGTGGCCTGCACCACGCCCAAACCCTCTATGAGGCGCTGATAGTCCTGCCCGAGGAGCATGCGCTGTTTGATCGCTTCAAGGCCCAGGAGCAGCAATACCTGCAGCGCCAGGAGCAGGTCATGGGGTTTTCCAAGGCCAATCAGTTGGAAGACGCGATCAAAGTGGTCAACGGTGAGATGAACCAGTTGGCCGACGAAATGGCCGGCACCTTGCACGATCTGGTCGAGTTGAACAAAACCAACGCCAACCACGCGGCCAATCTCGCGCAAAGCGTGTTCAGCCAGTCCCGTAGCTGGGTGGTCGGCATGATTGGGCTGACGGCGCTGATCACCATCGGCCTGGCCGTATGGCTGACCCGCAGCATTGTGCTGCCCCTGGCCCAGTCGCTGAAAGTCGCCCAGAGTGTGGCCAGTGGCGACCTGACCGGTGAGATCAGCGTCAGTGGCAACGATGAGCCGGCGCGCTTGCAGCAGGCACTCAAGGGCATGCAGGCGAACCTGCGTGACACGATCCGGCGCATTGCCGAGTCTTCGAACCAGCTGGCGTCCGCCTCAGAGGAACTCAGTTGTGTGACCGAAGACGCCACCCGTGGCTTGCACCAGCAAAACCAGGAAATCGAGCAGGCGGCGACAGCGGTCAACCAGATGACGGCGGCGGTGGAAGAGGTGGCGAGCAATGCGGTGGCCACCTCCCAGGCGTCCCGTGAGTCCGACCGTATTGCCCAGCATGGGCGCCAGCAAGTGCATCAGACTGTGGTGTCGATTGAGGCGCTGGCCACCGATGTGACCGACAACGTGACCCAGGTCGAGGATTTGGCGCAGAAGGTCTACGGGATCAGTAAGGTGCTGGATGTGATCCGCGCGATTGCCGAGCAGACCAACCTGCTGGCGCTGAACGCGGCGATCGAGGCGGCACGCGCCGGGGATGCCGGGCGAGGTTTTGCGGTGGTGGCCGACGAGGTGCGCGCCCTGGCCCATCGCACCCAGCAGTCGACCCAGGAAATCGAGCTGATGATCAGCGGCATTCAGCAAGGCACCGACCAGGCGGTCAGCTCCATGCAGCAAAGCAACAGTCGCGCACGTTCGACCCTGGACATCGCCAAGTCGGCGGGCACGGCGCTGGAGGACATCGCCTCGGCCTTTACCCTGATCAATGAGCGCAACCTGGTGATTGCCAGTGCCTCTGAGCAGCAGGCGGCGGTGGCGCGGGAGGTGGATCGCAACTTGATGAACATTCGTGATCTGGCGCACCAGACGTCTACCGGGGCGAATCAGACCAGTGCGGCGAGCCAGGAGCTGTCGCGGTTGGCGGTGGATTTGAACACCATGGTGGCGCGGTTTTCGGTGTAGTGCGCAAGGTCTCGTTGGGCCGATCGCAGGCAAGCCAGCTCCCACACTGACCGCGTTCCTTCAGGATGTACTCGGTCACTGTGGGAGCTGGCTTGCCTGCGATGCAGACGACTCGGTTTTGAATGCTGTCACCCATAAAAAAGCCCCGAACCAGTCGGGGCTTTTTCATGCGTTCAAGCGACAGGTCTTACTTGCCCTGCCAGCGTTTCAGCACCAGGGTGGCGTTAGTGCCACCAAAGCCGAAGCTGTTGCTCATCACGGTGTCGATTTTTGCGTTCTCGACGGTCTTGGTCAGGATCGGCATATCTGCCACCACCGGATCGATCTCGTCGATGTTGGCCGAGCCGGCCATGAAGTTGCCTTCCATCATCAGCAGGCAGTAGATCGCTTCGTGAACGCCAGCGGCGCCCAGGGAGTGACCCGACAGGCTCTTGGTGGAGCTGATGGCCGGCGCCTTGTCGCCGAATACCGCACGCACGCCTTCCATTTCCTTGGCGTCGCCGACCGGAGTCGAGGTGCCGTGGGTGTTCAGGTAGTCGATTGGGGTATCCACGGTGGACATTGCCATCTGCATGCAGCGGATGGCGCCTTCACCGCTCGGTGCAACCATGTCGTAGCCGTCGGAAGTGGCGCCGTAGCCGACGATTTCCGCGTAGATCTTGGCGCCACGGGCCAGCGCGTGTTCCAGCTCCTCGACCACCACCATGCCGCCGCCGCCGGCGATGACAAAACCGTCACGCTTGGCGTCGTAGGCGCGGGAGGCCTTTTCCGGGGTTTCGTTGTACTGGGTGGACAGTGCGCCCATGGCGTCGAACAGGAACGACTGGCTCCAATGTTCTTCTTCACCGCCGCCAGCGAATACGATGTCCTGCTTGCCCAGTTGGATCTGCTCAACCGCAGTACCGATGCAGTGAGCACTGGTGGCACACGCGGAGGAGATCGAGTAGTTCACACCCTTGATCTGGAACGGCGTGGCCAGGCAGGCCGAAACGGTGCTGCCCATGGTCCGTGTGACACGGTACGGGCCAACGCGCTTCACGCCTTTTTCGCGCAGGATATCCAGCGCTTCCATCTGGTTCAGGGTCGATGCGCCGCCGGAACCGGCGATCAGGCCGGTGCGTACGTTCGATACCTGGTCATCGGTCAGGCCGGAGTCGGCGATCGCGTCTTTCATCGCCAGGTAGGCGTAGGCGGCAGCGTGGCCGACGAAGCGGTAGATCTTGCGATCGATCAGTTCTTCGAGGGGCAGGTCGATGGAGCCGGAAACCTGGCTACGCAGACCCATTTCGGCATATTCCGGGTTGAAGCGGATGCCAGGGCGACTTGCACGCAGGTTAGCGGTGACGGTCTCTTTGTCATTGCCCAGGCAAGAAACGATGCCCAGACCAGTGATAACGACGCGGCGCATGCGGATAACCCTTAAAAGTTGTCAGTGGAAGTGAATACGCCGACCCGAAGGCCTTCGGCAGTATAGATCTCGCGACCGTCGACAGTCACCGAACCGTCGGCGATGGCCAGGTTCAGCTTGCCCTTGAGGACGCGCTTGATTTGAATGTTGTAGGTGACTTTCTTGGCGCTCGGCAGAACCTGGCCAAAGAACTTCACTTCGCCCGAACCCAGGGCGCGACCGCGGCCCGGCAGGCCTTGCCAGCCCAGGTAGAAACCGACCAGCTGCCACATGGCGTCGAGGCCCAGGCAGCCTGGCATCACAGGGTCACCTTCGAAGTGGCAGGCGAAGAACCAGAGGTTCGGGGTGATATCCAGCTCGGCGACCAATTCACCTTTGCCGTACTTGCCACCCTCTTCGCTGATATGGGTGATGCGATCCACCATCAGCATGTTCGGGGCGGGCAGTTGCGCGTTACCTGGGCCGAACAGCTCACCGCGACTGCAGCGCAGCAGGTCTTCCCGAGTAAAGGCGTTTTGTTTGGTCATGCGAGCTCCTCAATAATCCCATGCGGCAGGGTAGGGCAAATCTTCCCGAACCGACTGAAGCGTTACGCCTCATTCCGGCAGCCTACACATAGACTATTGCGTTGTAGTGAAAGTCACAGCGTCAAGGCACTGAATGTACACTTGTTCACTGAAATTTTAAACCGGGCCTGTTTATCGGCCCGTTCGGGTGCCTAAGACTGCCGCACTTTCGTCTTTGATGCCAGTCGGAGTTGGCTGATGGCGCGGCGCTATTGCACCCAGCGCTGCAGGATTTGCTGCAAATCCGTGCGTTTGAACGGCTTGGCCAGGTAATCGTTCATTCCGGCGGCCAGGCAGGCTTCGCGGTCGCCCTGCAAGGCGTTGGCCGTCAAGGCGATGATGGGCAGGTCGGCGCAGCCGGGCAGCTGACGGATCTGCCGGGTGGCTTCGTAACCGTCGATCAGCGGCAAGCGACAGTCCATCAGGATCGCCGTGAAAATCAGGCTCTCGGCGCTGCGGATCGCTTCGGCGCCGTCGGTGGCCAGGCTCACTTCAAAGCCCAGGCTGCGCAGCATGGCCTCCACCACGGTGCGATTGACCGGGTTGTCCTCCACCAGCAACACATGCCGGCCATCCCCCGCACTGCCTTTGCCATCGGCGTCCAGCGCGATGGTGGGGGAGCTGTGCTGGTCGATCGCCAGCGGAATTTCCAGGGTAAACACCGAGCCCCGGCCTTCTTCGCTCTGGGCGCGCAGCGTGCCGCCCATGCGTTCGGCCAGCGTGCGGGCGATCGGCAAGCCCAGCCCGGTGCCGCCGTAACGTCTTGAAATGGAACTGTCGGCCTGCTGGAACGCATCGAACATCAGCTCCAGGCGTTCCGCGGAAATCCCGATGCCGCTGTCGCGCACGGTGCAGGTGAACCACACCAGTTCGTGGTCCAGGGTCTGCCACTGGGGTTCGACCGTGACGGTGCCGTGCTCGGTGAACTTCAGCGCGTTGCCGATCAGGTTCACCAGGATTTGGCGGATGCGCGTCGGGTCACCCTGCACGCGCAACGACGCCATGCCCGCCGGAATCGGCAGTTCCAGGGCCAGCCCGCGCTGCTGGGCGCTGTGCTGGAACGCCTGGGCACAGCTGCTGATCAGGTCGGCGAGGTTGAACGGAATATGTTCCAGCTCCAGTGCGGCACGCTCGATGCGGGAGAAGTCGAGGATGTCGTTGATCACTTTGAGCAGATGCTCGGTGGACTCGGAGGCCAGTGCCGCGTATTCGGTCTGCTCCTCGGTCATCTCGGTGGTTTCCAGCAACTGCAACATGCCCAGCACGCCGTTCATCGGCGTGCGCAGTTCGTGGCTCATCATCGCCAGGAAGTCCGACTTGGCATTGTTCGCCCGTTCCGCTTCTTCGCGGGTCTGGATCAGTTGCGCCATGGCCTGTTGCTGCTCGCGGCTGGCCTGGTTGAGGCCCTCGGCCAGGTTGTTGATATGCCGCGACAGGTCGCCCAGCTCCGAGTCATCCACAATCGGCAGGGGCGTCTGGTAATCCCCTTGCTGGATCGCCTTCACCGCGTGGCCCATGGCGCTGATCGGCTGCGACAGGCTGGCCGCCAGGCGCCGGGCGAGCAGGAAGGTAAACAGCAGGGCGAACAGCGCCAGGATGCCGGCCTTGAACAGGATCTCCTGCTGGCGCTGGCTGAAGGCGTCGTTGGACATGCCGACGATCACGCGGCCCAGGTAGTCCGCACGGGGCGCCTTGGGTTCGTTCAGGTTGTCCTGGAAGAAGTCATTGCCCAATTGGATGTGCTGCAGGCGAATCGGCGCCTGGAAGACTTTGACCGACAACGAGCGGTCATGCTTCTCCGACGGCTGTTCGACGTACACCAGGATGTTCTCGGTGCTGTCCTGGATCTCCAGGAAACGCACGTGGGGCGTGGCCAGCGTGGCGCGCAGCAGGCTGTCGAGCACATCATTGTTGCCGGAAATCACTCCGTATTCGGTGGCCGGCGCCAGCTGGTTGGCGATCAGTTGGCCGGTGTGGTCCAGTTCCTGGCGCAGGTCCTGGATACGCACGAAGGTGAAGAAGCTGATCAACAGCAACGTCAGCAACAGCGCCGGGCCCAGGGTGATGAGCTGGGTGCGGGTGTTGATGTCCCAACGACGACGCAAGGTCATGGGCGTTTTTCTCCTTCGGCCAAGCGGGCGGCGACGGCGACTTCATCCACCTGTTCGATGCCCAGTGAGCGCGCGACTTGCGGGTTGCCCACGACTTTGAAGTGTTCCGGGTACAAGGTGCGTGGCCAGTTGGCGGGCGGGTGGTCCAGCAAGCGGTCGAGCACGGCCAGCCAATCCGCCTGGTCGCTGTAGGTGCTGGCCAGGCTGCCGGCCCGCACAAACCCTGCGTTGGGCCCCACCAGCGGCAATTGTTGGGCGTAGCTGCTGAGCAGCAGGTTCTTCGCGGTTTTCGGGTTGTACAGCTGCGGGTCATCGAGGCCCAGCAGCACGTCGCTGCTCTTGAACAGGGTTTGCAACGGCCGACTGTCGCTGATGTTGTCCCAGCGCTGCGGCACGATTTCCAGCCCTTTGGGCGTTGCGTACTGGCGCAGTTCTGGCAGCAGGAATTCACTGTCGGTGCCGTAGAGCACGCCGATGCGCCGGGCCTGGGGCAGGATGTTGGCGATCAGGTTCAACTGGCGCTCCAGCGGCGGGTCGCTCCACAGCAGGCTGATCTTGGCCGGGTGGGCGGTGCCCAGGCGTTGCCGGGCTTGCAGGCGGCTGATGCGCAGCACCAGGGTCGGCGGGCCCTGGGTGTCTTGCAGGCGCCAGTCGAGGCCGGGCAAGTCCAGCAGGATCAAGCGCGTAGTGGCGGGCAGTTGGTTCGGCGCGGGCAGGTCCTTGAGCGCGGTGAATGTGACGTGGTCTTCGGGGCGCTGCTGGGCGAGGGCCTGGGCAAAGGCCTGGACCCCGGCACTGTCTTCGGCGGCGGTCAGCAGGATGTCGGCGCTCCAGGCCGGTGCCGTCAGAAGCAGGCACGCCAGCAGCAGGCCGCGTCGCCACAGGCGTGAAACAAAGAGGAGGGTCATCCGTGACTGATCGCCCATGTCAGAACTCTAACTCCGCGCTGAAGTAGAGCACATGGCGATGGTCGTAATTGTTGTCGGCCCAGGTGGTGGGCTGGTTATCGAGGCGTTCTTGCAACATGCCGGCCAGCTCCACGTTGGCTTTGCCCAGGGCAATGCGCTTGGCCACCCGCAGGTCGACCCGTTCGAAGCGATACTGATTGAGTGCATCGTCGCCATAGTAGAACAGCGCGCTGGACCAGCCCTGGCCCCATTCCCGCAACCAACCGGCCGAGCCACTGTTGCGCGCTGTCTGCAGCTTGTCCAGTGGGTTGCTGGCGGTGGTGTCGACGTAAGCATAGGTCAGGCGCAGGCGGTCGGCGTTGCTCATGCGCCAGTCGAACTGGGTTTCAGCGCCGGTAAAGCGTGAGCTGTTGGCATTGCTGGCAATGTACTGGTTGTTGCGCAGGGGCGAGCTGATCATGTCGGTGATTTCGTCATAGAACAGCTTCACGTCCACATTCAGCCCGAGGTCGGCGAAGAACCCGTTGTAACCTAATTCCCGCGAACGCATCAGCTCTTTATCGAGGTTGCCGGGGCCGCGTGTCACTACAAAATATTGCCCGGAATTCTGCCCGTAGGCCGGCGAGCTGAGGTTGGTGACACGGTAGCTCCAGTTGACGTTGTTCTCGAACATGTCCGGCGAGCGGATAGCTTCGGAATACACCGCGCGCAGGCCATGGCGCGGGTTGATCAAGTAGTTGACCGCCACCCTCGGCGTCAGCGAGTTGCCGCTCAAGTGGGTGTCTTCGTACATCGCGCCGCCTTGCAGCAGCCAGTGTTCGCTGGCCCGCCATTCCAGGTGGGCGAACAGGCGCCAGGTGGTGTCGTCGAGGGTGCCATTGAAGTAGGTGTCGGAGTCGGCGCGGTCGTAGCGGTAGTTCATGCCGCTGACCAGGCGCAGGCTGTCGGACAGGCTGAGGGTGTCCTGCACCTCGATGTCGTAGCGGCTTTCGCGGGTGCTCTGGTCGATGTCACCGCACACGCTCTGGCTGGCGCCGTTGCGCCACTGGTCCAGGACCTGATTTGCCAGGGCCTGCTCGGCAGCACTGCCCGGTGGCGCAGAACCCTGGCTGTAGGTGTCCATGTGCCGGGCCAATTGTTCGGCGTAGTTGGGGTTGAGCTGCCACAGGCGGGTCAGCTCCGGGCTGAACGACACTTTGGCGTCGCAGGCTTTCCACACCTGCTGGCGATCCCACTGCTGCGCCGAACCCTGGATATACAGGCTGTGCTCCGGGTTGAAGTCGAAATTCCAGCGCAGGGAGCCGGCGTAGTCCTTGGCCGTCACGTCGGAATTGGTGCCGCCTTCGGTAATCCCGGCGAAGACCGGTGTGTAGGTGTAGGGGCGCTGGTTGGTGCCTTCCTTCGCGTCCAGTTGCCAGTCGATGCTCTGCTGGGCGTTCAGCGTCTGGCTCACTGCCAGGCTGAAGCGGCTGAGGCGGCGACTGTCGCGGCGGTCGGCGCCGGTGGCATCGCTGTCAAAACCATCGTCCTGCTGGCCCGACAGGGACAGGCGCAAATCACCGGTTTCCCAGCCCACACCCTGGCTGGCGTAGAAGTCGTTGATCCCGCGCTCGCCACGGATAACCTTGACCCGCGTGCCCTGGCTGTTGGCCGGCGAACGCGTGAGGATGTTGACCACCGCCATCAACGCATTGGCGCCATAGCTGACGGTGTTGGGGCCACGGAACACTTCGATGCGCTCGATATCCTCCATGGCCACCGGAATATCGCTCCAGTCCACGGTTGCCAAACCGGCGCGGTACACCGAGCGCCCGTCGATCAGCACCTGCATGCGTCGGGCATCACTGGCACTGGTGCCGTGGTAGTTCACCGCCGCCTGGTTGCCGGTGGTGTAGCCGACCATCATCCCCGGCACCAGGCGCAGCAGTTCGCTGATATCCCGTGCGCCGCTGGCCTTGATCAGCTCGCTGTCGATCACGGTCATGCTGCCCGGCACGGCGGCGGCCGATTGTTTCAGGCGGGTAGCGGTCAGCACTTGCGGCAGCGGCTGGCTGTCCAGGAACAGGTCATCAGCCAGCGCAGGTGCACTGCACAACAGCATCAACAACACAGATGAGCGGGGAGGAGGGCCCAAATACACGGCACGGCCTTGATAATTACGGATAGCCGCCCATGTTAACCGAGGCGGGGCCTTTTGCCAGTCGCCGCCCTTGCATTTACTTCACACAGGCATGGCATTTTCCGACAAGCGCGTGAATTGACACGGGGGCTGGCCGCAAGCGGGTCGCCCCGTATAATGCCGCCATCGCCACTGGTATGGATTAACGGATTGCATATGACTGAACAGCGCCCTATTGCGGTCCTGGGAGGCGGAAGTTTTGGTACCGCCGTGGCTAACCTGCTGGCTGAGAACGGCCACGCGGTACGCCAGTGGATGCGTGATCCCGAGCAGGCCGAGGCCATTCGCGTCCACCGGGAAAACCCCCGTTACCTTAAAGGCATCAAGGTGCACCCGGCCGTTGAGCCGGTTACCGACTTGCTCGAAACCCTCACCGCCTGCGACCTGTGCTTTGTGGCGCTGCCTTCCAGCGCCTTGCGCTCGGTGCTGGCGCCCCATGCCGAGCGCCTGGCGGGCAAGCTGCTGGTCAGCCTGACCAAGGGCATCGAGGCGCAGACCTTCAAGCTGATGAGCGAGATCCTCGAAGAGATCGCCCCCAAGGCGCGCATCGGCGTGCTGTCCGGGCCGAACCTGGCGCGGGAAGTGGCCGAGCACGCGCTGACCGCCACGGTCATCGCCAGTGAAGACGAGGCCCTATGCGAGCGCGTCCAGGCCGTGCTGCATGGCCGCACCTTTCGTGTCTACGCCAGCAGCGACCGCTTTGGCGTCGAACTGGGCGGTGCGCTGAAAAACGTCTACGCAATCATTGCCGGCATGGCCGTCGCCCTCGGCATGGGCGAAAACACCAAGAGCATGCTGATCACCCGCGCCCTGGCCGAGATGACGCGCTTTGCGGTGAACCAGGGTGCCAACCCGATGACTTTCCTGGGGTTGGCCGGCGTGGGCGACTTGATCGTGACCTGTTCCTCGCCCAAGAGCCGTAACTATCAGGTCGGCTTCGCGCTCGGCCAGGGCCTGAGCCTGGAAGACGCGGTGACGCGCCTGGGCGAAGTGGCCGAAGGGGTCAACACCCTCAAGGTCCTGAAGGCCAAGGCCCAGGAAGTTGGGGTGTACATGCCGCTGGTCGCCGGGTTGCACGCGATCCTGTTTGAAGGGCGCACCTTGAACCAGGTCATCGAGCTGCTGATGCGGGCCGAGCCGAAAACCGATGTCGACTTTATTTCCACCAGTGGTTTCAACTGAGGAACGCGCCATGAACGACCCGAAAGACGCCCCTAAATACGAGTCCATCCTGCTGCGCATTCTATGGATGCTGGTGTTTGCCCTGGTGTGGCAAGTCGCGCAATTCCTGCTGGGTGCGCTGGTGGTGGTGCAACTGATTTATCGCCTGGTCTACAGCGCGCCCAACCTGGGCTTGATGAACTTTGGCGACAGCCTCAGCCAGTTCCTCGCGCAGATCGGCCGTTTCGGCAGCTTCCATACCGAGCAGAAACCTTGGCCGTTCGCCGATTGGCCGACCCCACGCGCACCTGAAGGCGAAGCTGCTCACAGCGTGCCGCCTGCGCCGCACCCGGCCCGCGATGAAGAGCCAAAACTGTGAAGCTGTGGATCTTGCGTCACGGTGAGGCCGAAGGGCACGCCCGTACCGACGCCGAACGCAACCTCACCGAGCATGGCCGTGGCGAAGTCTTGCGCAGCGCTGCGCACCTGATCGGCCAGCCCATCGCCGTCATCATCGCCAGCCCGTATGTGCGGGCGCAGCAGACCGCACATTTAGTGCGCGATGCGTTGGGTTTCGAACCGGAGATCCGCACGGTGCCGTGGCTGACCCCCGAAGGTAACCCGTTGCAGGTGCTGGAAAAACTCGACACCGATGACAATGTGCTGCTGGTCAGCCACCAGCCCCTGGTGGGTAGCCTGATCAGCTTTTTGCAGCACGGCCACCAACGCCAGCCGCAACCGATGCACACCGCCAGCCTGGCGGAACTGGAGGGCGACTTTCCGCTGGCGGGGCTGATGAGCCTGGTTAGCGTAAAGAATCCGTAGGAACGATCGCCGCTTTTTGTGTGCTATATAGTCAACCAAGCAAGTGCTTGGTTGGCTATCATCGGAACACAAAGGAGCGCGTCCCATGCCTGTCGCTTTTCGTTTGCCGTTGCAGGTCTTCTTCGAACGTGAAGCGCGGCACCCGCGCAAAACCTTTCTCGTGCAGCCCGTTGGCGGCGGGGAGGTGCAAACCCTCACCTGGGAAGAGGTCGGCCAGCAAGCCCGTCGCGC
The DNA here is from genome assembly GCF_024810135.1 of Pseudomonas sp. BIGb0164. Lineage (NCBI taxonomy): Bacteria > Pseudomonadati > Pseudomonadota > Gammaproteobacteria > Pseudomonadales > Pseudomonadaceae > Pseudomonas > Pseudomonas sp. BIGb0164. Next base: position 99,725 of record NZ_JANUEA010000006.1, on the reverse strand, counting down.
CGCCCACTGGCTGCGCGCCCGAGAGCTGCCCCAGGGCTCGCACATCGCCCTGATTTCCAAAAACTGCGCCCACTGGATCATCGCCGACCTGGCGATCTGGATGGCTGGGCACGTCTCGGTGCCGCTGTACCCCAACCTCACCGCCGACTCGGTGGCCCATGTGCTCACCCATTCCGAGGCGGCGCTGGCGCTGATCGGCAAGCTCGACGATTGGCCTGCCATGGCGCCCGGTATTCCACACGGTTTGCCGACCATCAGCCTGCCGTTGTGCCCGGCTGGCACTTTCGATTTCACTTGGGCCGACTTGCAAAAGTGTTCGCCCATCCAGGACAACCCCGCGCCTGACGCCTCCAGCCTCGCCACCATCATCTATACCTCCGGCACCACGGGCTTGCCCAAAGGCGTGATGCAAACCTTCGGCGCATTGGGTTTTGCCGCCACCCGCGGTACCGAATTATTCGGCCTGGGGGAGGGCGACCGGCTGTTGTCCTACCTGCCGCTGTGCCATGTGGCAGAGCGGATGTTTGTGGAAATGGCCGCGATCTATACCGGGCAAACGGTGTTTTTCGCCGAAAGCCTCGACACCTTCCTGGCCGACCTGCGCCGGGCGCGCCCGACCGCGTTGTTCGGCGTGCCGCGCATCTGGACCAAGTTCCAGATGGGCGTTTACGCCAAGGTCCCGGAAAAGCGCCTGGAAACCCTGCTGCGCCTGCCTTTTATCGGCAAGCGCGTCGGCCATAAGGTGTTGGCGGGCCTGGGGCTGGATGCGTTGCGCATTGCCCTGTCCGGCGCCGCGCCCGTGCCCGAGGCGTTGCTGCGCTGGTATCAGCGCCTGGGGCTGGACGTGTTGGAGGTGTACGGCATGACTGAAGCCTGCGGATATTCCCATGTGTCGCGCCCGGGCCTGCAGACCCTTGGCTGGATCGGCCAGCCATGCCCTGGCGTTGAGGTGCGCATCGACCCGTCGGGCGAGGTGCAGGTGCGCAGCGGCGCAACGATGCTGGGGTACTTCAAGGACCCGCAGAAAACCGCTGAAACCCTCACTGACGATGGCTACCTGCGCACCGGCGACAAGGGCGAGCAGGACGCCGAGGGCCGCCTGCGCCTGACCGGGCGCCTCAAGGAAATCTTCAAGACCAGCAAGGGCAAGTACGTGGCCCCGGCGCCGATTGAAAACCGCCTGGCCGAACATGCCCGCATCGAACAAGTGTGCGTGGTGGGGGATGGCCTGATTGCCCCGATGGGGTTGTGCGTGCTGTCGGCCGTTGGCCAGGCGGAGGCTCGTGAAGTGCTGCAGGGCGCCCTTGAGCGCTGGCTGGAACAAGTCAACCAGACGTTGGACAAGCATGAACGTCTGCGGCACCTGGTGGTGGTCAACGACAATTGGGCGGTGGAAAACGGTTTTATGACCCCTACGTTGAAGATCAAGCGCAGCGTGATCGAGGCGACTTACGGTGAACAATTACCGACTTGGAGCGAGCGTTCCGAAACCGTTCTGTGGCAGGATTAGGGCCATCATAAAACCAAAAAGGATTGACCCATGAGTTTGTGGCGCACCCAACCCAACATCGAACAACTCAATGCCATCCAGAAAAACACCATCGGTGAATTGCTGGATATCCGTTTTGAAAGTTTTGATGAAGAGTCCCTGACCGCCAGCATGGTGGTCGATCACCGTACCCACCAGCCCTATGGTCTGCTGCACGGCGGCGCCTCGGTGGTGCTGGCTGAAAGCGTCGGCTCCATGGCGGCCTACCTGTGCATCGACCCCAAAAAATTCTATTGCGTGGGTCTGGAGGTCAATGCCAACCACCTGCGGGGTGTGCGCAGCGGGCGGGTGACGGCGGTGGCGCGAGCGATCCATATCGGCCGTACGACTCAGGTCTGGGACATCCGCCTGACCAGCGATGAGGGCAAGGCCAGCTGCGTTTCACGCCTGACCATGGCCGTGGTGCCGCTGGGCGAACAACCGCCGGCGCGATAGGCATGGCGTGAGTGTCATCATTCCTGGCAGTTACAGTCATTGCTGTGCTGCCCGGGGCTGGTGACAATTCATTTCTGTTTTTGTAGATGGATCCCGTATGTCGCAGCACGTGTTTTTTGCCCACGCCAATGGTTTCCCTTCGGCCACCTACGGCAAGTTGTTTGCTGCCCTGGCTCCGGAATACGCGGTGGCTCACTTGCCGCAGCACGGTCACGACCCCAGGTTCCCGGTGGACGACAACTGGCAGAACCTGGTGGACGAACTGATCCACCACTTGGAGCTGCAACCTGAACCCGTGTGGGGCGTTGGTCATTCCTTGGGCGGCGTGCTGCATTTGCACGCGGCCATGCGTTGCCCGCAGTTGTATCGCGGCGTGGTAATGCTGGATTCGCCGGTGTTGACCCGGGCCGATCGCTGGGTGATTCGCGCGGCCAAACGCTTTGGTTTTATCGACCGCCTGACACCGGCTGGACGCACCCTGGGCCGTCGTGAAGAGTTCACTGACCTGGCTTGCGCGCGCAGCTATTTCGCCGGTAAAACCCTGTTTCGCGGGTTCGACCCCGAATGCTTCGACGCCTACCTGCAACATGGCTTGCAACAGGTCGGTGATCGCCTGCGCCTGCGCTTTGACCCGGCCACTGAAATCAGCATCTACCGCGGTGTGCCTCACACCAGCCCCGGCCAGGTGCGCCAATTAAAGGTGCCGCTGGCGGTGGTGCGCGGTCGCCAGAGCCGAGTGGTGATGCGCCACCATGCCAGCGGTGTCGACCGCCTGCCCATGGGTGAGATGCTCACCATGCCCGGTGGCCACATGTTCCCGCTTGAGCGTCCACAGGACACCGCCACCTTGATCAAGAACCTGTTCTCCCGCTGGGAAGCCCGTGAGCGCAGTTGCGCATGAGCACGCCGGTCGAGGAAGTCCGCCTGAGCCTGCCGCATATCGAGCTGGCGGCACACTTGTTTGGTCCCGAAGACGGTTTGCCGGTCATCGCCCTGCATGGCTGGCTGGACAACGCCAATAGCTTTGCGCGCCTGGCGCCAAAACTGACCGGATTGCGCATCGTCGCCCTGGACATGGCCGGCCACGGGCATTCGGCGCATCGTCCTGCTGGGTCAGGTTATGCGTTGTGGGATTACGTCCACGATGTGCTGCAAGTCGCCGAACAGCTGGGTTGGAAACGTTTTGCATTACTTGGCCATTCCCTCGGCGCCATCGTTTCCCTGGTGCTGGCCGGTGCCTTGCCGGAGCGGGTGACGCACTTGGGATTGATCGACGGTGTGATCCCGCCAACCGCCAGTGGCGAGAACGCCGCCGAGCGCTTGGGCATGGCCTTGCAGGCGCAATTGAGCCTGCAGGACAAACGCAAACCGGTGTACGGCAGCCTCGACCGTGCCGTGGAAGCGCGCATGAAAGGGGTGGTGGCGGTCAGTCGCGAAGCCGCCGAACTGCTGGCCCAGCGTGGTTTGATGCCGGTGCCGGGGGGATACACCTGGCGTTCCGACAGCCGTTTGACGCTGGCCTCTCCGATGCGTCTGACGGATGAGCAGGCGATGGCTTTCGTGCGACGCGTCGGTTGCCCCACGCAGTTGGTGGTTGCCGCTGACGGCATGTTGGCGAAACATCCCGAATTGCTTTCTCAGCTACCCTTCACCGTGACCACGCTGCCAGGCGGCCATCATTTGCACCTGAATGACGAGCCCGGTGCGATCCTTGTTGCAGACTGTTTCAATCGGTTCTTCTCCACGCCTTGACTTGGCGGGGTCAACTGCCGAGGCTGGGCGGATTGAAAGGGAGTCAACCATGAACAATCTCAACACTGCTTCGACCTCCAGTGGCCCAGGCGCGTTGATCCGATGAGCGTGCGTAAAGGATGCTTCCGTGTCCTGGGGCTGAGCCTGCTGAGCCCCTTGGTGTTCGCCGCCGACGTACCGGGTAGCGGGGACCTGCCCACCGTGGCCCGTCAGGTCGACGCGCAAATTGTCGACTACCGCCCCGCCGAAGAAAAAGAACGCATCTACCCCATGGGCGCGATCCGCAAGATCAGCGGCCAGCTGCGCTATGAAGGCCAGGCCACGGCGCGCGGGCAAACCACCGCCATTACCTACGAACTGCCGCCCGAGCACACCTCCAGCGCGGCGTTTACCGCAACCCGTGAAGCGCTGCAGGCCAAGGGCGCGCAACTGTTGTTCTGGTGCCAGGCCCGTGATTGCGGCGAAAGCAGCCTGTGGGCCAACGAGGTGTTCGGCAATGCCAAACTGGTGGGCGCCGACGGCCAGCAGGAATACCTGCTGCTGCGCCTGGCCGCCCCTCAGGAGAATTCCCTGGTGGCGCTGTATGGCATCACCCGGGGAAACCGCCGCGCCTACCTGCATGTGGAACAGCTGGACGCCAGCGCGCCACTGGGCGACCTGCTGCCCACCTCGGCCACCTTGCTGCGTGAGTTGAAAAGCACCGGCGAGCTGGACTTCCCGGCGCTGGGGGGCGAACCCGATGCCACTTGGCTCACGCTCATTTCCCGTGGCTTGAACCTCGACGCCACCTTGCGCGTAAGCCTGACCGGCGCTACGGCCGAGGCCTGGCGCCAGGGCCTGATTGACAGCGGCGTGCGCGCTGCCCGCTTGGAAACCGGCACCGGTGCGGTCAAGGGCCTGCACCTGCATCTGATACGCTAGGCGTGACCGGGCGAACGGACCCGCGCCGTTCGCCTAAGCTCTCTTCCTACAGACACCTTTTCGAGATACCCGATGCTCAATAACGATCGCCTGCTGGTGCAAATCCTGCTGCTGGTGCTGTTTGGTGCCAGCTTCTGGGTGATGGCTCCGTTCTGGTCGGCGCTGTTCTGGGGCGCGGTGCTGGCGTTTGCCAGTTGGCCGCTGATGCGCTTGCTCACCCGTTGGCTGGGAGGCCGTGAGTCCCTGGCGGCGGGCATCCTGACCCTGGTCTGGATGTTGCTGGTGGCGGTGCCGCTGGTGTGGCTGGGCTTCAACCTGGCCGACCATGTGCGCGACGCCGTGGGCCTGATCAAGGACATCCAGGTTGACGGTCTGCCTGAAGCGCCAACCTGGCTCGGTTCGATCCCGTTTATCGGTGAGCGGCTGGTGGCGACCTGGGACAGCATCGACCAGCAGGGGGCGGCGCTGATGGTCAGCATCAAGCCTTACCTGGGGCAAGTGGGTAACTGGCTACTGGCGCGCAGCGCGCAGATCGGCGGCGGCATCCTTGAGCTGACCCTGAGCCTGGTGTTCGTGTTTTTCTTCTACCGTGACGGGCCGCGCCTGGCGACCTTCGTGCATCGCTTGTTGGAACGCCTGATCGGCGAGCGTGCCGGTTACTACATCGAACTGGTGGCCGGCACCGTGCAACGGGTGGTCAACGGCGTCATCGGCACTGCCGCCGCTCAGGCCTTGCTGGCGCTGATCGGTTTCTGGATCGCAGGTGTACCGGGCGCTTTGGTGCTGGGCATCGTGACCTTCCTGCTCAGCCTGATCCCCATGGGCCCGCCGCTGGTGTGGATCCCGGCAACCGCTTGGCTGGCGTGGAAAGGCGACTACACCTACGCGGTGTTCCTCGGTGTGTGGGGCACGTTCATCATCAGTGGCGTCGACAACGTGCTCAAGCCGTACCTGATCAGCCGGGGTGGCAACCTGCCGCTGGTGATCGTGCTGCTGGGGGTGTTCGGCGGGTTGATCGCCTTTGGCTTTATCGGCCTGTTTATCGGCCCGACCTTGCTCGCGGTGGCCTACAGCCTGTTGATGGACTGGAGTGCGACCCAGGCCCAGGGCCGCCGGGAGGATAAATCGATCTGACTGATCGATGGCGGCCTGTCAGGTGCTTATTGGCAAATTGACAGACCGCCATCGCAGGCAAGCCAGCTCCTACAGGGGGCCGTGCCAGCCATTAGGCTCTTGGTAACCACATGACGGCGGTCAAGCCGCCGCCTGGGGTGTCCTCCAGGCTCAGGTGACCGCCGAGGCGTTCCACCGCTTCCTTGGAAATCGTCATGCCCAGGCCGACGCCACCGGAATTGCGGTTGCGCGAACCTTCCAGCCGGAAAAACGGCTCGAACACTGCCTCGCGTTTATCGGCTGCAATCCCCGGGCCGTGGTCGATCACGCGGATCACCAGCGCGCCCTTGCTGTCCGCCAGTTCCACGCGGGCGGTGCCGGCGTAGCGCAAGGCGTTGTCGATCAGGTTGTTGAGGCATGAACGCAGTGCCATCGGCTGCACTTGCAGGGGCGCGCAGGTGCCCGAGAACTGCACGTCGCAGCCCTGGTCCTGGGCGTTTTCACTGAGGGACTCCACCAGCGCCTGCACATCGAGCCAGTGCCGGGTTTCGCTGGTGCGTTGTTCGTGCAGGTAGCTCAGGGTGGCGTCGAGCATGCCGATCATGTCGTCCAGGTCCTGGCGCATCTGGCCTTGCAGCTTGGTGTCCTCGATCTGTTCCAGACGCAGCTTGAGGCGTGACAGCGGGGTGCGCAGGTCGTGGGAGACCGCGCCGAGCATGCGCGCGCGCTGGCTGACCTGCTCGCGAATGCGTTTTTGCATCATATTGAACGTGGACGCCGCCTGTCGTGCTTCCCTCGGTCCGGACTCATTGAGGGGCGGGCTGTCGAGGTCGACGCTCAAGCGCTCGGCCGCCGCGCTGAGGCGCTGGATCGGCCGGCTCAACAGCTTGGCGCCATACCAGGCCGCGATGATCAACGAGATGAACTGGAAGGTCAGCGGCACCACGGGGCCGCCAAACCATGGGCGAGGGTGTTTCTTATGGATGGGAGTGAATGTTCCGTCCGCCTGCTGTACGAAGGTCTCACCTATCGGTGGTGGCGGCGGGCCATAGTGGTGAAACCAGAAAATGGCTAGCACGTGTGCCAATACGATGGCCACCAGCAATACGCCGAACAGCCTGCCGAACAGCGTATTGAAGGCGTTGCGCATCAGCCGATATCCCGCGCGTCAAACAGGTAGCCTTCGCCGCGCACGGTCTTGATCAACTGCGGTGCCTTGGGATCATCCCCCAGCTTCTGGCGCAGGCGCGAGACCAGCAAGTCGATACTGCGATCAAACGCCTCGATGGAGCGGCCACGGGCAGCGTCCAGCAGTTGTTCCCGGCTCAGTACCCGGCGCGGGCGTTCGATGAATACCCACAGCAAGCGAAACTCGGCGTTGGACAGCGGCACGACCAGGCCATCGTCGGCCACCAGCTGGCGCAGCACGCTGTTGAGGCGCCAGTTGTCGAAGCGGATATTCGCACGTTGCTCGGTGCGATCATCGCGCACCCGACGCAGGATGGTCTGGATGCGTGCCACCAGTTCGCGCGGTTCGAAGGGCTTGGACATGTAGTCGTCGGCGCCCAGCTCCAGGCCGATGATGCGGTCGGTGGGTTCGCAGCGTGCGGTGAGCATCAGGATCGGGATGTCCGATTCGCCGCGCAGCCAGCGGCACAAGGACAGGCCGTCTTCACCCGGCAGCATCAGGTCGAGCACCACCACGTCGAAGGTTTCGGCCTGCATGGCTTGGCGCATGGCGGCGCCGTCGGTTACGCCGACGGCAAGAATGTTGAAGCGTGCCAGGTAATCGATCAGCAGCTCGCGGATCGGCACATCGTCATCGACGATCAGGGCGCGGGTGTTCCAGCGCTTTTCGTCGGCGATCACAGCGCCCTTTTGCTCGTCGTTCACTGAGACTGAAGAAGTATGCATAGTGCGATCATCTGCCTGGTTGTTGCTGTCAGCATAGGCGTCCAGCCCCATGTCTGGAAGTGCTGGACGGTCGGTCATGGGGGCGAGGCTAGCCGGGGGGCGTGTTGAGGGCATGTCGTGAATGTATCGGGCTCGATACAATTGGCGAAAATGGCCGCCACAAGGCGGTCTGTCAGTATTTACCGATCATCGGATCCCGCAACGGCGCCGCTTGCGCTACAATCCGCGCCGATTTCGACTTGCCTGAGAGCCCATTCCAATGTCCGTCTGCCAGACTCCTATCATCGTCGCCCTGGATTACCCCACTCGTGACGCCGCACTGAAGCTGGCTGACCAGTTGGACCCCAAGCTTTGCCGGGTCAAGGTCGGCAAGGAACTGTTCACCAGCTGCGCCGCCGAAATCGTCGGCACCCTGCGTGACAAAGGCTTCGAAGTATTCCTCGACCTGAAATTCCACGATATTCCCAACACCACCGCCATGGCGGTCAAGGCCGCGGCCGAAATGGGCGTGTGGATGGTCAACGTGCACTGCTCCGGTGGCCTGCGCATGATGAGTGCGTGCCGCGAAGTGCTGGAGCAGCGCAGCGGCCCTAAACCCCTGCTGATCGGTGTGACCGTGCTGACCAGCATGGAGCGCGAAGACCTGGCCGGTATCGGCCTGGATATCGAGCCGCAGGAGCAGGTCCTGCGCCTGGCAGCCCTGGCGCAGAAAGCCGGCCTTGATGGCCTGGTATGCTCGGCGCTGGAAGCCCAGGCCCTGAAGACCGCCCACCCATCACTGCAACTGGTGACCCCGGGGATTCGTCCTGCAGGCAGCGCCCAGGATGACCAACGCCGCATCCTGACCCCGCGCCAGGCGCTGGACGCAGGTTCCGATTACCTGGTGATCGGTCGCCCGATCAGCCAGGCTGCCGACCCTGCCAAGGCATTGGCTGCAGTCGTCGCCGAAATCGCCTGACGGTCACCGATTTAAAATGTGGGAGCGGGCTTGCTCGCGAAGGCGGTGTGTCAGTCAACGAATGAGTAGACTGATCCACGGCCTTCGCGAGCAAGCCCGCTCCCACAGTTAGATCCAGGGGATGTCAGCTGACCTTGAGCACCAGCTTCCCGAAATTCTCGCCGTTGAACAGCTTCATCAGCGTTTCCGGGAACGTCTCCAGCCCCTCCACGATATCTTCCTTGCTCTTGAGCTTGCCCTGGGCCATCCAGCCCGCCATCTCCTGACCGGCAGCGGCAAAGTTCGCCGCATGGTCCATCACCACAAAACCTTCCATGCGCGCGCGATTGACCAGCAATGACAAATAGTTGGCCGGGCCTTTTACGGCTTCCTTGTTGTTGTACTGGCTGATCGCACCGCAGATCACCACACGCGCCTTCAGTGCCAGGCGGCTGAGTACCGCGTCGAGAATATCGCCGCCGACGTTATCGAAATACACATCCACGCCTTTGGGGCATTCGCGCTTGAGGGCGGCGGGCACGTCTTCGCTTTTGTAATCAATCGCGGCGTCGAAGCCCAGTTCGTCCACCAGGAACTTGCACTTGTCGGCGCCCCCGGCAATGCCCACCACGCGGCAACCTTTGAGCTTGGCGATCTGCCCGGCAATGCTACCCACCGCGCCAGCTGCGCCGGAGATCACCACGGTTTCGCCTGCCTTCGGCGCCCCCGTGTCCAACAGGGCGAAATAGGCGGTCATGCCGGTCATGCCCAGTGCAGACAAATAACGTGGCAGTGGGGCGAGTTTCGGGTCGACTTTATAGAAACCGCGTGGCTCGCCGAGGAAGTAATCCTGCACGCCCAGAGCGCCGTTGACGTAGTCCCCCACCGCAAATTTCGGGGTGTTCGAGGCAATTACTTTTCCTACGCCCAGTGCACGCATCACCTCGCCGATACCGACGGGAGGTATGTAGGACTTGCCCTCATTCATCCACCCGCGCATGGCCGGGTCCAGGGACAGGTATTCGTTGCGCACCAGCACCTGCCCATCGCCGGGCGTGCCCACCGGCACTTCCTGGTAGGTGAAGGTGTCCCGCGTGGCCGCGCCGACCGGGCGTTTGGCGAGCAGGAACTGGCGGTTGGTCTGGGCAGTCATGGCAAGGACTCTGTTGGAAGTGAACCCAGAGTGATAGACCCTCAACCGTGGGAGGGCAAGCTCAGCCAGGGGAGCGAATGCCCGGCGATAGGCATTGATGATAGTGCGCCCGGCAGCTTTATCACTGCGGTTCATGCAGCGCCAACCGGCCTTCTGATAGTGCTGACGTGCCTGTCCCGGGGTTGGCTAGACTCGACCCACGGTTATTTCTTGCATAGGACATCTCCCCATGAGCATGACGTTTTCTGGCCAGGTGGCCCTGGTGACTGGCGCTGCCGCCGGTATTGGCCGCGCCACGGCGCTGGCATTTGCCGCCGAAGGCTTGAAAGTAGTGGTTGCCGACCTGGATGTGGCGGGCGGTGAGGGCACCGTCGCGCTGATCCGGCAGGCTGGTGGCGAAGCACTCTTCGTGCGCTGCAACGTCACCCTGGAGGCGGACGTGCAGCAGTTGATGGCACAGACACTCACGGCCTATGGTCGTCTGGACTATGCCTTCAACAATGCTGGAATCGAGATCGAGAAGGGCAAGCTGGCCGACGGCAGCCTGGACGAGTTCGATGCCATCATGGGCGTGAACGTCAAGGGCGTCTGGCTGTGCATGAAGCACCAGCTGCCGCTGCTGCTGGCCCAGGGCGGCGGGGCGATCGTCAACACCGCGTCGGTGGCAGGGTTGGGCGCGGCGCCGAAGATGAGCATTTATGCGGCGTCCAAGCATGCGGTGATCGGCCTGACCAAGTCGGCGGCTATCGAGTACGCAAAAAAGAAAATCCGCGTGAATGCGGTATGCCCGGCGGTCATCGATACCGACATGTTCCGCCGTGCCTACGAGGCCGACCCGCGCAAGGCGGAGTTTGCGGCGGCCATGCACCCGGTAGGGCGCATTGGCAAGGTCGAGGAAATCGCCAGTGCCGTGCTTTACCTGTGCAGTGATGGTGCTGCGTTCACCACGGGCCAGGCGCTGGCGGTGGATGGTGGTGCGACGGCCATCTAGGACTGTACGTCGCACGCCATTCGAAAACGTTTTGGGTGGCGTGGGGCATTTCCATAGCTGGCAAAAAGCCGTGATCGATTGTGTGTCATTAAGTAAATAATTCAATTAAATCAATAATTTAGTAAATCTTGGTAGAGGGCCGAACAACGCTTCTGTGCTTAACTCTTGCGGGTTGAATAACAGACAGTTGAAGTGGGTGGCTCATGGATTTAGGGATCGATCGACAGGCTCTTGTACCGGTGGTGCAGCAGATTGTCAGCGCGGTGGCGCAATGGATTCGCAAGAGCGGGGCAGCCCCGGGCACACGTTTGCCGTCCGTGCGGCAGCTGGCGCTCGATAACCTGGTCAGCCAGTCCAATGTGGTCGAGGCATTCGAGCGCATGGTGGCCCAAGGGTTGCTTGTACCTCGGCAGGGTTCAGGCTTTATGGTGGCCCCGCCAGCGGCGTCTCGTGAAACCCAATGGTATGAAGGTGCCGAGCAGGCATGGGGGACTTTTACCGACGGCCCACTGGGCGAGCTGAAGCTGGGGTGTGGCTGGCTGCCGGACGCCTGGCGTGAAAGCGATGACATCAGCTATGCAATTCGCGAGGTCAGCCGTACCGATACTGCAGGTCTGTTCAACTACAGCACGCCGCTGGGGTTGCCGGCATTGCGAGAACAATTGCTCAAGCGCCTGACCCACATGCAGGTGGCCTCTGGCTTGGAGTGCATTCTCACCACCCATGGTGCCAGCCATGCCCAGGATCTTTTGATACGCACGCTACTCAAGGCGGGCGATACGGTAGTGGTCGAGGCCCCGGGCTACGGCAACCTCTTTCGCCAACTGGCCTTTCATGGCGTCCATCTGCTGGAAGTGCCGCGTACCCACGGCGGTCCGGATATCCCGGCGCTGGAGGCATTGCTGCAACACCATCGGCCCAAGTGCCTGTTCATCAATGGCCTGTACCACAACCCCACTGGCACCAGCTTGTGCCGCGAGGTCGCCGAGCGCTTGCTGCAACTGGCTCGCCGCGAAGACTTCCTGATCATCGAAGAAGACATCTATGGCGACTTGCAACACGCCAGTTGCGTGCGGCTGTCGGCGCTGCCCCATGAGGGGCGGGTGATCTATGTGTCGAGCTTTTCCAAGACCCTGAGCAGTGCCCTGCGTGTGGGGTACCTCAGTGCCAGCGCCGCGATCGTTGCCCGACTGGCCAGCCTCAAGACCTTGACCGGCATCGGCACCTCGCGGTTTGCCGAGGCAGTGGTTGCCTCGCTGCTGGCCAATGGCACGTATCGCAAATGGGTGCAGCGCTTGCGCAAGCGCCTGGGCATGCAAATGGCCGCTACCCTGCAAGTGCTGGAGGACGAGGAGTGGCAGGTGTTCGCCATACCCTCGGGAGGTATGTTCCTGTGGGTCAAGCCCGGCGTAGCGGACCCTTCACGGCTGCACGCGCAGGCTCGACGGCTCGGCGTGTTGCTGTCACCCGGTGCGCTGTTCAGCCCCAGTGGTGAACTCAGTGACTGGCTGCGCATCAACGTGGCCTATGCTGATGATCAGCGAGCGCTGGCGTTGTTCCGCGCCATGGGGCCTGCCAGGCCGACCTCGACCATCCTGAAAACGACGAGCGTGTAGCTTTTTGCCATTATTCCGGCGCCAGCGTCTTGTGTCAGTGCCCCGTGGTTGCGAATCTCGCCATTGGTAAATCGGGCTTGATGGCATCTGCCATTGCAAGAGGACTCAAGTGCAATGATTTCGGCCGTGCAACGACGTTTCGCCAACCTCGGGATGGCAAAAAAACTGGGCTTGGGCTTTACCCTGGTGCTGCTGCTGACAGCCTTGGTGGCGGCGATTGGTGTCTGGTCCCTGCAGACCGTCGGCCAGCGCTTCGAAGGCCTCAAGGCGATGTCCTCGCTCAACAGCGGCTTGCTCAAGGTGCGCCTGATCGAGCAGGACTACGCCCTGCATGCCGACCCGAAAGCCGTTGACGCCCTGCACGAGAGCGTCGACGCGCTGGCTGCGCTGGCGGCCAGCCTCAAGGCCCAGTCCGCCGCGAATGTGCCGGTGATGACCGACGTCGAGCAGGCGCTAGCCGCCTATCGCAAGGCGTTCGATGAGTTCGTCGAGTTGACCCAAACCAAGGACCTGGCCCTGGAAATGGCCAGTTGGTCGGTGTCCAGCGTGGCCAACAACCTTGATGTGTTGCAGGCTGGCCTGGCCGACGACGGTGCCTATGGGCTCAAGGAAAGCCAGGGCAAGGAGGGCGCGGAGTTTATCGAGCAGGCAGGGCAGGTCAGCCAGGTGTCGCGGCTGATGCTGCAGGCCATGAACGAAGCGCGGGTGCGTCTGGACCAGAGCCGCAAGGTCGATGCGGACGACGCTGAACAAGGCAAGATCGAACAGGCCGACCAGGCCCTGGCTCAAGTCGAACAACTGAAAACCTCGGTCAAGGATGCCGGCTACCAGACGGTACTCAATGAAGTGTCCGGGCATATCGCTTCGTTCAGCGAAAAGCTTGGCGAATACACCGGGCTGCTGGCCCAGGAAAAAGTCGTCTACAAGCAATTGCATGATCGCGCCGACCAGGTGGTCAGCCGGGTGAACCAGGCCTATGACGCGGAAGACCAGTCGATGCAGGCGCAATTGAAGAAAAGCGCGGTGCTGATCATCGGTTCGTCGGCCCTGGCCCTGTTGGTGGGGTTGATCGCGGCATGGGTGATTACCCGCTTGATCGTTGCGCCGCTGCGCAGTGTGATCGCGGTGGCCCAGCAAATTGCCGCCGGCGATTTGAGCGGGCGCATGGAGGTCAACCGTCGTGATGAAATTGGCCAACTGATGCAGGCAATGCAGCAGATGGGCAACGGGCTGAGCCAGATGGTCAGCGGGTTGCAGGCCGGGATCGAGCAACTGGCGGCGTCGGCCCATTCACTGTCCAGTGTCACTGAACAGACCAATGTCGAGGTCAGCAGCCAGAAGGAAGAGACCGAGCAGGTGGCCACGGCGATGAACCAGATGACCGCCACCGTGCACGACGTGGCGCGTAATGCCGAAGAAGCGGCCCAGGCTGCACAGACCGCCGACGACAAGGTCGATAGCGGCCAGCAAGTGGTACGCCAGAGCTTGCAGCGTATCGAATTGCTCGCCACCTCCAGCACCAGCGCAAGCGCGAGCATCGAAAGCCTGAGTGCGGAAATCCAGAATATCGGCACCGTGTTGAGTGTGATCAAAAGCGTGGCCGAGCAGACCAACCTGCTGGCACTCAATGCCGCCATTGAGGCGGCGCGGGCAGGGGAGCAGGGCCGTGGTTTTGCGGTGGTCGCCGATGAAGTGCGGGCACTGGCCAAGCGTACCCAGCAATCGACCGAGGAAATCGAGCGACTGGTCAGCACCTTGCGCAGTGCGGCGCAGTCGTCGGTTCAGCAGATCCAGCAGAGTGGCGAGCTGGTGAAGCTGGCGGTCAGCGATGCATTGGAAACCGAGAGCGCACTGGGCAGCATCGCTGCCGCCGTGTCCTTGATCCAGCAGATGAACCAGCAGATTGCTGCGGCGGCCGAAGAGCAGAGCTCGGTGGCCGAAGAGATCAATCGCAGCGTCACCAGCATTCGCGCCAGTGCCGACCAGTCGGCGCTGAGCATGCAAGGCAATGCCGCATCGAGCATCCAGTTGGCGCAACTGGGTACCGAACTTCAGGGCATGGTGGGGCACTTCCGCCTTTGATCGCACGGTGCAGGTGGCGATCAAAGGGCGGGAGGGCGATCAGGCGTTGTTGGCGAGGAACGTCAGCAGTGCTTCGTTGACGAAATCCGGATTCTCCCGGGCCGAGATGTGCCCGGCTTCGGGAATCAGGATCAGGCTGCAGCCGATCAGTTCGGCCATTTCCGCAGATTCGGCAGGGGGACGAGGCTTGTCTTGTTCGCCGCACATCACCAGGGTGGTGTCGGCGTCCAGGCGTGGCAGTTGGTCCAGGATGTCTGCACGGCTGAAGATCAGCCGGCCCAGTGGCACGATGCTGTCCAGCAGGCGTTCCCGCGTGAAGGCTTGCAGTTCGGCGCGAAAGCCCTGGTACAGCGCTGACTCACGGTCAATGCCTGGGCGAAAGAAGATCGGTGCAACCACATCCAGCAACGGCTCGGGAATGGCGCCGGCGTCTTCGATCATCTTGAACAGCGAGAAGTAATACTGGCGCGTGGCCTCGGGCTCGGCACCTAGGTAGGTGTCCATCAGTACCAGGCTGTTGATGCGCTTTGGCGCGAGCAATGCCAGGCGTGCGCCCCACATTCCACCGACCGACAGGCCCACCAAGTTGATCCGCGCAATGTCCAATTGGTCCAGCAGGGCCAGGGCCTGGCGGGCGAGATCGTCCAGGGATTGGGTAGCCGCCGGCAGCGGTCCCGACTCGCCGTGGCCCCACAGCTCAGGAACAATCACACGGTACTGTTGCGACAAGGCTTCGATTTGCGGAGCCCACATGTCGCGGTCCCACAGGTAACTCGAGCCCAGCAGGACGACCGGGCCGGTGCCCTGGTCGACATAATGCAGCGGTTGTCCATCAATCACGGCGACGGGCATAACAGGCCTCTGGCTTCACGGAGTGAGGGGCACTTTTTTACGCTACTCGGGGGCGGGGGGATAGATGCAAAGTGATGGCATATCGTGGCGATGTGCTGTCTGTGGCAGTTGTAGTGAGCGGGCTCGCCCCGCGCGGCGCCACACCTGACACACTGCGGTGCCTGATACGACGCGGCGCGGGGCGAGCCCGCTCACTACAATCAGTCGTAGATGACTTTCTTTTTCCAGTCGGCGTCGGCGTCGACCACTTTCAGGCCTTCGGTCAATTCGTTGACCTCATCTTCAGCCGGTTTGCTGTTGGTCAGCACGGTGGAGTTGGCGCGGGCCAATTGTTTCTCCAGCAATTGCAGCTGCGCACTGTAGACCACCGGTTCGGGCTGCTTGCGCAAATACTGCACGCCCCGCTCGAACGCTAGGCGCGCCTGGCCGGGCTGGCCTTGTTGCAGGGCATGTTGGCCGAGGTTGTTGAAGAATTCGATGTGCAGCAGCACCAGGATATGGCGGATTTCCTTGATCCAGTGCTTGGCCTCGTTGGCCGGCAGGAAACCGTCCTGGGCGGCGCGGGTGACCTGGCCGTGCAGGGCTTCGAGCAGGAAGCGCACGTCCTTGGCCTTGGCTTCGGTCTGGATCGGCGCGGGCGGGTTGGTCACCGGGATCGATTCGCCCTGGGCGATCAAGGCGCTCAACTCGGTGATGCGCGCCTTGAGTGGGGCACTGGCCTTGTTGAGGTTCAACAGGCGCTGGTTGACGTTCAGCTCCAGACGGGTCAGCAACAGCTTGAGCGCCGGGCTCATCAACTGGCCAGGAAAGGTCTCGGTGATTTCGCCGCAACGACGTAGCCGATCATTGAGTTCGATCTCGGTGCGTTTCTTTTCCAGTTTGTTGTTTTCCACCACGTGGTTCATGTAGCCAATGGCGATCAGTATTACGATCCCGGCTATTACCAGCAGGGTGATCATGAGTGGTGTCACCGGTGTGACCTCTTAATAGGGTTTGCAGTGGAGTGTAGTGACTGAGCCATCTGGCGGATAGGACTGATCGACCAGTTGCCCAGGTAGTTTCTTCTATATAGGTAAGCGTTCCCTGCATAGATGCACATTGCCATCATTTGCTAGTGTGGACTATAACGCCTTGTCGGGCGCCAGAATATAGGCGTCAAAGCCTGGACGGGCAGAATGTGCGCCAAGGCCCGGAAAGCGGGGCGAAGTCATTGATTTTAATAAATTTATCCTTGGGGGTTGACGACCTTTCAATCCATCCATAGAATGCGCGCCACTTAACGCGTAAAGCACACAGCGAAACGCGGTTAAGCAGTGAAGTTGTACGTGTGTCCCCTTCGTCTAGTGGCCTAGGACACCGCCCTTTCACGGCGGTAACAGGGGTTCGAGTCCCCTAGGGGACGCCAATATGCGGGAATAGCTCAGTTGGTAGAGCACGACCTTGCCAAGGTCGGGGTCGCGAGTTCGAGTCTCGTTTCCCGCTCCAAATTTAAGCAGTGTTGCCCTCGGGTGGCACTGAGTGAAACCAGGGCATGGTCTTCGGGCCTAATCTCTGGACACTGAAATACACACCATGTGTTTCAGTTGTGTGTCCCCTTCGTCTAGTGGCCTAGGACACCGCCCTTTCACGGCGGTAACAGGGGTTCGAGTCCCCTAGGGGACGCCATTTTGCGGGAATAGCTCAGTTGGTAGAGCACGACCTTGCCAAGGTCGGGGTCGCGAGTTCGAGTCTCGTTTCCCGCTCCAATTTAAGCAGTGTGGCCTTCGGGCGGCACTGAGTGAAACCAGGGCGTAACCTTCGGGTTTAATCTCTGGACACTGAAATACATACCCTGTGTTTCAGTTTTGTGTCCCCTTCGTCTAGTGGCCTAGGACACCGCCCTTTCACGGCGGTAACAGGGGTTCGAGTCCCCTAGGGGACGCCATTTGCGGGAATAGCTCAGTTGGTAGAGCACGACCTTGCCAAGGTCGGGGTCGCGAGTTCGAGTCTCGTTTCCCGCTCCATATTCAACAAAAACGCCGATCAGAGATGATCGGCGTTTTTGTTTGCGCGTTTTATTGCTTCGGCGGCCCAGGGCCGCCGAACTCAATTCAGCACATGGGTTTCTTGCTTGGGCATGAAGAACCGGGCAAACAACTCGGACTGCGACTTGATGTTCAGCTTGTTGTAGATATTGCGCCGATGAACCTTGATGGTTTCCGCCGACAGCGACAACTTGCCAGCAATCTCCTTGTTGGAGAAACCGCTCAACAGCAACTTGAGCACATCCTTTTCGCGGGCGGTGATCTGCGTGCCCAACTGCACAATGGTTTCCGACCACGCCGGTGGCTCGCTGAGGTTTTTTTCCACTTCGCTTTCAAAACTCATGCGCTGATGCATCAAGGCCGTGACCCACGGCTTGATGATGTCCAGGATCGTGATCTGCTCCTGGGTGAAGCGTACGTTGCTGCCCAGCGAAATGCACAGCGTCCGGTCGGCGTCGAGCTGCACGTTGTACTGCGCTTCATCGACGGTGATGTATTGCGCGAAATACTGGTGGTAGTACTCGGTGGTCAGGAAGTGTTCCGGCGCGATGTCCAGCAGGTGAAAAAAGCCGGTCTGCGGGTTTTCCCGGTTGGCGATATAAAACGGATCCAGCAGGTACAGCCCTTTTATATAGCGATGAATAAAGGCATCGATTTCTTCGGAGTCCACCACTTCCGGCAGGCTGATGACTTGCACTTGCTGGTCGCTGAACACCACGACCACCCAGTTATCGATCTGCACATATTCATTCAGTACGCGAATCAGCGAGCTCCAGAAGGCTGGGCGATTCAACTGCATGATCAGCTTCCCCGCTGATCGATGCCAGGCCAGGTTGTGAAGGTCGAGCGACATTTTCTACCCCTTTAGGGTTAGGGATTTTCAGGTCAAAGGTAAGTATTTGTAGGTATTTACTATTCAACGATGCCCGGTATATTCACCAGCGAGCGAATGAAGGCCATGAGGGCCTATCGTTTTGACAAGGATAGTCATATGAGTAAATCACATTTGCGAGCCATTTTTTTGGCCTCGCTCCTTGCTGTTGGCACCAGTACGGCGACACAGGCTGCAGCGCCTGGGGTGTACCTGTATAACTGGTTCGGCCTTCTCGCCCCGGAAACCCCAAAGCAGTTCGAGCAGAAGACCGGTTCA
This sequence comes from Pseudomonas sp. BIGb0164, assembly GCF_024810135.1. Taxonomy (NCBI): domain Bacteria; kingdom Pseudomonadati; phylum Pseudomonadota; class Gammaproteobacteria; order Pseudomonadales; family Pseudomonadaceae; genus Pseudomonas; species Pseudomonas sp. BIGb0164. The sequence goes on along the minus strand of NZ_JANUEA010000006.1, from coordinate 81,236 downwards.
CGGCTGCACATGGATCCGTTCGACAGCGCCGAGATCATGCAAAGCAAAGTCATGGCTGGACGCACCGGGTATGACGTCGTCGTTGCCACCTCCAATACCTTGCCAGGCCTGATCAAGGCCGGCGTCCTCCAGCCGCTGGACCGCAAGCAGCTGAGCAACTATTCCCATATCGACCCCGACATGCTCAACCTGCTGGCGGCGAACGACCCCGGCAACCTCTACGCCGTGCCCTACCTGTGGGGCACCACCGGCATCGGTTATGACGTCGACAAGGTCAAGGCCGCACTGGGCGAGAACGCGCCGGTGAACAGCTGGGACCTGATCTTCAAAGAGGAAAACATCAGCAAGCTCAAGTCGTGTGGCGTGGCCATGCTCGACTCTCCGAGCGAGATCATTTCGATCGCCCTGCATTACTTGGGGCTGCCCAGCAACAGCCAGAACCCTGAGGACTATCAGAAGGCCCAGGCACTGCTGCTGAAAATCCGCCCTTACATCGTCTACTTCGACTCATCGCGCATCGATGCCGACCTGGCGGACGGCAACATTTGCGCCGTCGTCGGCTGGGCCAACGGCGCGCTGGCGGCGCAAGCCCTCAACGAGAAGAACAACACCGGCCGCACCATCGCCTACAGCCTGCCTCGCGAAGGCGGCCTGGTCTGGTCGGAGAACTTCGTGCTGCTCAAGGATGCCCCGCACGCCAAGCAAGGCATGGCTTTCATCAACTACATGCTTGAGCCGCAAGTGATTGCCAAGAGCTCGAACCACACGCTGTACCCCAACGCCAACAAGGACGCCACCGAGTTCGTCGAGCAGAAGCTGCGCGACAACCCGTGGATCTACCCAGACAAAAAGACCATCGCCGAGCTCGTTCCACTGGAGCCCTTGCCCTTGAAGTTGGAGCGCATCCGCACGCGTGTCTGGACCAAGGTAAAAAGCGGCACCTGATCTGCGTTTCACACGCTGTGCCGGCTTCAAGACATTCCAGGGAGGGAAGAATCATGCGCCGAGGCGATTGCCCACGCGGCTTGGAGCCGGACGACTACAAAGCCTACAAGGAAATAGAGGAACAGATTGGGCACTGCACACCTGAGCAGGCCTGGGCCATGTATTTCGTTTCCACCGGGATGGTGCGCGAATACATCACCTTGGCCGTGATGGAACATATCGGCCGGGGCAACAAGGCGTTGTTGTTCGAATTCCCCGAGCTGGCGCTGGTGGAGCGGGGCGGTCTCGCACCCAACTGATCCTTCCAACAAAAAAGCCCGCCATCATGGCGGGCTTTTTGTTTTCATCGCGTGATCAGAGCTTTGGCAACTGCCCGACACGGCCCATCATCTCGGTGACAATCTGCAGGTCCAGCAGGAACTGGTCGACGGTCTTGAACTCGCTGTCGGTGTGCCCGGTGTACTTCACTTCTGGGCGCGCCAGGCCAAACTGCACGCCGTTGGGCAGCTCATGCACGGAGGTTGCACCGGCCGAGGTGCCAAATTCGTGTTTCATGCCCAGGTTCTCGCTGGCCACTGCCAACAAGGCCTTCACCCATTCGCCTTCCGGGTTGCGATACATCGGCTCGGCGACGGAGTAGGTGAAGCCCACCTTCACTTTGGTTTTCTTGTCCCAGGCACTGAGTTTGTCAGCAATTTCGGCCTTGAGTTTTTCCGGTGACTTGCCCTTCGGCACACGCAGGTTGACCGCCAGCTTGAAGGCTTTGTCATCCTGGCCCACAAACGTCAGCGACGTGGTCAGCGGCCCCATGAAGGCATCGGAGAAACCCACGCCCAGTTTATTGCCCAGGTAGTCCAGGCCCCAGTTGTCGGCGGCATAGTGCGCCGCATCGGTGATGTGGTTGTGCTTGAGTGCCACCTTGCCCTCAAGGCTATGGATCAGGCCCAGCATTCGCGCGACAGGGTTGACGCCGGCTTCCGGTTCCGAAGAGTGCGCCGAGACGCCCGTGACCGTCAGTTTGACCTCCTTGTCGACCACTTTGGCGTCGACCTGGAAGTTGCCGCCATTGCGCTTTGCATACTCAGCGCCGGCCTTTTGCAGGTTGGCAGCCAGCTCGGCCGGCTTATCGCTGAGCAGGGTCGCCACCGACGCCGATGGAATCTGGTTGGTGGCCATGCCGCCGGTCATCGAAATGATTTCTGCGCCTTTGCCTTCGCCTTTGCGCACCGGGAAGGTCGCCATGACCGTGCCGTAGCCTTTTTCGGCGATGACCACCGGGTAACCGCCGTCCAGCGCCAGGTTGTACTGCGGCGTCGGGTTGTGTTCGAAGTAGTAGGGAATCGCGTCGCCGTTGGTTTCTTCGGTGGTGTCCACCAGCAGTTTGAAGGTGCGCGCCAGCGGCAGCTTTTCTTCCTTGATCACCTTCATGGCGTACATCGCCACCACGATGCCGTTCTTGTCATCCTCGGTGCCACGGCCATACATGCGGTCGCCGATCAGCGTGACCTTGAACGGGTCGAGCTTGGTGCCGTCTTTGAGCACCCAGTTCTCCGGCGTCACCGGCACCACATCGGCATGGGCGTGGATGCCCACCACTTCATCGCCGCTGCCTTCCAGGGAGATTTCGTACACGCGGTTGTCGATGTTGCGGAAGTTCAGGTTGAAGGCCTTTGCCAGGTCCTGGATCTTGGCGGCGATCTTGAGGAATTCCGGGTTCTTGTACTGCGGCACGCCTTCAATGTTGAACGTGGGGATTTCCACCAGCTCGCGCAGGGTTTCGGTCGCGGCCTTGCCGTACTTCACCCGCGTGTAGATGCCCAGCAGGCGGTTGATTTCGTTCTGCTGGTCGGCGTTCAGCGTCTGGTTGCCGAGGAACCCATTGATTGCCGGGCCCACGTCGCTGGTTTTTCCTAAGTCGCCCTTGGTCAGGGCGCCGAGGAAACCGCGAAAATCGCTGACCGATGTTTCGTTGAACTGCTGCAGAATCTGCGCGCTTTGCTCTGGGGTAATGTTGGCAAAGGCCGCGTTGGACAGAGTCGACAGGCTGGCCGCGAACAGGGTAGCCGCCACCAGTTTTTTGAGTGGAAAGTGCATGGAGAGATGCATTCCTTTGCAGATGGTGAGTGAGAAATTTCTGATTAATCTGTCAGAAACATTTCCACACACTACCATTAGTCAGGTGTTCTTGGTCAATGCTGGCCAGGATGGGGCTCTGGGTACTCCTCGGTCACGTTCAAGGCTCTAGCGTAGGGGCCATCCCACAATTGCTCGTGTAATTCCCCGACACGCTTGGCCATCGCCTCGCTGCGCATCACCACTTCCAGGTTGCGCGAGTTATCCAGATAACCACCCAGCCAGTTACTGGTGCCCACCCACGCCACTTGCCCATCGATCTCCATCGTCTTGCTGTGGATCACCCGTGCATAGGGGATAAACCCTTGCTTGGCTTCGGGCAGGGTGACGATTTTGACCTGCACGTTAGGCAGCACGGCCAGGCTTTTGAGGTAGGGCAGTTCCAGCTTGTCGGTGTTCCAGTTGGACACCATCAGCTTGATCGCCACCCCCCGCGCCGCAGCAGCGCGCACGGCATTATCGATCACTGCGTAGTACGGACGTGTCCGGTCGGGTCCGTAGGACAGCGGTGCATAGTCGAGCAATTGCACACGCACTTCTTTTTTCGCCTCGCCCAGTAAGCGTGGTAGTTCCAGCTGTGAGTCACCCACGCCCGGCGGGTTGTAGCGTTGCGGGCTGGCGACCAGGTAGTTGCCGGTGCGCGCAGGCTCTGCGCCTTTTGCCGGCAGCTGCACGGGCTTGTGCGCTGCCAGGGCGGCCTGGGCGTTCCAGTCTTGGTTGAATATGGCCTGCACCTGGCCGACCACGCTGGCGTCGCTGATGCGCAGGCCGGTTTCGTGGATGTGTTCCAGTGAGCGCCAGTCGAAATTCTGGCTGCCGATAAACGCCTGCTTGCCATCCACCACCATGTACTTGGCGTGGATGATGCCGCCGCTCAGTTGCCCGTAAGGCAGTACGCGGAAGGTCAGGTTGGGGATTGCGCGCAAGCGTTCCAGCGTGGAGGCTTCCGACAGCTTGATGCCTTTTTCTTCCAGCAAAAAGCGAATCTTCACACCGCGTTTGCCTGCGGCTTCCAGGTGTTCGATCACCTTGTCCATCACCGAACCCGGGTGATCGGCCACGTAGAACTGGCCGATGTCGATGGAGGTTTTTGCGCCGTCGAACAGCTCGATCCACACCGGTCCCGGTTGACGCAAATCGGCGGTACCCAGCGCGGTGTCCACGGGCACGGTGTGCACCAGTTCAAAACCCGCAATTGAAAAGTCCGCCTGGGCAAGCGGACTGAGGAGCAAACCGGCAAGGCCTGCGATACGCAATTTCAAGGGAATGGGCATAGGGATCTCTTCGTAAAAAATGGCGGGCGCATTGCGCGCCCGCCCGAACCATTACGCGGTGCGGCTGTGCAGCGGGGTCGGTACCAGGTGTGGGACTTCACCCTGCACACGGGCACCGGTGGCTGCGCGGATCAGCAGGATTTTCAGCTGGTCGTTGATGCGCTCCAGGCTGTCCTGGAAGAAGTTGTGGAACACCACGCAGAACAGCGCGATGGCGATCCCCAGGCCGGTGGCGAACAAGGCCGTACCGATACCACCGGAGATCTGGCCCGGGTCGGACACGCCGGCACTGGCCAGTGCCTTGAAGGTGTCGATGATGCCCAGGATGGTCCCCAGCAACCCCAGCAGCGGGGCGGCGGTGGTGATGGTCTCGATGATCCACAGGCTGCGGGCCAATGGCGCACGGGTGGTCAGGTACTGGGTTTCGATCACGTCATCCAGGTCCTTGCGCGAGCCGTGGCTGGCTTTTTGCGCCAGCACCGGCAGCACCATGGTCAACGGCAGGCTGTCGCGACGGGTCAAGCTTTCCGGCAGGTCGCGTTCGCTGTGCACGTTGGCGCCCAGCACCTCGGTCAAGGCGCGCGCTTGACGGCGCACATAGGCGAAGAAAATCCCGCGTTCGATGGTGATAAAGATCGCGATGGCCATCGCGGCATACATCACATAAAACGTGATGTCGTGGAGCACATTCATGTCCATGTTCACTTACCTCGCAGTTAGAAATTGGCTTCCAGGGAAACCGTCACGGTGCGTTCCAGGCCCACGATGTACGCCGGGTCGCCGTCGCGGAAACCGCCGTAGGTGGCCGAGTTGGTCTTGGTGGTGTACACGCCGTCCAGGTACTTCTTGTCGAACAGGTTGTCGACGTTCAGGCGCAGGGTCGCGTCCTTGACCACCTTCTTGTCCACCGGCAGGTAGATACCGGCGCCGGCGTTGAAGACGGTGCGTCCGGAGATCGCCTCGTCGTTGGTCAGGTCGCCGTAGAGCTTGCTGGTGTACTTGCCGCCGAAGGTGCCGTAGAAGCGCCCATCGTCGTAGCCGATGTTGGCGGCCAGCATGTTTTTCGGCACGTTGGCGAACTGCTTGCCACTGGTGGGCAACAGGATGGCCTTGCCAGCGTTGTAGACGGTCAGGTCATCTTGTTGCTCGGCCTTGGTGTAGGTGTAGGAGGTGTAGTAGTTGAAGTGGTTCGGCAGCAGGCCGCTCCATTCCAGCTCCAGGCCGCTGTTGTTGACGGCACCGGCGTTGATGTCGGCGAAGTCGCCGTTGATGTCTTTGGACGACACCTGGCGATCCTTGAACTGCATGTAGAACAAGGTCGCGGCCACGGTCATGTCTTCATCGGTGTAGCGCCAGCCCAACTCGTGGTTCCAGCTGGTTTCCGGCTTGGCGTCGATGGAGCCGGCACCTTTGTCGTACAGCACGTAGTTCTGCGGGATACGCATGTTGCGCGACAGGCTGTAGAACAACTGGTCACGCTCGTCGAGCTGGTACTTGAGCCCGACGTTGGGCAGCAGCTTGTTGTAGGTCTGGTTACGCTTCTCGGCCTGCTCGGTGAGGCTGCCATGGTTGGTGCCATCACGCTCGACGTTCATGTAGGCCAGGCCCGCCACCAGGGTCCAGTCCGGGTTGATGTACCAGGTGTCCTGGGCCCAGACTTTTTGCGCCGGGGTGACGGTGAAGCGGTCGCGACCCTGCACGGTGTTGCCGTTGGCATCGACCACGGCGTTGCCGTCTGGCCAGGTGTCGGTTGGCTTGCCGTTGCTCTTGAGGGCAATGAACGGTTGGGTCTGGCTCTGGCGCGCACGCTCATACCAGTAGCCGAATTGCAGGCTGTGTTCTTCCAGGTCCCAGTTCAGCTTGGTGGTGATGCCCGGGCGCCAGGTCTGGGTGCGGGAAGGGCGGTAGTACACGCCGGTGGTTGAGGAACCGTCGGCGTTGTACTGCGCCGCGGTCGGCAGGTTGCTCAAGTCGAACACGCCGCCCGCGTTGGAGCCGCGGTTCAGCGCGTAGCTGTTCGAGCCCACGCCGCTGCCGTTGCCCCAGTAGTAATACGGGATCACCGACAACGCCAGGTTGTCAGCCAGTTTGAATTGGGTATTGAGCACCCCCGTGAAGGTTTGGAACGGGTTCTGCGCCAGGGCGTAGTAGCTGTTGACCTTGCCGTTGCTGCCCACGGTCGGCGTGGCAGGGTACGGGTCGTACTTGCGGCCGTTCTGCTGGAACTGGCCCTTGGTGAGCTGGCTGTAGCTGTTGTTGTCCTGCTCGTGGTACTTGAGGATCAGGTTGGCGGTGTTGCCGTTGCCGGCGTCGAAGAAACTGTTCCACTCCACCTTGTCCGCCCGCACGGCGCCCGAGCCGCGCCACATGTCACCTTCGGTATGAGACACCGACAGCCAGTTGCTCAGGCCGTTGATCTCGCCGCTGTTGAGCCGGGCAAAGGTCTTGCGGGTGGCGTTGCTGCCCATGACCTGTTTGACGAACGCGCCGGTTTCCTTGGTCGGGCGAATGGTCACGATGCCGATGTTGCCGCCGCTGGAACCGATGTGCGGGCCGTCAGCTTCCGCCGAGCCTTGGGTGACGAAGATCTGCTCGATGTTTTCCGGGTCGCCCAGCAGGTTGGAGTAGAGCGCGTAGTTGCCGGAGTCGTTGATCGGCATGCCGTCCACCGACATCCCCACCTGGTCGGAGTTGAGCCCGCGCATGGTGAAGCGGAAACCCGACAGGCCGGTGTTGTCTTCGCTGGAGATGTTCAGGCCCGGGGTGTACTTGAGCTTGTCGATCGCGTTACCGGTGGCGGTCTGCTTATCCAGCGCTTCCTTGGTCACGGTGGAGCGGCCCTTGATGCTTTCTTCCTGCACCATGTAGCCGCCACCTGCCGTGGCCTTGCCTTGAACCCCAATCGTCCCGACGTCGCTGTCGTTGGTGTCGGCCATGACCATTCCATGGCCCATGCTTGCGGCAACGAGTGCCAGATGAATCCGTGTGAACCTCATCACTGTCGTCCTGGTGTCGGGTGCTTATTGCACGCTGTAGTTGAAGGTGGCGGTGAAGCGCTGCTCATTGCGCCCCCCGAAGGCTTGCTCGGGGAACGGCTTGACTTGCTTGATACGACGCAAGCTGTTGGTGGCGGCCCGGTTGAGCAACATGCTCGAGGCCTGGGTCTGCAAGCCGGAATCCAGAACGCGACCCTGGCGGTCCACCAGCAGCCAGATCACCACTTCGCCGCTGGGGCGTTCGAGGGAGGCCTGGCGCCCGGTGGGGTACTGCTTGTAGGTGTCCAACTCGTTGCGCAAACCCTTGAGGTAACCGCCTTCCAGCGCCTGGCCGTCGACCTTCGGCGGCGCCGGCGGTGCGGGTGTCGGCGCGGCCTGGGCCACGGCGGCGGGGGCCGGTTTGGCGGCCACCGGTGGCGGCGTCGGTGTTGGGGTGGGCTTGGCGACCACGGGCTTGGGCACAGGTTTTGGCTTGGGCTCAGGCTTGGGTTTTGGCTGCGGTTTGGGCGGCGGCGGCGGGGGGGCCGGCTCGGCCTCTTCGTCCTCGATCACCGGCGGTGGCGGCTCTTGTTCCACCACCGGTTCCGGGATGACTTCCGGCTCGGGTTCGACCAACGCCAGCTCGACCGCCGACTCGTCGTACTTGGGTTCGACCTTCAAGGTCTGGGACTGGATACCCAGTGCAATCAGCACCAGGGCGATCAGGGCCGGGACACTGCCCAGCAGCTGACGCGCACGAAACAGGACGTACATGATCAGGACTTACGCGTGGCAATGGACACGGAGGTGAAGCCACCCAGGCGCAGGGTGTCCATCACTTCCACCAGGCGCGAAACCTCAACGCCCTTGTCACTATTGACGATGATCGTCGACTTGGTATCGGGCTTCTCGGCGGCCTTCAATGCCGGTACCAGGGCGTCCACCGTGAGGTCCTTGCCGTCGAGTTGCAGCTGGCCTTCCAGGCCCAACGTCAGGATGAATTTGTTCTGTGGTTTGAGCTGCTGCGAGCTGCTCGCGCTGGGCAATTGAGTCTTCATGCCGAGGGCCGGAATCACGTTCAAGCTCACGAGTACGAAAAACACCAGGAGGAACATCATCACGTCGATCATCGGGATCAATTCGATGTGTGCCTTGCGCTTCTTGGGTTCATCCCAGGTTCTCATTCCGCTACCCCGTCGTTGAATTAGGGGCGACACGCTAACAACCAAAAATGACCGATTGGTTAACTTTAATTGACGTTTTTAGGGCTCTAGGACGCGTCTTTCAGACGATTTACCTTGCAGTTTTATGACGTAATGCAAATGACACACAGGGGCTACATTCTTGAAGAATTTATCTCGAGAGCCCCTCTGTATGCCGACCGCACTGCCTCATTTGGCGACTCCGCGACTACTATTGCGGGCGCTGGAAATGACCCAGGCCGAGACCCTTTTTGGCCTCGCCAACGGGCCGAAAATCGCCGACAACACCGCGAACATTCCGTCGCCCTACACGCTGGAAACGGCGCAGGAATTTATTGGCGCGATGGGCGATAAATTTCGTGCGGGCGACCTGCTCAGCCTCGGGATGCACCTGCGGGAAAGTGGCGAGCTGATCGGCATGGTCAGCTTGCGTCTGAATGCGCGGCATCACTATGGCCACCTCGGTGGTTGGGTCGCGGCAAGCTGTCGAAACCAGGGCTATGCCGCCGAGGCGGCGAGTGCGGTCACGGGTTACGGGTTCACGCAGCTCGGACTGCATCGGGTGGGCAGCCAGTGCTTTGGTCGCAACAAGGAATCGGCACGGGTGATGGAAAAAATCGGCCTGCGCTATGAGGGTTGCATGCGCGGGGCGTTTCTCAAGAACGGCGTGTATGAAGACTTGCTCGGTTTCGCCGCGCTGCGCGAAGACTGGGAGGCGCGCACATGAGCGGCGAGGTGAACCATGGCCGTCGGCGCATTCTCACGGGGCTGGCGGTTGCTTCGGCTTTTTCGATCCTCAGCCCGTTTGCGCGCAGTGCCGGGGTCGACTATCCGTTCACCCTGGGCGTGTCTTGCGGTGACCCGTTGCCCGATGGGTTTGTGATCTGGACGCGCCTGGCGCCGCTGTTCAATGCCGGGGATGGTCGAGGCGGGTTGAGCCGCCCGGTGCCAGTGCGTTGGCGGGTGGCCAGCGATGCGGCCATGACGCGCATTGTGAAGCAGGGCGAAGCCACGGCGACGGAACGCTTTGCCCATTCGGTGCATGTGGAAGTGGCGGGGCTGGAAGCGGGCAGGCCGTACTGGTACCAGTTCGAAGGCCTGGGCGCGCAGAGCCCGGTAGGCCGTGCGTGTACTACGCCGCCTATGCAGGCGATGGTGTCGGCGCGGTTAGGGTTTGTGTCATGCTCGCACTGGGAACGCGGTTACTTCAGCGCGTATCGCCACCTGGCGGCTGAGCAGCCGGACCTGGTGTTTTTCCTCGGTGACTACATCTACGACAGTTCCTATGCGGCTGATTCGGGCAAGGTCATTCGCCCCCATGGCAGCGGCAATGCAGTGAGCCTGAGCGACTATCGCAACCGCTATGCCCTGTACAAAACCGATCCGGACCTGCAGGCCCTGCACGCTGCTGCACCGAGCGTGGCGACCTGGGATGATCACGAAGTGCAGAACGACTACGCCAACCGCTGGTCCCAGGACCCGAAGATCCCGGTGGCGCAATTCCTCAAGCAGCGGGCAGCCGCCTACCAGGCCTTCTACGAACATATGCCACTGCGCGCCAGCAGCCTGCCGAAGGGGCCGGACATGCGTATCTACCGGCGCCTGGACTACGGCCGACTGGCGCGATTCCACGTGTTGGATGGCCGTCAGTACCGCTCCGAGCAACCGTGCATCCTCGCCAATGGCAGCCACCAGGGGCACATCGCCGACAACAGTTGTACCGACCTGCGCGACCCTCGTCGCACGATGCTCGGCTGGGAGCAAGAGGCGTGGTTGGACCGAGGTTTTGCCGAGTCCCCTGCGCAGTGGAACGTGATCGCACAGGACCTGCTCGTCGCCCCGTTGATCCAGCGCGACCTGACCAACCACAAGCCGGGGCGCTGGACGGATGGATGGGATGGCTACATGGCCAATCGTGAGCGCATGCTGGCGTCCATCCAGCGGCACCGTCTGAAGAATCCGGTGTTCTGGGGCGGCGATATTCATTCGTTCTGGGTTACGGACTTGCACGCAGACGCCAATGATTTGGACTCGCCAGTGGTGGCGACCGAGTTCGTCGGTTCATCGGTGACCTCCGACGGCCCGCCCTATGAGCCGTACAAAGCCATTCTGCCGCTCAACCCCCATGTGAAGTTTTTCGACAGCCGCCAGCGGGGGTATGTCTCGGTGGAGTTGCAGGAGCAGAGCATGCTCACCCACCTGCGTGCGATCAGCGACCCGCGTGACCCATTGGCCACGCTCTCCACCCTGCAGTCCTTCGCCGTCGAGCCCGGCCGCCCCGGCGCCACGGTTCTGTAGGAGCCGGCAAGCCGGCTCCTACGGGATTGGGGCGATCAAACGGCAATGTTGTCATTGATGCTGTAACGCACCGACAGCGCCCCCTTTTTCTCGGACAGGGCCAGAATGGTCACTTGGCCCAGTTCGCCCAGCGCCTGCACATGGGTGCCGCCGCAGGCATAGGCGGGTAATTCGCCGAAGCCGACTTCGCGGGTGCCGTCTTCCAGGGTCATATGGCGCGGGTAATCCGCGGCGATCCACTGATCGACCTGACGCTGAAGGGCTTCGGCGTCCATGGCTTGTGCCGCTTCCCCACGGATGAAGGTGATCTTGCCCTCGCCAGGCCAGTGGTGCGCCTTGATCGGCATCCAGCCCAGGCGTTCACCGGCGTTGCCGATCAGATGCCCGGCTGAATGCAGGCGCGTGTGCAGGGCGCGGCGTTGTGCATCGACCCGCGCGGTGATCGGGCCGGGTTGTACAGGTTGATCCACGTAATGCACCACGCGATCGGCTTCCTGAGTGACGCGCAACACCTGGCTGTCACCGAGCCAGCCGATGTCGAACGGCTGTCCGCCACCCTGGGGGTGAAAAATTGTCGACTGCACGATGACCGCAAACTGATCCTCGTGGGGCGTGCAGCTCAGCACCTCCAGCTCGGCGGTCAGGTGGTCGTGGGTAAAAAACAGGCGCTCGGTCATCGTCTACATCCGCATCAGGGTTCTGTGGGCAGTATAAATAGTGCGCAGATGGGTGATAATCCGCTCAATTATCAATGGACCTGTGCGTCATGAGCATCAATTTTCCTTTGCCACTGTTGGGCGAGATGGCGATTTTCGTCAAGGTGGTGGAAACCGGCAGTTTCTCCGAAGCGGCGCGACAATTGAGCGTTTCTCCATCGGCGGTGAGCCGCAGCATCTCGCGCCTGGAGAAGGCGCTGGCCACGCGGCTGCTGCAGCGCACCACACGAAAATTGCGTTTGAGCGAAGGCGGTGAAGAGGTGTTCAAGCGTTGCCAGGAAATGGTCAACGCGGCTCGCTCGGTGATGGAGATCAGCGGTCAGTTCACCCACGAGGCGGAAGGCCTGGTGCGGGTCAGCGTGCCCAAGGCGGTGGGGCGGTTCGTGGTGCACCCGCATATGCCGGAGTTCCTGCGGCGCTACCCCAAGGTGGATGTGCAGTTGATCCTTGAAGATCGCCAGGTGGACCTGATCGACGACAACGTCGACTTGAGCATCCGCATCACCGACAGCCCGCCACCGGGGTTGGTCGGGCGGCAGTTGCTGCCCATCGAGCATTTGCTGTGCGCCACGCCGCATTACTTGGCCAAACACGGCACACCGAGTCACCCTCATGATCTGCTTGAGCACAGTTGTATCTACCTGGGAGAGACACCGGGAGATTCACGCTGGAAGTTTCGCCAGGGCGGCAAGGCGGTGACGGTGGGTGTACGCGGGCGGTATGCGGCGAACCACACGGGCGTGCGGCTGGATGCAGTGTTGCAGCATGTGGGGATTGGCAGCTTGCCGTATTTCACCGCGCGCCATGCGCTGGAGGAGGGGAGCCTGGTGCAGGTGTTGCCGGCGTGGGACTTTATCGCCTCGTACCATGGCGAGGCCTGGCTGCTGCATTCGCCCACGCGGTATCTGCCGCCCAAGCTGCGGGTGTTTATCGATTATCTGGTGGAGTGCATGGCGCGCGAACCTACACTGCGCCGAAGGTAGGCATGCGGTAAAACTGTGGGAGCGGGCTTGCTCGCGAATACGGTGTGTCAGTCGCTGAAAAAAATGACTGATCCACCGCATTCGCGAGCAAGCCCGCTCCCACATTTAGATTGCCTGCGGTCTAAAAAATCAGTGCTTGCTCTGGTCGTCCGACATGGCCAGCAGCTGCTTCTCCTGGTTCCAGTCGAACGGCTCGTCGTTCTGCTCGGCTTCGAAGCGACGCTCTTCCAGGGCCTGGTACAGGTCCAGCTCTTCGTCTGGCATGAAGTGCAGGCAGTCGCCGCCAAAGAACCACAGCAGGTCGCGCGGCACCAGGTGGGCGATTTGTGGGTAGCGCAGGATGACCTGGCTCATCAGGTCCTGGCCCAGGTACTGGCTTTCGATCGGGTCGATCGGCAGCAGGGCGCGCAATTCGTCGAAGCGCTCCAGGAACAGCGAGTGGCTTTCCTCGGGAACCTGTTCGGCTTCGCCGACGGCAACCAGGATACTGCGCAGGTGGTCGAGCAAGACGAGATGATCGGCAACGACGTTGGACACGAGATAAGTCCTCTAAAGCAAAAACGGGCGCGAGAGTATATGCCTCTCGCGCCCGTTTTTATATCACCGCCGGGATCAGCGGACTTTACCTTCTGCCTGGGTCAGCTCTTCCTTGCTGAAATCATCCACGTCGATCACCTTGCGTCGTGCCGCTTCGGCGTCACGCAGGGTCTGCGCTTCAGCCGGTTGCAACACGCCAGCGTGCAGCGCGGCATCGATGGCATGCTCGCCAGCCGCCGGTTTGACCTGGCCGCTCTTGAGGCCCTGGTGCAGTTTTTTCTGCAGGGGTTGGCTGGCGCCAAGCAAGTCGTACGCGTGTTGCAGGGCTCCCACCGGATCGTCCGTCGATTGTGGACGGTAGCAACCGGCCAACAATTCTTCGAGAGTTGGGTCGCCCTTGGCCCGGCCGATCACCGCAGCCACTTCGGCATCCAGCGCATCGGACGGCCCGGTGTGGCGACGGCCGAACGGGAACACGATCACCCGCAGCAGGCCACCGAGCACCTTGTTCGGGAAGTTGCTCAGCAGTTCATCCAGCGCACGTTCCGACTGGCCCAGGCTTTCTTCCATGGCCCAGGTGAACAGCGGCTCCAGATGGTCCGGCGAATCCAGGTCGTGGTAACGCTTGAGCGCGGCCGACGCCAGGTACAGGTGGCTCAGCACATCGCCCAGGCGCGCCGACAGGCGTTCGCGGCGCTTCAGTTCGCCGCCCAGCAACATCATGCTCAGGTCGGCAAGCAGGGCGAAGGCGGCGGTCTGGCGGTTCAGCGCACGGAAGTAACCCTGGCTCAAGCGGTTGCCCGGCGCTTTCTCGAAATGACCGATGCCGAGGTTCAGCACCAGCGTGCTGGCGGCATTGCTCACGGCAAAGCCGATGTGCTGCATCAACAGGCCGTCAAACTCCTTCAACGCCTGGTCATGGTCTTCACGACCGGCCAGGGCCATCTCCTTGAGCACGAACGGATGGCAACGGATGGCGCCCTGGCCGAAGATCATCAGGTTGCGCGAGAGGATATTCGCGCCTTCCACGGTGATGAAGATCGGCGCACCTTGCCAGTTGCGGCCCAAGTAGTTGTTGGGGCCCATGATGATGCCCTTGCCGCCGTGCACGTCCATGGCGTGGCTGATGCATTCGCGGCCGCGTTCGGTGAGGTGGTACTTGAGGATCGCCGACAGCACCGAGGGTTTTTCACCCAGGTCCACGGCATTGGCGGTGAGCATGCGCGCGCTGTCCATCAGCCAGGCGTTGCCGCCGATGCGCGCCAGGGCTTCCTGGATACCTTCGAAGGCCGACAGCGGTACGTTGAACTGCTCGCGCACCTGGGCGTATTGGCCGGTCACCAGGCTGGTGAACTTGGCCGCGCCAGTGCCGACGGCAGGCAGCGAAATAGAACGCCCGACCGACAGGCAGTTCATCAACATCATCCAGCCCTTGCCGAGCATCTCCTGGCCGCCGATCAGGAACTCCAGCGGGATGAACACATCCTTGCCGGAGTTGGGACCGTTCATGAACGCGGCGCCCAGGGGCAGGTGGCGGCGGCCGATTTCTACGCCCGGGGTGTCGGTAGGAATCAACGCCAGGCTGATGCCCAGGTCTTCTTCCTCGCCCAGCAGGTGGTCCGGGTCATGGGCCTTGAAGGCCAGGCCCAACAAGGTCGCAACCGGGCCAAGGGTGATATAGCGTTTTTCCCAGTTCAGGCGCAGGCCGAGGGTTTCCTTGCCTTCCCATTCACCTTTGCAGATCACACCCGTGTCGGGCATGGCGCCGGCATCGGAGCCGGCCAGCGGGCCGGTGAGGGCGAAGCAAGGGATATCGTCACCACGGGCCAGGCGCGGCAGGTAATGGTTGCGTTGTTCGTCGGTGCCGTAATGCAGCAGCAATTCGGCCGGGCCGAGGGAATTGGGCACCATCACGGTGGAGGCCAGGTCACCGCTGCGGGTGGCGAGTTTCATGGCCACTTGAGAGTGGGCGTACGCGGAGAAACCCTTGCCGCCATATTCCTTGGGAATGATCAGGGCGAAGAAGCCATGGGTCTTGATGTGCTCCCAAGCGGCGGGCGGCAGGTCCATGGCCTGGCCGATTTCCCAGTCGCTGACCATGGCACAGAGTTCTTCGGTGGGGCCGTCGATAAAGGCCTGCTCTTCTTCGGTCAGTTGCGCCTTGGGGTAGGCCAGCAATTTGTCCCAGTCGGGGCGACCGCTGAACAGCTCGCCATCCCACCATACGGTGCCGGCGTCGATGGCATCGCGCTCGGTCTCGGACATGGGCGGCAGGACTTTCTGGAACCAACTGAACAGCGGCTTGGTGAAGTATTGGCGGCGCAGGTCCGGCAGCAGCAGCGGTGCTGCGATAGCCGCCAGCAACACCCAGAAGATCAGCAGCAGCCAACCCGGTGCGTGGCTCCAGGCGCCCATCGCCAGCAGGTAGACGGCGACCACACCCAGGGCGGGCAGCGGCGCGGTGCGGCGGTGTGCCAGGTAGGCAATGCCGACCACCAGAACCAGTATCCACAACAACAGCATATTCAATCCTCCGTGAAACCAGGGGCGAAACCACCAAGGAGCTTAGTCGGCATCCGAAAAAGCGCGGTGATCGGGGTGTTACGAGTTGTACGGGAAGCACCGGTCGGCAGGCGCCGACATTTGGCCGAATCGTCGTTATCTACAGGGCAAACCTGTCGTTACACTCCAGGCTTGCTTCGGAGATAACGCCCATGGATACGTACCTCAGTCCCAGCCGCTTCATCGATAGTGACCACCCTGCGGTGGTGGAGTTCGCCGAAAAACATCGCGGTCCCAGCGCAGATTTGCGTGACCAGGCAGTCAGTCTCTACTACGCCGTGCGTGAGGCGATTCGCTATAACCCGTACACCTTCAGCCGTGACCCAGGCACCCTCAACGCCAGCTTCGCCCTCGCCACCGGTGAGAGCTACTGCGTGCCCAAGGCCACCTTGCTCGCCGCCTGTGCCCGCCACTGCGGCATACCGGCGCGCATCGGCCTGGCCGACGTGCGCAACCACCTGTCGACGCCGCGCCTGATCGCGTTGCTCAAGAGCGATGTGTTCGCCATGCATGGCTACACCGAGCTGTACCTGCGCGGACGCTGGGTCAAGGCGACCCCGGCGTTCAACAGCCAGCTGTGTGAACTGTTCGACGTGCCGCCGCTGGCGTTCGATGGCCTGCATGACAGCGTGTTCCACGCGTTCAACCGCCAGGGCCAGCGTTCGATGGAATATGTGCTGGACCACGGGCAGTTTCCCGACGTGCCCGAGGCGTTTTTCTTCGCCCATATCCGCCAGTGTTACCCGCACCTGTTTGCCGAGGACATGCCAGAGCTGCTGGGCGACATGCAGAGCGATTTAAGCCGCGCGTGAACCGGCGTATGCTGCTGCGTTCATCAAGCCATGTTCATCAACGATAAGGCGCGGTCATGCTGAAAATCTGGGGTCGTAAAAATTCATCAAACGTCAGGAAAGCACTGTGGTGCGCCGAGGAACTCGGCCTGGACTATGAGGCAATTGATGCGGGCGGGGCTTTTGGTGTGGTCGACACCCCGCAATACAGGGCACTGAATCCCAATGGCCGGGTGCCGATGATCGAAGACGGCGACTTTGTGCTGTGGGAGTCCAACACCATCGTGCGCTACCTCTGCGCGAAGGAAGGTTCCAACTGGTACCCCACCGACCTGAAGGCGCGTGCCAACGCTGAAAAGTGGATGGACTGGACCACGTCCACCCTCGCCGAACCGTTCAAGATTGTGTTCTGGGGCATCCTGCGCACCCCGGCCGACAAGCAGAACTGGGACAGCATCAACGCCGGGCGCCAAACCTGCATCGATGTGCTCAAGACCGTCGACCAGGCCCTCGCCACACAGCCGTATCTGTCGGGCAACGAGATCGGCATGGGCGACATCCCCCTGGGCTGCTTTGCCTACGCCTGGTTTGAAATGCCCATCGAGCGTCCGTCGATGCCTCATCTGGAGGCCTGGTACCAGCGCCTGCAACAGCGCCCGGCCTATCGCAAAGCGGTCATGACCGCGTTGACTTAATACTGACTATTAATACAGGTGACTGTACTTGTGCGGCGCGGGCAGCCAACATGGTTGTCATGCGCCGCCGTTGAATACGCGCGCTGCGCCCTCATCTATTCTTCCAATTCCCTTCTTTGGTGCGTAATCCGATATGAGTTCCGCTCTGTCCATCCGGCAGCTAACCAAAACCTACGGCAACGGTTTCCAGGCCCTGAGTGGTATCGATCTGGACGTTGCCGAAGGTGACTTCTTCGCCTTGCTCGGCCCCAACGGTGCCGGCAAATCCACCACCATCGGTATCCTCTCGACACTGGTCAACAAGACCAGCGGCACGGTGAATATCTTTGGTCATGACCTGGACAAATCCCCGGCGGCGCTCAAGCGCTCCATCGGCGTGGTGCCCCAGGAGTTCAACTTCAACCAGTTTGAAAAGACCTTTGACATCGTCGTGACCCAGGCGGGTTACTACGGCATCCCGGCGAAAGTCGCCAAGGAGCGCGCCGAGCAGTACCTGACCCAGCTGGGCCTGTGGGACAAGCGTGATGTGCCTTCGCGTTCACTGTCCGGTGGCATGAAGCGGCGCCTGATGATTGCCCGCGCCCTGGTGCACGAGCCGCGCCTTCTGATCCTCGATGAACCAACGGCCGGTGTGGATATCGAGCTGCGCCGTTCGATGTGGACCTTCCTCACCGAGCTGAACGAGAAGGGCATCACCATCATCCTCACCACCCACTACCTGGAAGAGGCTGAGCAGCTGTGCCGCAACATCGGCATCATCGACCATGGCACCATCGTCGAGAACACCAGCATGCGTAACCTGCTGGGCCAGTTGCATGTGGAAACCTTCCTGCTCGACTTGAAGAACAACCTGTCGGCGCCGCCGCAGCTGCTCGGCTACCCGAGCCGCCTGGTGGACAGCCACACCCTGGAAGTCCAGGTGGACAAGGCCATGGGTATCACGGCGCTGTTCACTCAACTGGCAGCCCAGAGCATCGAAGTGCTGAGCCTGCGTAACAAAACCAATCGCCTTGAGGAGTTGTTCGTGTCCCTGGTGGAGAAAAATCTGGCGAAGGTGGCGGTATGAGTTCCGAACTGCAACCCAACATCGTCGCGCTGCAAACCATCGTCTACCGCGAAGTGAAGCGCTTTACCCGGATCTGGCCGCAGACCCTGCTGCCGCCGGCGATCACCATGGTCTTGTACTTCGTGATCTTCGGTAACCTCATCGGTCGCCAGATCGGCGACATGGGTGGCTTCACCTACATGGAGTACATCGTGCCGGGCCTGATCATGATGTCGGTGATCACCAACTCCTACGGCAACGTGGTCTCCAGCTTCTTCGGCAGCAAGTTCCAGCGCTCCATCGAGGAACTGATGGTGTCGCCGGTATCGCCGCATACCATCCTGATCGGCTACACCCTGGGCGGTGTGCTGCGCGGCCTGATGGTGGGGGTGATCGTCACCTTGCTGTCGCTGTTCTTCACCCACCTGCAGGTGCATCACCTAGGGGTCACCTTGCTGGTGGTGGTGCTGACGGCAACGATCTTCTCGCTGCTGGGGTTCATCAACGCGGTATTTGCACGCAACTTCGATGATATTTCGATCATCCCGACCTTCGTGCTGACGCCGCTGACCTACCTGGGCGGGGTGTTCTACTCCATCACCCTGTTGCCGCCGTTCTGGCAGACCGTGTCGCTGGCCAACCCGGTGCTGCACATGGTCAACGCCTTTCGCTACGGCATCCTGGGGGTGTCGGACATCAAGATCAGCGTGGCGATCACGTTCATGCTCGTGGCGACCGTGGTGCTGTATATCGGCTGTGCCAAGTTGCTGGTGAGCGGGCGTGGGATGCGCACGTAAGCACTGACCTCAACACGGTCAAAAAATGTGGGAGCGGGCTTGCTCGCGAATGCGGTGTATCAGTCAATGAATGTATCAACTGACTGACCGCATTCGCGAGCAAGCCCGCTCCCACATGGGTTTTGTGTGAGGCCTTTATTTCTTGAGGGCTAGCTCGATCAGGGCGTGCAGCTCTTGCACCGAGAGCGGTGCGGTCGAGAACAGGATGCGAAACACCGTCGGCGCGGCGAGCAGGTTGATCAAATGATCCACGCTCGGCGGGGTCGGGTCCGGGTAACGATCGACAATTGCCTGCAACTGCCCGCTCAGGATGCTCACACAGTAGCCGGGCGTGATCATGCACTGCAGGTCACGCATCATGTTGCGCCCCGGCTCCGAACTCATTTCATCCAGGTATTGCTCGGCCCAGGCTTGCAGGTCGCCACGCAGGCTGCCGGTATTGGCCGGCTCGCTGTCCGGGCGCATGCGTGCCAAGGCGACATCCGCCAGCAACACGGAAAGGTCGCCCCAACGTCGATAGATAGTGGAGGGCGTGACGCCCGCGCGCGCAGCAATCATCGGCACCGTCACGCTGGAACGCTCGTGAGCCTCCAGCAGTTCGCGCGTGGCGTTGTGCACTGATTCCTGGACCCGGGCACTGCGGCCCCCCGGGCGAAGACCTTCTTTAATAGCCATGCCTAAAACCTTAACACAAAGAATTTGCTTTAAGCGCTTTCCGGTAGCACACTCTGCAAAAGCAAAATGTTAGCTTTAGCGGAGCGTGCCGATGTCCAGTCCTACTTCCAACCGTTCGAACCTGGCGTTTCTGGTCGTCACGGTGTTGACCTTTCTCGCCGCCTCCAGTGCGCCGACGCCGCTGTATCAGGTGTATCAGGACAATCTGCATTTTTCGGCGGCGATGCTGACGGTGATCTTCGGCGTGTACGCCGTGAGCCTGCTGGCGGCGCTGCTGACCGTGGGCTCGCTGTCGGATTACCTGGGGCGCAAGCCGGTGATTTTCGTCGCTTTGCTGCTCAATATCGTGGCCATGCTGCTGTTTATCAACGCTGACAGCACCGCCTACCTGATTGCCGCACGCGCCCTGCAAGGTTTCGCCACCGGCACGGCGACGGCGGTATTGAGCGCCACATTGCTCGACACCGACCGCCTGCGCGGCCCTATGCTCAACAGCCTGGCGCCGTTGCTGGGCATGGCCAGTGGCGGCCTGGGCAGCGGCTTGCTGGTGGAATTCGCGCCACACCCGACCCAGCTCATCTACCTGGTGATGCTCGCCTTGATGGTGTTGCAGGCGTTGTACGTGTGGCGTTTGCCCGAAACCGTCAGCCGTATCCCGGGGGCCTTGAAATCCCTCGCACCGACCCTGCATGTGCCCGCGCAGGCCCGCCGTGCGTTGTGGCTGGCGATGCCCCTGAACGTGGCGGTGTGGGCGTTGGGTGGGTTCTTTTCTTCCCTGGCGCCTTCGCTGGTGCGGGCGGCAACTGGTTCGACCTCCCACTTGATCGGCGGCGGCCTGGTGGCGGTGGTGACCTTGAGCGGCGCGGTGATGATCTACCGCCTGCGCGAATACCCGGCTGACAAAGTCATGCGCTTGTCCGCACTGCTGCTGGCTGTCGGCGTGGCGTTGCTGTTGGTCGCCGTGCAGAGCGCCAGCCTGTGGCTGTTCTTCGTCGCCAGTGTGATCGCGGGCTTTGGCTTTGGCGGCGGCTTCATGGGCAGTATTCGCAGCATCGTCGGGTTGGCGTTGCCCCATGAGCGGGCGGGCTTGATGTCGGCGTTCTATGTGCTGAGCTACCTGGCGTTCTGCCTGCCGGCGCTGTTGGCCGGCAATCTGAGCCGGGTGTTTGGCCTGATCGTGACCACCGACGGCTACGGCGCGGTGTTGATCGTGCTGGCCTTGAGTGCCTTGGGCGGCTTGCTGATGCAGGATTCGGCGCGGGCCAGGGCGACGACGGGCGCTTGATGGGTAATAATCGCCACCCGTACCGCCTGATCGAGGTTCACGCATGAAGATCATCCGCAGCAAGGACTTCACCGGCAGCCGTGCCTGGGAGGCGCTGGACATCGCCAACATGAACGGCATCACCACCCGTCTGCACTGGACCGACCAGCCGTATCGCTGGCACATCAACGACGGTGAAGAAGTCTTCGTGGTGCTCGATGGCCGGGTGCACATGCATTACCGCGATAACGGCTTTGAGCACGTGGCAGAGCTGGCGGTGGGGGATATCTTCTACGCCAGTGTCGGCACCGAGCATGTGGCGCATCCACAAGGCCCGGCACGAATCCTGGTAATCGAATGCGAAGGCAGTGTTTGATCGTATATCTGCAAAGTAGATAACAGATAGAGATATTACCCGTTATATAGATATTCGATAGGGTTCTATGATGGTCTCAACCTCATGCGAGGAAGAGGAATACCACCATGACCTGCTCGACTACCCTCCGCTACAAACCCTTCAGTCACCTGACCCGACCACGGGAAGTGATCCGCCAGTTCACCCCCAACTGGTTTGCCGCCACCATGGGCACCGGTGTACTGGCGTTGGCCTTGGCCCAGTTGCCCGTCAACGTGCCAGGCCTGCATGCCATTGCCGAAGCGCTGTGGATGTTCACCATCGGCTTGTTCGTGTTGTTCAGCGCCCTGTACACCGCCCGCTGGGTGATGTTCTTCCACGAGGCGCGGCGGATTTTCGGGCACTCCACCGTTTCGATGTTCTTCGGCACCATCCCGATGGGTTTGGCGACTATCCTTAATGGCTTGCTGCTGTTCGGCCTGCCGCGCTGGGGCAACAGTGTGATCGCCCTGGCCGAAGTGATCTGGTGGCTGGACGTGGCGATGGCCCTGGCCTGCGGCGTGCTGATCCCGTTCATGATGTTCACCCGCCAGGAGCACAGCATCGACCAGATGACCGCCGTCTGGCTGTTGCCGGTGGTTGCCGCCGAAGTGGCCGCCGCCAGCGGAGGCTTGCTCGCGCCGCACTTGGCAGACGCCCATTCGCAACTGGTGATGCTGGTGACCAGCTACGTGTTGTGGGCGTTTTCGCTGCCGGTGGCGTTCAGCATCCTGACCATCCTGATGCTGCGCATGGCCCTGCATAAATTGCCCCACGCCAATATGGCCGCCTCCAGCTGGCTGGCCCTGGGCCCCATCGGCACCGGCGCCCTTGGCATGCTGTTGCTTGGCGGTGACGCACCGGCGATCTTTGCGGCCAATGGCTTGCCCGGTGTCGGTGAGATGGCCAACGGCCTGGGCCTGGTGGCGGGCATCACGCTGTGGGGGTTTGGTTTATGGTGGATGCTGATCGCCGTACTGATCACCCTGCGTTACCTGCGCGCCGGTATCCCGTTCAACCTCGGCTGGTGGGGCTTCACCTTCCCGCTGGGGGTGTATGCCCTGGCGACGCTGAAACTGGCGAACGTGCTGCACCTGGGTTTCTTCAGTGTGATGGGCAGCGTGCTGGTGGTGGCCTTGGCGCTGATGTGGCTGATTGTTGCCAAGCGCACGGTGCAGGGTGCCTATAAAGGTGAGCTTTTTGTTTCCCCATGCATTGCAGGACTAGGGAATAAGTAAGCGGGATTAGGTAAAGTCGTGGCCTGTTTTTAATAAAAGCCCAACAGGCCACGCAGGTACATGGACGATGAGCCACCCCTCGCAATTCACTTTGCTGCGCACACGGCGCTTCTTGCCGTTTTTCGTCACCCAGTTGCTGGGCGCCTTCAACGACAACATCTTCAAGCAATCGCTGATCCTCGCCATCCTCTACAAGCTCACCATCGACGGTGACCGCTCGATTTGGGTCAACCTGTGCGCGCTGCTGTTCATCCTGCCGTTCTTTCTGTTTTCGGCGCTGGCCGGGCAGTTTGGCGAGAAATTCAACAAGGACGCGTTGATCCGCGCGATCAAGATCGGCGAGATCGTGATCATGGCCGTGGGCGCGACCGGGTTCATGTTCAACCACCTGGAGTTGATGCTGCTGGCGCTGTTCGCCATGGGCACCCACTCGGCGCTGTTTGGCCCGGTGAAATATTCGATCATGCCCCAGGCCCTGCATGAAGATGAGCTGGTCGGCGGCAACGGCCTGGTGGAAATGGGCACGTTCCTGGCGATCCTGGCCGGCACCATTGGTGCCGGGATCATGATGTCGTCTACCCATTACGCACCGGTGGTGTCCGTGGCAATCGTCGGCGTGGCGGTGCTGGGTTACCTGGCCAGTCGCAGCATTCCACGGGCGGCGGCGTCGACTCCGGGGCTGCGCCTGAACTGGAACATCTTCAGCGAATCCTGGGCCACCTTGCGCCTGGGCCTGGGGCAGACACCGGCGGTTTCGCGTTCCATCGTTGGTAACTCGTGGTTCTGGTTTGTCGGCGCGATCTACCTGACGCAGATCCCGGCGTACGCCAAAGAGTGGCTGTACGGCGACGAAACCGTGGTGACGCTGATCCTCACGGTGTTCTCCGTGGGCATCGCCTTGGGTTCCATGCTGTGCGAGAAGCTTTCCGGGCGCAAAGTCGAAATCGGCCTGGTGCCGTTCGGCTCGTTCGGCCTGACCGTGTTCGGCCTGTTGCTGTGGTGGCATTCGGGTGGTTTCCCGCAGAACGTGCAGGCCAATGACTGGCTGGCCGTGCTCGGTTACGGCCAGGCCTGGTGGGTGTTGTTCGATATCCTCGGCCTGGGGGTGTTCGGCGGCTTCTATATCGTGCCGCTGTACGCGTTGATCCAGTCGCGCACTGCCGAGAACGAGCGGGCGCGGGTGATCGCGGCCAACAACATCCTCAATGCCCTGTTCATGGTGGTGTCGGCCATCGTGTCGATCCTGCTCCTCAGCGTGGCCAAGCTGTCGATCCCCGAGTTGTTCCTGGTGGTGTCGCTGCTCAACATCGCGGTCAACACCTACATCTTCAAGATCGTCCCCGAGTTCACCATGCGTTTCATGATCTGGCTGCTCAGCCATTCCATGTACCGCGTGGAGCATCGCAACCTGGAAGCCATCCCGGATGAGGGTGCCGCGTTGCTGGTGTGCAACCACGTGTCGTTTGTCGATGCGCTGTTGATTGGCGGCGCAGTGCGTCGGCCGATTCGCTTTGTCATGTACTACAAGATCTACCGCTTGCCGGTGCTGAACTTTATCTTCCGCACCGCCGGGGCGATTCCGATTGCGGGGCGCAACGAAGACATCCAGATCTACGAAAAGGCTTTCACGCGGATCGCGCAGTACCTGAAGGAAGGGGAGTTGGTGTGCATCTTCCCGGAGGGCAAGCTGACGACCGACGGTGAGATGAACGAATTTCGTGGTGGCGTGACGCGCATTCTGGAGGAGACGGCGGTGCCGGTGATTCCGATGGCGCTGCAGGGGTTGTGGGGGAGTTTCTTCAGTCGCGATCCGAAGAAGGGGTTCTTTCATCGGGTCTGGTCGCGGGTGGTGTTGGTGGCGGGTGAGCCGGTGGACGGGCCGACGCCCGCGCGATTGCAGGAGGCGGTAGGCGGGTTGCGGGGGAACGTCAGGTAGGTTCGTGCTGAATGAGATGGCCTCTTCGCGGGCAAGCCCGCGAAGGCGGTAGTGCTTCAAGCGCTGATCTTGAGCCCTACCAACCCGCAAATGATCAACGCCACACTGGCCAGCCGGAACAGCGCCATGGATTCCCCGAACAGGATGATCCCGGCGATCACCGTGCCCACCGCACCCACGCCGGTCCAGATCGCGTAGGCCGTGCCCAGCGGCAGTTCCTTCATCGCCAGCCCCAGCAAACCCAGGCTGATCGCCATGGCCGCAATGGTCAGGGCAGTGGGCAAAGGCTTGCTGAAACCGTCGGTGTACTTCAGGCCTACGGCCCAGCCGACTTCAAACAAACCCGCAAAAAACAGAATGATCCAGGACATGATGACCCTCTCTACAGACGTGGGGTCGTCCCCGGATTAGGCGCTTGAGAGCGTCGCGAGGTCGTCCCCGCGAAGCTCGGTAGAGTGCCGAATATTGATCGGACGATCAAGTTTACGGCGTGGTTTCCAGTGCGCGACGGTCTTCCTTTTCGCTCATGCGGCGGAAGTAGGTCGAGAGCAACGCCCCGGAAATGTTGTGCCAGACGCTGAACAGTGCACTCGGCACCGCCGCCAACGGCGAAAAGTGCGCACTGGCCAAGGCGGCGCCCAGCCCGGAGTTCTGCATGCCCACTTCCAGCGCCAACGACTTGCGCTGCGCCAGTGGCAAACCGAATAGGCGGCCGGTGAAATAACCCAGCAGGTAGCCAAAGCTGTTGTGCAGCATCACCACCGCCATGATCAACAGGCCCGACTCGGCGATCTTCGCCTGGCTCGCGGCAACCACCGCCGCGACGATGATCACGATGCTCACCACCGACACCAGCGGCAAGACCTCTACCGCATGGCGCACGCGCTCGCCGAGCAAACGTTGCGCCAGCACGCCGAGCACGATGGGCAGCAGCACCACTTGCAGGATCGACCAGAACAGCTCCATGAACGAAACGGGCAGCCAGGCCGAGGCCAGCAGCCAGATCAGTGCGGGTGTCAGCAACGGGGCGAGGAGGGTGGTGACGGCGGCGATGGCCACCGACAGCGCCAGGTCGCCTCGGGCCAGCCAGGTCATCACGTTGGAGGAGGTGCCGCTTGGGCAGCAACCGACCAGGATCACGCCGACGGCAATTTCCGGCGGCAGGTGGAAGGCCTGGCACAGCAACCAGGCCACGCCGGGCATGATCACGAAGTGCGCGACCACGCCCAGGGCAACGCGCCACGGGTGGCGGGCGACCTCGGCGAAGTCTTCGAGTTTGAGGGTCAGCCCCATGCCGAACATCACCACGCCTAGGAGCGGCACGATGGCGCCCTTGAGGCCGATGAACCAGCCCGGTTCGAGGAACGCCAACACGGCAAAGATCAACACCCAGTAGGCGAAGGTATTGCCGACGAAGCGGCTCAAGGCGGCGAGTGCGCGCATGGGGATGTCCTTGTTATTGGTTTCTGGAAGTGGAATGCAATCAAATGTGGAAGCGGGCTTGCTCGCGAATGCAGTGGACCAGTCAATGTATCTGGTGACTGAAGCACCGCATTCGCGAGCAAGCCCGCTCCCACATTTTGATCTCCGCAGGCTTTAGATCCCTTGCGGAGTCTCTTCACCGCCCAACGCTTCAACCAGCGCCGGGATGAAGTCGCCGAACGTCAGCATCATCAGGGTAAAGCTCGCATCCAACTGGCCCAGGGCTTCGTCGCCGCCGTCCTGTTCGGCCTGGTCTTGCAGCAGGTCTTCGAACTTCAGGCGCTTGACGGTCATCTTGTCGTCGAGCATGAGGGACAGCTTGTCCTGCCACGCCAGGGACAGCTGGGTCACGACCTTGCCGGTGGTCAGGTGCAGCTGGATCTCTTCGCCGGTCAGGTCCTGGCGCTTGCAGCGCACGATGCCGCCGTCTTCGTGGGTGTCGCGCAGTTCGCATTCGTCGAGGACGAAGAAGTCATCGGCCGGCTTCTGGGTGGTAACCCAGTCGGTCATGATCGCGGTTGGCGCGGTTTTGACGGTGAGTGGGCGAACCGGCAGGGTGCCGATTACTTCACGCAGGGTCGACAGCAGGTCTTCGGCGCGCTTGGGGCTGGCCGAGTTCACCAGGATCAGGCCCTGTTTCGGCGCGATGGCGGCGAAGGTTGACGAGCGACGGATAAAGGCGCGCGGCAGGAAGGCCTGGATGATCTCGTCCTTGATCTGGTCGCGTTCCTTCTTGTAGACCTTGCGCATCTGCTCGGCCTCGATTTCTTCGACTTTCTCTTTGAGTGCATCACGCACCACGCTACCCGGCAGGATGCGTTCTTCCTTGCGGGCGGCGATCAGCAGGAAGTCACCGCTGACGTGAACCAGGGGAGCGTCTTCACCTTTACCAAACGGTGCGACGAAACCGTAAGTGGTCAACTCCTGGCTGGCACAGGGGCGCGCCAGCTTGGTGGCCATGGCCGCTTCCAACGCCTCGGCATCAACAGGCAGATCTTGGGTCAGGCGATAGATAAGCAGGTTCTTGAACCACATGGGGTGAGTCTCTCCTTTATACAAAGGAGGGCATTATTCTCTTGATAGCGCCCCAGGCCAACCCTGCCTAAGCCATTGGAAGGCCTCAAAAAAAAGATTTAAGAAAGTGCTTGCCAGACCCAAGGTCGCTCCGTAGAATGCGCGCCACACCGAAACGAAGGGTGATTAGCTCAGCTGGGAGAGCATCTGCCTTACAAGCAGAGGGTCGGCGGTTCGATCCCGTCATCACCCACCATTCGCTTCATGTGTTACGCGCAGCGGTAGTTCAGTCGGTTAGAATACCGGCCTGTCACGCCGGGGGTCGCGGGTTCGAGTCCCGTCCGCTGCGCCATATTCGGTAACCTGGAACACTGAACGCCAGGTCACCACAGAAAGCCCGCTTAATCGCGGGCTTTTCTTTGTCCGAAATATGGCAAAAAATCGCGATTTAAACTTTTTTTAAATAAATTGCATTTAAATCAAGACATTACGATTTTTTGGTGTATGATGCGCCCACACCGAAACGAAGGGTGATTAGCTCAGCTGGGAGAGCATCTGCCTTACAAGCAGAGGGTCGGCGGTTCGATCCCGTCATCACCCACCATTCGCTTCACGTGTTACGCGCAGCGGTAGTTCAGTCGGTTAGAATACCGGCCTGTCACGCCGGGGGTCGCGGGTTCGAGTCCCGTCCGCTGCGCCATATTCGGCAACCTGGAACACTGAACGCCAGGTTGCTACAAGAAGCCCGCTCATTGAGCGGGCTTTTTTTTGCTCGGATTTTCTGCCTACGGGGTCGCCTCCCGTTTCTGTCGCACCTACGCCATGCGCACCCACACTTCCCGGTGCCCGGGTATCCCTTTGAAAGCTGGGGTTGTGCAGATTGGAACGGTCCGCTTATTTGCTCTTCTTTTTCTTTTCGGCGCGCGTGGCCAGGTGCTCGAAGCAAAATGCGGCGGTGCCGAAGAGCGCAATCATTGTCAGGACGACCATGCCTAAAGTTGAACTTTCCACGATGATTTCCTACGGGTGTTGGGGTAGGAAGTGACGGTAGAGTGCGCGGGCTGGGTTGCTCAAGCGAGACGACGTAATCGTTATGCGAGTGGAGCGATCCATACGCATTCTTTACGGGATGAGCGCAGACGGCCTGTGTAGGCGCTGGTTTGCCGGCGATGGCGGTGTCTCTGACTGACCGCCATCGCCGGCAAACCGGCTCCTACAGATTACGGCTGTGACGGTAGTCGCTGACCGCTTCGTAGACCGCTTTACGCAGGCGGTTGATCCCGCCGATGGGGCGGTGCGCTTGCAGGCCAAACCACGGGTTGAACGACTGGTTGTCACACGCCAGGTTCAGCGCTGGCGTATCAAAATCCTGCGGCGGGATCTTCACCTTGGCCACGGTTTCATACGCCGCGTCGCTTTCCTTCCATTCGATGCTGGTGTCTTCGATCGGCATGAATTTCTGCGGATTCTGCCGTTGGATCTGCAGCACGAAACACGCCGGCACGCGGTCGGTGGAAAGCTGTTGATTCAGGGCGCTGCGCAGGAAGTTCGGCAGATCCTGGTTCTGTTTGGGCAGGACGTACTCCGGGCAGCTTTGCGGGTCGGGCGCGACACGGAACTTGGCATTGGCCGTGCCGAACTTGTAGGGCGAAACCGAAAAGTACGTGGTCTGCGTCGGGCTGGCCGGCGCGGGGGCCAGGGTTGCCAAGGCGATGAACAAGTGCCGCACCTGCCAGCTGCGTGGATCAAGCTTGGGGAAGAACGCCAGGACCTTCTTGCCGTCGGCCTGGGCGCCGATGTTTTGCGCGTACTCCGCCACGTCGCTGACAAAGAAGTTCGGGTGGCTGAACATCACGAAGTCCTGCTCCGTGCGCGCTTGCTGGTCGGCCATCAGTTGTTTGCCCGGTACATCGAGCAACTTGATCGCCATGCCCCGTGCATCGCGGATGCTGTCGAATTGCGGGTAGGCGTTACCGTTGGACAGCCGCATCATCGCTTGCCAGGTCTTGCCTGGCTCGGCGAACACACCCTGGCGCAATGCGGGGTCGAGGTCTGCCAGCACACTGACTTCTGCCTTCACGCAACCATGGGCCTTGGCGTGGGCATCACGCAGGTAGCGCGTGCCCTCGCGGTGCTGGTCGACGATGCGCACAGCGGTCTGGATGATGCCTTGGGTCATCGCCGCTTCGCCGGCCGGGATCTGCTCGTTGGGCGACACCGGGCCGCTGTGTTGCCAGGCAAACCAGGCCGTGGCGGCCAGCCAGCCAAGCAACCCGAGGCCGACCAGCCACAGCAGGGTTTTACCGAGAAACCGGCCCAGGCGCAGCCAGAGGCGGGCCAGAAGAGAGCGTTCGTTGTATTGCGATCGGATAATCATGGCAGTTGTTGCTCCAGCGGGCCGCCCAGCACTTTGAGGTATTCCAGCAGCGCCCAGCGCTCCTGCGGTAGCAGGCCACGGCCGATGACGCCGTTGCCCCGTTGGCCGGCGCGGAATTCATGGCCGCTGTTGTGGTTGCCGGTGATTTTGGTGTCGAAGAGGAAGGCGTTCTTGAACGCGGCGGTCTGGAAGCCCAGGTGGCGCGGGTCGTAGTCGAACGTGCCTTTATAGAAGGTGGTGCTGCGCTCGTCCTGGGGCGAGAGCAATTGGTAGATCGTCGGCACCGAACCGTTGTGCAGGAACGGCGGGGTCGCCCAGACACCCGCCAACGGGCGGGCCTTGTAGGCGCGCAGTTCACGCACGCCGATGGGCAGGCCGTAGCCGTCCAGGCGCGGGCGTTCGGCCGGGGTCACGTCGGCGGCGCGGTAGGCGTGGTCTTCGACGAACGCGGTGACGTAGGCGAGGCCCTTGGCCACCGACATTTTCTTCAGGTCCAACGGCTCGGTCGGGGTGGGGTGCAGCTCGACATTGAGCTTGGCCAATTCGGCCGGGTCCCACTGCAATGCGCTCAGGTCATAGCGTTGGTCGGCAATGTTGCTGGCGGTGCCGGGGTCGGTGCCGATGTAGTCCACTGGCAGCATTTTCAGTTGCTGCACCGGGCGGCCATTTTCCTGGGTAACGGTAGGCACGTGGCAACCGGCGCAGTTCTCGGCGAACAGGGCGCGACCGTGAGCGGCCAGCGGCTTGTCGATGGCACCGAACAAGTCTTCGGGCCAGGTCGGCGGCTTGAGGCGTTGCAGGGTTTCTTCGATCAGGTTGAGGTCACGTACCCGAACGCTGGAGGGGTAGCGCGCATCGCCTTGCAACGGTTGGCCGGCGCCGTCGAAGAACTGCAGCGTGGCGCCCACGCCGAGGGCTTCACCGATATTGCGCGCCATGGGCTGCTGGGCCGAGCCGTTCCACTGCACCCAGTCGAAGGTCCAGATGTCCCACAAATGCGGGTAGTCCACTGGCGCGTTGGCGACACGGTAGTTGTCCGGGGAAATGGCGTCGCCGAAGCTGGCGTTGGCGATTCGGCCAAACGCGTCGGTGCGGCCCGGGCCTTCTTCGGTGGGGTAAAGGCCGCGGTGGGTGTCGTTCCAGGCGACTTTGAGGAACTGGTTCAGCGATTGCTTGAAGTCCTGGCGCAGCTGTTTTTTGCTGTCATCGTCGTAACCTGCGCCGAGCACCGTGCGTGCAAAACGCTCGAACTTCCACGGGTTGTAATAGGTGGCTGCAAGGCTGGCCACCAGCGCCTGGCCAAAACTGCCGCCGCGCAGGGTCGGCACGCTGGAAGGCAGCACATGCTGGGCCGAGCCGCCGTCGATGCGCAGGGCCTGGTCTTTGTAGTGCAGCTCACCGGTATGGCAGGCGGCGCAGGTGATATCAAGGTACTCGGCGGGGCTGCCGGCGTTCTGGTGCCGGGCGAAGCCGACGGGCAGGTTGCCGGGGTTCTGCGTGGTAGGGACTTGCTTGGGGTCGACCAAAAAACCGAAGCGTGCGAGGTATTCCGGCGTGGCAAAACGCGCGTCGGAAAACGGCAGTTCGAGGGCGGTGAACCAGTCGTAATGCAGGCCTTTTACCTGGGTGCCCTGGGGCGTGAAGTAGTAGGTCTGGCGGTCGGCGGCGCTCCATTGATCCTGGTAGTGCACCTGCTTCACGGGCACGTAGTCGGGGAGCCTGGGGTTCACGGTGTAATAGAGCACCACGGCCAGGGCGATGCCCACCAGGATGAATATCAGGAGTAAAACACGGGAAAAAATGCGCAAGATAACTATCCTTGTCGAGTTGTAGCGTTGTTATGCCATCACGTCACAGGTGCGGCAAGTGGCCATGAGCCTGGTGGCGTGTGGTCCCGCGATCCGTCGCGGGCCTCCATAATGAATGAAAATGCTTTTAAACACGTGAACTTATCGGAAGTTTCCTGCTCACATGCCGGTAGCCATTGGTCGTGGCCGCCTGATAAGCTCGCGACTTTATTCGAATGCCCTATTGGCGCATGAACAAGGAAATAGCATGAAACAGCATCGGTTGGCGGCGGCGGTGGCCCTGGTTAGCCTGGTACTTGCGGGTTGTGATTCGCAGACCAGCGTAGAGCTGAAAACCCCGGCGCAGAAAGCTTCCTACGGCATCGGCCTGAACATGGGCAAAAGCCTTGCTCAAGAAGGCATGGATGACCTGGACTCCAAAGCGGTAGCCCAAGGCATCGAAGATGCCGTTGGCAAGAAAGAACAGAAGCTGAAAGACGAAGAACTGGTTGAAGCGTTTGCCGCACTGCAAAAGCGTGCTGAAGAACGCATGACCAAGATGAGCGAAGAGTCGGCAGCGGCCGGCAAGAAATTCCTCGAAGACAACGCCAAGAAAGACGGCGTCGTCACCACCGCTTCCGGTCTGCAGTACAAGATCGTGAAGAAATCCGATGGCGCGCAGCCTAAGCCAACCGACGTCGTGACTGTTCACTACACCGGCAAGCTCACCAACGGCACCACCTTTGACAGCTCCGAAGACCGTGGCAGCCCGATTGACCTGCCGGTCAGCGGTGTGATCCCAGGTTGGGTCGAAGGCCTGCAACTGATGCACGTCGGTGAAGAAGCCGAATTGTACATCCCGTCTGACCTGGCCTATGGTGCCCAGAGCCCGAGCCCGGCGATCCCTGCCAACTCGGTACTGGTGTTCAACCTGAAGCTGCTGGCCATCAAGGACCCAGCCAAGGCTGACGCTCCTGAAGCACCTGCTGCCCCGGCCGCCAAGAAGTAATAGGCGCCTTGAGCACCCACAACGCCCCGTTTCGACGGGGCGTTGTCGTTTCTGTAGTGAGCGGGCTTGCCCCGCGCCGTGGGCGACTCCGCTCCAATGTGACCGCCGCGGTGTGTCAGTAAGGCCCAGTCCCTGGATTTGGATCGGAGTCGCCCCTGGCGCGGGGCAAGCCCGCTCACTACAGATCCAAACGAACGTCCGTGGCCGGTAACAGTCTGATATAAGACTCGAGCACGGGTAGTCGTAGATCAGCGCCAAGTCAATGAAATCTTGGGTTTTTTTATGTGCGCAAAAAATGCCCGATCTGACTGCAAGCCTTGTAGATCGTGGCTTTCAGCCGAAAAAACCGGCTCTGTTCACAAGGTTATCCACAATTTGTGTGGATAACATTTTATGTCGCCTGGAACGGGAGTGACGATGAAAGCACCCTTCAATTTCACCCGCTTTCTGCCCATGGCCGCGCGCCTGCTCGGGCGTGGGCGTCTGCCGACCCTGCTGTTCGCGGTCGCCGCCAAAGGCTCAAGCCAGGGTAACCGGCTGGGCAAGCTCAAGGACGATCTCAAGCTGCTCCAGGCCCTGTGCCTGGCCTATTGGCGCGGTGAGTACCGGGCGATCAGCCCCAAGGCGCTGATCTCGGTGGTGGCGGCGCTGATGTATTTCTTGAGCCCGATTGATGCGATCCCGGACTTCATCCCGGTGTTCGGCATGCTCGACGACATCGCGGTGCTGGCCTGGGTCATGAAGACCCTGGACGGCGAACTGAGCGCGTTTCGCGCCTGGCGCGATGCCCTGCGTCCGGAAAAACTGGCGGTGGTTGAACGCTTGCCGGCGACCCCAGCACTGCTGGCAAAGGAAAACCCGCAAAAAAACTGACAACGCGGCTATCCCCCTGCGACCTTTGTGGCTGTTAGGATTACACTTCTAAGGAAAGAACTTACTTAGTAAGTGTTGTTATCCTACGGGGCAGTCATGGATATTCAGATAATTTCACGCAATGGCGAACCCGAATACGCGGTGTTGCCATGGGATCAGTACCAGGCGCTACTAAAAGCCGCCGGTCAACCGATACCCACCCAGGCTTCTTCCCCCGCTGTAACCCCCGCTCCCGACAGGGATTTGCGCCCGCTCGAAGACCTGCGCGGCCTGCGTGAAGCCAAGGGGCTGGCCATCGAAGCCTTGGCCCGTACCGTGGGCATCAGCCCCTCCTATCTAGGATTGATTGAAAGTGGTGAGCGCCAGCCAGATGCCGCTATTCGCCGCAGCCTGGCCTGGGAATTGGGCGTTGCAGGTTGGAGGGATGAATCTTGAGCCTACGTATCAGCCGTCAACACTGGGATGGGCTACTCAACGAACTGGACCAGGCGCGCCGCCAGCGCCATCTGCTGACCTACCGTGCACTGCTGGAGCGCCTGCAATTTCCCACGCCGGCCATGCAAACCCTGGCGGCCGCCCTGGAGCATCTGGCGGCGCTGGATGCCAAGGCCGAGCAGCCGCTGCGCAGCTCGCTGGTGATCAGCCAGGGCGCCAGCCGCCTGCCGCGTACTGGCTTCTTTGAGTGTGTGGAGCGCCTGGGGCGCTTCAGCGGGCCTTCCGATGGCGTGGCCGCTGCGTCCTGGCACGCCTCGGAGGTGGTGCGGGTGTTCGAGTACGAGTATCCGGAATCGGCCGAGGCTTAAAGTGCCTGGGGCAGCATGTCCAGGCTGTCGATCACATGGATGCTGTAGCCGGCCACGTCTTTGGCATGGTGCTTGGCCTGGGAGGCCAACTCCGCCAATTGGCTGGCATCAAGTTGTCCACAGGCCTGTGGATAGAGGTGCACCACGCCAATCGATAGCGACAACAGGGCAAACTCCTGCCGCACGCCCTGGCGGTTCAATGCCACGAAGCAACCGGCATCGAGGTGTTCGGCGCGGTAGAACCGCCGGCATTGGGTGTGGAAGTCATCCAGCAACTGGTTGAGTCGCTTACGCCAGTCCTGCGGGCCCAGCACCAGCAGAAAGTCATCACCGCCAATGTGCCCGACAAAGTCGCGGCTGGGGTCTACCCGGTCGTTCAGGCACTGCGCCAGGCACAGCAACACTTCATCCCCACGCCCATAGCCGTAGATATCGTTGAACGGCTTGAAGCTGTCGATATCCACGTAGCAGATCACCGACTCGCGCTGTTGTTGCAGCAAACGCGTGAGGCATTGTTGGATCGGTACGTTGCCGGGCAACAAGGTCAGCGGGTTGGCGTAGCGCGCCTGCTGGATCTTCAGTTCGGTGATCAGCTTGAGCACGTCAATCACCCGGCCCAGGCCCAGGTAATCGCCGTTCAAGGTGATGATGAAGTCTTCTTCGATGCGTTGCCGTGCACGGCTGGTGAGCAGGCGGCTGACTTGCTGCAGCGACTGGCTCAGCTCCACGGCAAGAAAGTCATCGCTCATCAGGCGGCTGATCGGCTTGCGCGCGAACAGGTCGGTGGCAAAAGGCTTGAGCAGGGCGTCAGACAGCGAATGGCGGTGCACGATACCTACGGGGTGGCCACGCCCGTCCAGCACCGCCAGCGAGTTGAGGTTGGCCTGGCGGCGGAACGATTCCAGTACCTGGGCGGTGGCGGTGTCCTGGTCAACCGCCGGTTGCTCGTTGAGCAGGGCGCTGAGGTCGCTGCCTTCTTCGCTGAGGGCGATGTTGGCGTTATCCGGCTTGGGCAGCATCGCCCGCACTTCCTGCGGAGGGTGTTCCTGGGGACGGCAGAGCAAGTAGCCCTGAACGAGGTCGACGCCCATTTCCGTCAACACCGCCAACTCCTCCGGCAACTCGATACCCTCGGCAATCACCTGGGCGCGAGACGCCTTGGCGATCTGCAGGATAGAGCCGACAAACTCGCGCTTGAGCGCATCCTGATGGATACCGTCGATAAAGTGCCGGTCGATCTTCACGTAATCCGGGCGCAGTTCCGACCACAAGCGCAGGCTGGAATACCCGGCGCCCAAGTCATCCAGTGCGATCGCAAAGCCCATGTCACGGTAGTGGTGCAGGGCGGTCTGCAGCAGCTCGAAATCGTCGGTCGGTGTCTGTTCGGTGAGCTCGATCACCACCTGGCTGGGTGGAATGCCGAAGTCACGCAGCAATTGCAGTGTGCGGCCCGGTTGATGGGCCGTTTCCATCAGGGATTCCGGCGAGATGTTCAAGAACAGCTTGCCCGGCAGTTTCTGCTCGCTGAAGCGTCGACACGCGCTCTCGCGGCAGGCGATCTCCAGCTCGCTGAGGCGCCCGGCATGGCTGGCCACGGAGAACAGCGCGACGGGGGAGTGCAGTGGGCTGTTGGACGGGCCACGGCTCAAGGCTTCGTAGCCGAGGATGCGCCGTTCGGACAGGCAGATGATCGGTTGGAACAGGCTGTGCAAACTGCCTTGAGCCAGGATTGAGCTCAGGGCATTCAGCTGTTCGGTCATGGTCATGGCGATCTCGATCGAAAAAAAAGGACCGCAGGCTTAACGCCTGCGGTCCTTCATTTCACGACAGAATGATGTCTATATGATGACACTCCGGGGAGCGTTCACATTAAATTGCCATCATTTACTGCTTGGCAACCTGCTTGGAGATCTTGAGGTAGTCCAGCAGGATGCGACCGGTCTCCGCCAGGTAGGCGTCATCTTCCGGCTTGGTTTTTTCCGGCTCGGCCGGCAGTGCATCTTCGTCTTCTTTCTTCAGCTCTTTGAGCGGGTCTTCACCCTTGGCCTTGCGGCGGGTGTTTTCCAGCACAAGCTGCTGATTCTCGATGGAGGTGTGCTGCGCACGACGGTCCGCTTCGTTGAGGCTGACGGTTTTCTCTTCCATCAGCTTCTTGGCCAGCGCCAGTTTGTCGCGGATAAACACGAACTCGGCATCCTTGGCGGAGCGCGCATCATGGTCAGCCTTCAACTGCGCCAGGAACGGTTTGAACGGGTCCGACGCCGGCTTGATCGCAGGACGGATAGTGTCCCACGGCATGGCTTCGGGCAGGGCGCTCTCGCCGATTTCCTTGGTGTCGATGATCGACGGGAAGTCGATGTCCGGCAGTACGCCCTGATGCTGGGTGCTCTGCCCGGAGACCCGGTAGAACTTGGCCAGTGTCAGCTTAAGTTCGCCATGGTTCAGCGGCTGGATGGTCTGCACGGTGCCTTTGCCGAAGGTCTGGCCACCGATGATCAACGCACGGTGATAGTCCTGCATGGCGCCGGCGAAAATCTCCGAGGCCGAGGCCGAAAGGCGGTTGACCAGCAACGCCATCGGCCCTTTGTAGAAGGCGCCCGGGTTCTCGTCTTCGAGCACGTCGACACGGCCGTCAGCATTGCGTACCAACACGGTCGGGCCCTTGTCGATAAACAGGCTGGTCAGCTCGGTGGCTTCTTGCAGGGAACCGCCGCCATTGTTGCGCAGGTCGATGACCACGCCGTCGACTTTTTCCTTCTGCAGCTCAGTCAGGATTTTCTTCACGTCGCGGGTGGTGGACTTGTAGTCCGGGTCGCCAGCGCGGAAGGCCTTGAAGTCCAGGTAGAAGGCCGGGATTTCAATCACGCCCAGCTTGTAGTCCTTGCCATCCTGCTTGAGGTTGAGGACTTTCTTCTGCACGGCCTGGTCTTCGAGTTTCACCGCTTCACGGGTGATCGACACGATCTTGCTGGTCTGGTCGTTCGGCGCATTGGTGTGCGGAATCACTTCCAGGCGCACCACGCTGCCTTTCGGCCCACGGATCAGCTTGACCACTTCGTCCAAGCGCCAGCCGACCACGTCGACCATCTCTTTGTCGGCCTGGGCCACACCGATGATCTTGTCAGCCGGTGCGACTTGCTTGGTCTTGTCAGCCGGACCTGCCGGCACCAGACGCACAATCTTCACCTGGTCGTTGTCGCTTTGCAGGACGGCACCGATGCCTTCCAGCGACAGACTCATATTGATATCGAAATTTTCCGCGTTATCTGGCGACAGATAATTGGTGTGCGGGTCGTAGGACATCGCGAAGGTGTTGATGTAGGCCTGGAAGATGTCTTCGGCACGGGTCTGGTCCAGGCGCGCCAGCTGGTTCTTGTAGCGCTTGGTCAGCAGTTCCTGGATAGCCTTGGGCTCTTTGCCGGCGATCTTCAGGCGCAGCACTTCGTCCTTGACGCGTTTGCGCCACAGGTCGTCGAGGGCAGCGGTGCTGGTCAGCCAGGGGGCGTCCTTGCGGTCCACCAGAAGGGTTTCCTTCTGGGTGAAGTCGAGCTTGTCGACGCCTTTGTCCAGCTCGGCCAGCGCGAAGTCCAGACGCGCTTTCACGCGGTCCAGGTAGCGCTTGTAGATGGTAAAGCCGGGCTGCAGGTCGCCGCTCTTGAGGAAGTCGTCGAACTGCGTCTTCCACTTGTCGAACTCAGCGATATCGCTGGCCAGGAAGTAGCTGCGCGACGGGTCCAGCAGCTTGAGGTAGCTGTCGTAGATGATCACCGAGCGAGCGTCGTCCAGCGGCGGCTTGCTGTAGTGATGGCGCTTGAGCAACTCGACGACGTTAAGGCTGGCAATCACCTCATCGCGATCCGGCTGAAGGTTGTCCCAGCTGTTGGCTGCGAACGTATTGGTCGACATCGACGCGAAGCCGAGACCAATGAAAAGAGCGAGGGCGGTGCTTGGGAACAAATGCTTCATGCTGATTCGACGCGGGGGCAATTGATAACGCATATTAGGCCGTCTTTGAGGGAGCCGGTTCCATATGGTCCGGTCGCATAATGCAAAAAGCCCGGCGCTACAGCTACGGGCTCAGTCCAGACTCACTATGGAGGCACTGTGAAAGCATTGCAAGGCGTTGACGGTCACGTGGAGTGGTTGGATGAACCCCGTCCTACCTGCGATGTAGGCCAAGTTCGCATTCGTGTGGCGGCTGCGGGCCTCAATCGCGCCGATTTATTACAGCGTGCGGGGCTCTATCCGCCGCCCCCGGGCGCGAGCCACGTGTTGGGCCTGGAGTGTTCCGGGGTGATCAGCGAAGTCGGCCCGGGTTCGTCCTGGCAGGTCGGCGACCGCGTGTGCGCGCTGTTGGCGGGGGGTGGCATGGCCGAAGAGGTGGTGGTGGACGCACGCCACGTACTGCCGGTGCCGGAGGGCTTGTCGCTGGTCGAAGCGGCGGCGCTGCCTGAGGTGTATAGCACCGCGTGGCTCAACCTGTTCCAGCTGGCGGGGCTCAAGCCTGGTGAGAAGGTGTTGTTGCATGCCGGCGCCAGTGGCGTGGGTTCGGCGGCGATCCAGCTGTGCAAGGTGTTTGGCAGCCCGTGCTGGGTCAGTGTCGGCTCGGCAGACCGGCTGGCTTACTGCGAAGCGCTGGGCGCCCAGGGCGGTGTGGTGCGTACCGACGGCATCGAAAGTTTGCGGGATTTCGGGCCGTTCGATGTGATCCTCGACCCGGTCGGCGGTGACTATGCGGCGCTGGACCTCAAGCTGCTGGCCCTCGACGGTCGCTGGGTGCTGATCGGCCTGATGGGCGGCCGCGAGGCCAAGCTGGACCTGGCCCAGGTGCTGGGCAAGCGTGTGCAACTGCTGGGCTCGACCCTGCGCAGCCGCAGCGATCAGTTCAAGGCCGACTTGTTCAGTGACCTCAGCCAGCACGTGTGGCCGCTGTTTGTCGAAGGACGCCTGAGCCCGCAATTGGCCAAGACCTTCCCGATCAAGGATGCCGAGGCGGCGTTTGCGGAGCTGGCGACCAACCAGATTTCAGGGAAACTGGTGTTGGTGATCGATGAGACGCTGACCTGATCTTTAAATTGGAATGCGATCAATGTGGGAGCTGGCTTGCCTGCGATAGCGGTATGTCAGATGAAGAATTCTTCACTGATAGACCGCTATCGCAGGCAAGCCAGCTCCCACAGTTGATTGGGTTTTCAATTCAGCAGGGTGTGATCAGATCCAGTGGTGGATTGGCCAGCCTTCTTGTTCGGCATGGGCACGCAGTACCGGGTCCGGGTTCACCACCTGTGGGTACTCCACCTTGCTCAGCAATGGCAGGTCATTGCGCGAATCCGAATAGAAATACGCGCCCTCCAACGTCTCACCTTCCTGTTCCAGCCATTCCAGCAAACGGGTGATCTTGCCTTCACGGTAAGTCAGTACGCCCACGGTCTGGCCGCTGTACACGCCATGGCTTATTTCCAGGTCAATCCCCAGTACTTCATCGATGCCGATGCGCGCGGCAATCGGCTTGACCAAATGCGTGCCCGACGCCGAAATCACCAGGATCCGGTCGCCATTGGCCCGGTGGCGGGCGATGGTCTTGGTGGCGTCGCTGTAGATCAGCGGCTCGATCACGTCCTCGACCCACGGCTCCACCAGGTGTTCGATTTCTTCCGGTGTGCGGCCAATCATCGGCTCCAGGCTGAAGGTCATGAAATCTTCCATCAGCAGCTTGCCCTGGCTGTAGGCGTCCATCAGTTCGTTGTTCTTGCGCATGAACGACTCGCGGTCGACCCAGCCCAGGCGGCCCATCTGCTCGCTCCACAGGGTGGCGCAGTCACCGTGGATGAGGGTGTCGTCCAGATCAAAAATTACCAATGCCATCGGTCACGCTCTCTCAATCAATCGTTGCATCAGGCTACTTCACACAGGGCACTTGGGTCGATGGACAGTGCCAGGCGTTGCCCGTCCGGGTGCAGGTCGTCGGCCGAACGGTTGAGCACGTCCACCACCAGTTCCACGCCGCGTGCCTCGATGCGGTAGCGGATCACGTTGCCCAGCAGGCTGTGGCTGCGCACCAGCGCGTCGAGTTCGCCGCTGCGGCTCAGCTCGATGGCTTCCGGGCGAATGGCGATGCGGCTGTTGATCGGGCGTTGCAGCAGTTGGGTGGCCTTGTCGGCGTCCAGCAGGTTGTAGTTGCCGATAAAGCCCGCCGCGAACACATCGACCGGCGCGGTGTAGAGGGTTTCGGCGTCGCCGCTCTGCACGATCTTGCCCTGGTTCATCAGGAAGATGCGGTCGGACATGGTCAGGGCTTCTTCCTGGTCATGGGTCACGAAGATGGTGGTCAGCCCCAGCTCGCGCTGGATGTGGCGGATCTGTTCGCGCAGGTGCTTGCGAATCCGTGCATCGAGTGCCGACAGTGGTTCATCGAGCAGCAGCAGGCGTGGGCGGGTGACCAGCGAGCGGGCCAGGGCCACGCGCTGGCATTGGCCACCGGACATCTGGTGCGGGTAGCGGCCGGCCAGGTCCTTGAGTTCGACCAGTTGCAGCACTTCCTGCACGCGCTTGTGGCTGTCGTCGGCGTTGACCTTCTGCATGCGCAGGCCGAAGGCGACGTTCTGTTCCACGGTCATGTTGGGGAACAGCGCGTAGCTCTGGAACACCATGCCGATGTGTCGTTTCTGCGGGCTCAGCGGAACGATGTCCTGGCCATCCAGCAGGATTTTGCCGCTGTCCACCGGCGTGAGGCCGGCGATGCAGCGCAGCAGGGTGGACTTGCCGCAACCGGACGGGCCGAGCAGCGTGACGAATTCGCCCTTGCCGATTTCGCAGTTGATGTCGCTGAACACCGGGGTGCCGGCGTAGCCTTTTTGCAAATGTTGGACGCTGACGAAGCTCATTGGCTTTTGTCCTTGTTCAAGATATTGGCGGCCCAGGTCAGCACCAGCACAAAGAAGAAATAGGAAATGACGACGGCACTGGTGAAGTGGCCGCTGCTGTTGCGCATGTTGTTGAGGTACACCTGCAGGGTTTCGTAGCGGGTGCCTACCAGGATGTTGGCGAACACGAACTCGCCGAACAGGAACGAGAATGAGAGCAGCAGTGCAACCATCAGGCCTTTGCGCAGGTTCGGCAGTACCACCAGGATCGCGGCCTGCCAGGTGCTGGCGCCGAGCAGTTGGGAGGCGTCCATCAGGTCGCGCAGGTTGATGGCTTGCAGGTTGTTGGTGATCGCGCGGTACATGAACGGCAGTGCCACGGTGAAGTAGCAACCGATCAATATCCACGGCGTGCCCACCATCGCCAGTGGCCCGGAGCCGTAGAGTTGCAGCAGGCCTACCGACGACACCACCGGCGGCACCGCGAAGGGCAGCAGGATCAGGATGTTCATCAGGGCGTCGAGCCGGGGGAAGTGGTAATGCACCACGAACAGCAACGGCAGGATCAGCACCACCGACAGGATCAGCGCGCCGACGCACACCAGCAGCGACTGGCCGAAGGCGGCCAGGAAGCGCGGGTCGCTCCACAGTTGCACATACCATTTCACGGTAAAGCCGGCCGGCAGCACGGTGGCCGACCAACTGCTGGCAATGGAGTAAACGAAGGTACCCAACAGCGGCAGTACCAGGATCAGGAACAACAGATACACCACTACCCGATGGTAGAGGGTGGCCGGGCCGGCTTCAGCGCGAGACATGGTAGCTCCTCTTGAGCAGCAGTTGATGGACCACGGTGACCACGGTCATCAGCGCCACCAGCACCACGGCCAGGGCGCTGGCCATGTTCGGGTCAAGGGACACGTCGCCGGAGACCAGGCCCGCGATGCGGATCGGCAGTACGTTGAAATTGCCGGTGGTCAGTGCATACACCGTGGCGTAGGCGCCCAGCGCGTTGGCCAGCAGGATCACGAAGGTGCCCAGCAGCGCCGGCGTGAGCACCGGCAAGCCGATATGCCGCCAGAACTGCCAGCCATTGGCGCCCAGCAGGGCCGCGGACTCGCGCCAGTCTTCACGCAGTGCGTCGAAGGCGGGGTAGAGCAGCAGCACGCCGAGGGGAATCTGGAAATAGGTGTAGAGGATGATCAAGCCGGTTTTGGAATACAGGTTGAAGTCCTGGATGATCCCGGCCTGCTTGAGCATCAGGGTGATGCTGCCGTTGAAACCCAGCAGGATGATGAACGCAAACGCCAAGGGCACGCCGGCAAAGTTGCTGGTCATGTTGGCGAAGGCGGTGACGAAATTGCGCAGCGGCGAATCCACCCGACGCAGGGAATAGCTGCCCAGCGTGGCAATGATGATGCCGAAGACGCTGGAATAGAAGCTGATCTCCAGGCTGAACTGGATGGCTTGCAGGTAGAACTTCGAGCTGAAGATACGCGTGAAGTTTTCCAGGCCCCAACCGGCTTCCTCGGTTTGCAGGCTGTTGATCAGCACCCACACCAGCGGGGCAATTTCGAACACGATGAAGAACAGCGCGAACGGCACCAGGCACAGCAGTGCCAGCCATTTACCACGGGTCATTTCAACAGCTCCCGGCATACAGGTTTGTCGTGGGGCACACCCAGCAGTTCGCAGACGGTGCCGCACAGTTCGGTCTGCTTGGGTGCGGCATTCGCATCCAGACTGAAGGCATCGCCAAGGACGAACAACGGCACTTCGCGCTCTTCCGGCAGCAGGCCGTTGTGGGAGCGGTCGTTGTTCATGCCGTGGTCGGCCGTCACCAGCACCTGGTAGCCGGCGTCGAGCCAGCCTTGCAGGTAGTCGGCCAGGATGATGTCGGCCGAGCGTGCGCTGTTGCGGTACTGCGGTGTGTCGAGGCCGTGCTTGTGCCCGGCGTCGTCGATGTTCATCGGGTGCACCACCAGAAAGTTCGGCGCGTGATTGAGGCGCAGGCTTTCGGCGTCGGCGAACAGGTGGGAATCGGGGTAGTGGTCATTCCAGTAGAAATGCCCGTGCTGGATCGCCAGCGCCTTGTCGTCGGTATGACGATCACGGGCGGCGATAAAGGGCGTGCGGTTATACAACTCGCTGACCCAGTGGTAAGCCGCGGCCGCTGTGGTGAGGCCGGCGTCGGTGGCGTAATGGAAAATGCTGCGTTGGTTGGACAGACGCGAAACATGGTTGTGCACGATACCGCTCTGGATCGGTGGTACGCCGGTCAGGATGCATTCATACAACGGGCGGGACAGGGCGGGCAGTTCACATTCCAGCTTGTAGAGCGCTGCGCGTCCTGCGCCGACATAGGCCTGCAAGTGCCCCATGGCGTGCCGCGCAACCTCGAAGTTCAGGCCGTCGAGCACGACAAGGATGACATTGTGCTTCATGGGGGCTGGAGCTCCGCAACAGGTGGTTTGACTCAAATTCTCTGGCGTAACCGGGTCAAAATGTGGGGGCTGGCTTGCCTGCGATAGCGGAGTATCAGTCGACATAGAGGCTGAATGTCAGACCACTATCGCAGGCAAGCCAGCTCCCACACCGGCCGCATTTCAGGCAGTGAGCCCGATTACTTCATTTCTACGATGACTTGCTCGTTCCACAGCTGAGGCAGCTTCTTGGAAGTCGC
The DNA here is from genome assembly GCF_024810135.1 of Pseudomonas sp. BIGb0164. Taxonomy (NCBI): domain Bacteria; kingdom Pseudomonadati; phylum Pseudomonadota; class Gammaproteobacteria; order Pseudomonadales; family Pseudomonadaceae; genus Pseudomonas; species Pseudomonas sp. BIGb0164. The sequence goes on along the minus strand of NZ_JANUEA010000006.1, from coordinate 37,885 downwards.
TTCCCAGGCATCAGCATCTTTGATTGGCTGCGGATTGGCCTTGGTGTACTGCTCGCCCGGGATCAGGTTCTTGGCGATATCGGCCGGCAGTTTCAGGTCGGTTTCAGCACGGATTGGACGCGCATTGCCTTTCGCCAGGTTGAGTTGGCCGGCATCGCTGAAGATGTATTCGCGGGTCAGCTTGGCGGCGTTCGGGTGCTTGGCGTATTTGTTGATGATGGTGGTGTAGCCGGATTTCACCGAGCCGTCCGATGGGATCAGCACCACGTAGTCATCCGGGTTGGCCATCTTGGCCTTGTAGCTCAGGCCGTTGAAGTCCCAGACCACGCCCACTTCGACTTCGCCTTTTTCCATGGTGGCGATGGTCGGGTTGGACAGCGAAAGACGGCCTTGCTGGGCGATCTTGGTGAAGAACTGCAGGCCAGGGGCGATGTTCTTTTCGTCGCCTTTATTGGCGATGGCGGCGGCCAGTACGCCGTTGGCCGCCTGGGCCGCGGTGCTCACGTCACCGATGGAGACCTTGTACTTGCCTTTTTGCAGGTCAGCCCAGCTGGTGGGCACTTCCGAGCCGTGCAGCAGCTTCTTGTTGACGATAAAGGCGATGGTACCGGTGTAGGCCAGCGCCCAGTGACCGTCCTTGTCTTTTGCCCAATCCGGCACCTGGGCCCAGGTGGACGGTTTGTACGGCTGGGTGACCTCCTGCTTCACCGCAATCGGACCGAACGCTGCGCCCACGTCGCCGATGTCGGCGCTGGCGTTGTCTTTCTCGGCCTTGAACTTGGCGATTTCCTGGGCCGAGCTCATGTCGGTGTCGATGTGCTTGAGGCCGTAGGTCTTGGCCAGGTCTTCCCAGGTGCCTTTCCAGTTGGCCCAGTCATCGGGCATGCCGACGCTGTTGACGGCGCCTTCCGCTTTCGCGGCAGCTTCCAGGGTTTTCAAATCGGTATCAGCAGCCATGGCGGCGGTGCACATGGCAATGGTCGAGCCTAACAGTGATGCCAGGAAAAGCTGTTTCATCCGAAGCTCCTTTGGGCGTGTTCAACGCTGCGTTTTTATGAACGATTGCGGGGGGCGATTCATCACTGATTTCTTGGGGCGCGTTGCGCCTGAAAGCCGGCCAGGCAAGGCGCAGTCCGCAGGTAAGGGTGTTTCCTTGCCAAGGACTGCAACACAGCATGGCCGGTTTTCAGGCACAACCCGAAGGGCCGGGCCTGATTTTGCGCAGGGCTGCGTTTCTCGTCGCTTATTTGGAACAACCAAACCACGCTCCTCGCGCCTTGCCCTGCACAAAATCAGGTCCGGCGCGCCCCAATAAATCAGTGATGAATCGCCCCAGTTGGTCTAGGTCAGCAATACCTGAGCCAATCTAGGCGTGCCTGATGACAGTTTCATGTCGATGTCGTTTTTAAATCGCGGATGTCGCTGGTCGCAGAGTGAGCGTAGACCATGCCCAAATGCCCGCAGGCGTTCGACTTGGCCGATGTATTGCAGAGTGTGGGGCAGGGGCGTGAGAGGGGCTGTCATCTGTCGGTCATCTGTAATGCCTAGGCTGGCAGGCAACAGCTCAAGCCCTGATAGAGCGCGGTTTGTGCACCGAAGCGGTGCTGGTCTAGTCCAGATAGGTAACATTGATGCGTGATGAGGCAATCAAGGCGGTGACATCCATCGGCCTGGCGCTGCAAGAGCAGATCGACCACGGCCTGTTGCCGCCTGCGAGTAAATTGCCCGCCGAGCGCAAGCTCAGCGAGTTGTTTGGTACCACTCGCATTACGGTGCGGGAAGCCTTGTTACAACTGGAGGCCCAGGGGCAGATCTATCGCGAGGAGCGTCGCGGCTGGTTTGTCTCGCCACCCCGGCTGGCCTACAACCTGATGCAGCGCAGCCACTTTCACGCGATGGTCAGCGACCAGGGGCGGGTACCTTCCACCGAAGTGATTTCCGCGCGGCTGCAGCCGGCGTCGGCGGCGGTGTGTGCGTGGTTGCAGTTGCCGGCCTTGTCCAGTGTGATCCAGGTGTGCCGAGGCCGGCGCATTGACGGGCGCCTGGTGTTGTACGTGGAGCATTACCTGAACCCGCAGTATTTCCCGGGGATCCTGGAGTGTGACCTGAATCAGTCGATGACCGAGCTGTATGCCCGTCAATATGACTTGCACTATGGGCGGGTGCGTTTTGAAATTGTGCCGACTTCATTGCCTGTGGAAGCCGCCGCCGCGTTGCGCGTGTCGGTGGGCAGCCCGGGCTTGCGCATTGCCCGGGTCAATTACGATCAGCATCAGCGCTTGATCGACTGCGACCTGGAGTTCTGGCGACACGACGCCATCCACGTCGGCGTCGATGTCGCCTGACCCCCACGTCCTCTGTAGAGCCCACTTGTTGTGGCGAGGGAGCTTGCTCCCGTTCGACAGCGTAGCTGGAGCCGGCTTTTTGGGGGCGCTTCGCCCCCCAGCGGGAGCAAGCTCCCTCGCCACAAAAGCCGGCTCCTACAGGGTCAGGGCTTTGATCAGTGAATCCGTGTTGGTGGTGAGCTCTGCCACCGGATCCGCACTGTCCACCTCCAGCACCAGCAGTTGCGAGCCGCCTGCCGCGATGGCCGCTTTCACCGCCTCACTCGGCTGACGATGGTGCAACACCACCGCCACGTCGTTCTCCTTCAATTCGGTACTGAGTTTCTGCAAGGCCTCGGGCGTCCAGTCGGCGTCCGGTCGTGCATCTGTGCTCACTACTTCCAGGTTCAGGCTGCTGACCAGGTAGGCGAAGTGATCGCTCAAACTGACCACCGTGAGGTTGTCCGCCTTGGCCAGCCGCGCTTCGCTGTCGGCGGTGAGCTTGAGCAGGCGTTGCTTGAGGGCGGCGAGGTTGGCATCGATTGTGGGCTTGGCGTCCGGCGCCAGGCGGCTCAGGTCGGCGGCGAGCACGTCGGCCATGCGTCCGAGGTTGTTGCTAGATTGCCACGGCTGGCTGTTCAGGCCATCGGTGCTGCCGGGTTGCACGGCAATGCCGGGCAAACCGCCGTCCACCGGGCGTGCGGCATCCACTTCGACGATGCGGATATTGCTGCGCCGCGCCACCGGGTACAGCGGGTCATCCGCCCACAGCGAGCGCAGGCCGATGGCGGCGTCGGCGTCCTGCGCCAGCTTGCTCAGCGCCGGTGCGCCACGGCCGGTGAAATAGGACACCTGCCGCGAACCCGGCAGGTTGGCCGGGGCGGCGCGTTCGAGCTGTACGGCGGTGCCTTTGAGCAGCACTTCAGCCAGGCCATAGGTGATCGGCAACGAGGCCAGTACCTTGACCGGTTTTGCCGCGTGGGCAACCGGTTTGGGCGCTTCAGCCGCCATCAGTGGCGTGGTGAACAAGCAAGCGATGGCCAGGGCCAGAGGATGAAGAACGGAGCGCATTATCCAAGATTCCCTTTGAGGCTGGGCACGGTGCCGCGCGCAATGGCGGCCAAGGCGAAAGCGATGCCGGCCACGAGGATGATCGCGGCGCCGGACGGGATGGGCAGGTCGAAGATGATCGGCAGCAGGATCCCGCACAGCGTGCTGACCGTGGCGATGATCACCGAGACCCAGAAGAAGCCCTTGAGCGATTGGCTCAGCAGGCGCGCTGCGGCGGCGGGGATCACCAGCAGGGCGCCCACCAGGATCGCGCCGATCACCTTCACCGCCGCCACGGTGATCAGCGTCACCAGGATCACGAACAGATAATCCAGGGTTTTCACCGCCACCCCGCGCACCGCCGCCAGTTGCGGATTGAAGCTGGCAAGCATGATGCGGTTGTACAGCGGCAACGCCAGCGCCATCACCAGCGAGCCGACAATCGCCAGCACCAGCAGGTCATTGCCATTCACCGTCAGCACTGAACCGAACAGTACGTTCTCCAGAATATGCACGTTGATCTTGCCCGCCAGGATCAGCAGCAGGCTGGCGCCCAGGGCCAGGGACACCGAGAGGAACACGCCGATCAGGGTGTCGGGCGCCAACCCGGTGCGGTTGCGCAGGTAGTTGAGCAGGATGCCGAACAGCAGGCAGTACCCGAACAGGGCGCCATAGGGCCCGGTGTAGGGTTCACCCAGCAGGATGCCGACAGCCACGCCGGTGAGTGCCGCGTGGCCGACCGCCTCGGAGAAGAACGCAAAGCGCTTGACCACCACCAGCGTACCCAGGCCGCCCAGCACCGGGCCGATCAGCAGGCCGGCGAGCAGGGCGTTGACCACAAAACCATAGGCCAGTGCTTCCGGCAGGTACCCGGAAGAGGCCCAGCCCTGGACCATCAGGCGAAACGCTTCATAACTCATTGCACCGGGCTCCGAGGGTGGGTGGAGAACAGGGTCAGCAGGCGGTCCGGGGTCAACGCTTCTTTCGGCGTAGCGTCGAACAGTACGCGACGGTTCAGGCCGGTGACGCGATCGGCCAGGCGGCCCACGGCTTCCAGGTCATGCTCGATCCACAACACGGTGATGCCGGCCAGGCGCCAGTCGTTGAGCAAGCGCTCAAACACCTGGATTCCGGCCTCGTCGAGCGCCGACATCGGCTCATCCAGCACCAGCAGTTGCGGCGCCGGGATCAAGCCCTGGGCCAGCAGCACGCGCTGGCGCTCACCCCCAGACAGCGCACCCATGCGGCGTTTGCGCTTGTCCTGCATGCCGACACGCTCCAGCGCATCGCCAATCGCCCCGGCGTAATGCCGCGACAGCCCGAGAAACGCCGGGCGGCGCTGGCACATGGCAGCCATAAAGTCGTCGACAGTCATGGGCAGGCCCCGGTCGAACTCCAGTGCCTGAGGCACATAACCAATGGTGCCGGGTGTGCTCTGCCAATGCAGGCGCAGTTGGCCCTGGTGTGGCGTCTGCCCCAACAGCGTCTTGATCAGCGAGCTTTTGCCGCCGCCGTTCGGGCCCACCAACGCATGGATACTGCCGGGCTGTACCTGGAATTTCACACCGTCCAGGATCGTGGTGCGGCCCAGGGTCAGCGACACCGCGTCGAAGTCGAGGGTCGGGCCAATGCTGGCCACACTCAATTGTTCGGCCGCGGTCATGAGCCTGACTCCTGGATGGCCCGCACCACCGTGTTGAGGTTGCCGGTCATTTCCACTTCGTACTTTTCAGGGGTGTATTCGCCGTAGGAGATATGCGACAGCGGGTACAGCTTGACCCCCGACTCACGCTGGATGGTGTCGACATAAGTGGACGGGAAATCCATCTCCGAGAAGATCACCTTCACATCCAGGGTACGCAGTTCGTCGATGGTCTTTTTCAGCTGGCTGGGGCTGGGCTCGATGCCGTGGGCCGGTTCGACCACGGCGGTCACTTCCAGGCCGAACTCGCGCAGCAGGTAATCGTAGGCCGCGTGCACGGTGGCCACGCGCAGGTCCGGGTTCGGTGCGCTGGTCAACTTGGCCAGTGCATCGGCGCGCATCTGGCGCAGGCGCTTGCCGTAGGCGCGGGCGTTCTGGGTGTAGGTCTTGGCGTTGTCCGGGTCGAGCTTGCCCAGTTCGCGGGCGATGTTGTTGACCTGGGCAATCGAGGCACTGATCGACAGGAAGGTGTGTGGGTTCACCACCTTGCCCGCGCCACGCGCCGCGTTGCCGGTGGCCGCCAGCAACGGCACGTTGGCGTTGGCTTCGATCACCGGGATGTCCGGGCGCTCGCTGGTGGCGATCATGCGGTCGGCGAAGTCGTCATGGCCGACGCCGTTGAGCACGATCACGTCCAGGGTGCCGATGCGCTTGATGTCTTCGGCGCGCGGTTCGTAGGCATGGGGGTTGAAGCCGGCCGGGATCAGCGGCACCACATCGGCCTTGTCGCCGACGATATTGGCCACGTAGCTGTAATACGGGTGCAGGGTGATGCCGATTCGCAGGCGCTTGGCCGCCTCGGCGTTTGCCAGGGGAGTGAGCATCAGGCTGATAAGGCCGACCAGCAACAGACGCAACAATGGGGATGAAATGGACATGGGCACTCGATCTTCTCGTTCAGTGACGGTGCTGGCGGGTTACGCCGGCATCGAATTGCGTGACCACCTGCTTCCAGCCGGCCGCGATCAGCACCGGGTCAGTCAGGTCGGAAGGGGGCGCGAGGTTGGCCTGGCGGTTGAGCCACACATCCGGCTCGCCATCGTGCACGCGCATCAGTAGCGAGCCGCTGGTGGCGGGCGCCTGGCTCAAACCCAGGTAGGCCGACGGCGCGAGCAGTTGCCAGCGGTGGTCGCCACGGCTGACCGAACTGGCGTCCTTGGCAAACGGTGCAAAGCCTTCCTCGGCCAATTGCTCCGGCGTCGGCAGGGCGTTCTGCTCCTGTTGCAGCAGCTGGATCTCGTCCAGAGTCACCCGCAGGTCGGCGTAGATCCCTTGCTCGGCCGCGCTCAGGTCGCGGCGCGCGTCCAATTGGTGGCTGGGCACGGCGGCGACCTCCTGGCTTTCACCATGCAGGGCAATCACCGAGCCGGCCACGGCGAGGATGATCAGGCACAACAGCAGCACATAGAGGGTTTCGTGGCCGGCCCCGGCGGGGCGTACAACCTGTGTCGTACTCATTGCGGCTGGATATCCGCTTGGTCGATTTCAACCACATGGCCGGGGCCGGCGTCGAACAGCACGTAGAATTCGGCCGAAGGCTTCTTGAAGGTCAGGGTCGAGTCCTGGCCAAGCTTGCCGGGCAACAGGACGGTTTCGTCGTAGCCGATCACGTCCAGGGTCACGCCGGGCGCGCCGCTGCCGTCGGAGAAGCCGCCGGTGCACTGGATCTGCTCACCGGCAATTTCCTTGCACTCGCACATCGGGTTGTGGGCCAGGGCCACGGTACTGAACCCGGCGCACAGCACTAGCAATACGTGGGATAGGCGCTTCAACGTCATGGTTTGACTCCTTGCTTGTTCAGCCAGGCGATAGTGGCAGGCGAGGCCTGGCTCAGCGGGATGGAACCCTGGTGCATCGTGCCGTCCCAGCCTTCCATGGTGACCCACAGTTCGGCGTCGGCCGGGGTGCGCTCCGGCACCGGCAGCAATGCGCCCATGCGGTACGGCGTACCAAAGAAGATCACCCCGGCAGCCCGCAGGCTGCGCGGCTTGCCGATGCGCAGGTAGGTGGCCTTGACCTGTTCGGCACAACTGGCGCACAGGGCCGCGTTGAAAAACTTCATCGGGCCGGCCGGGTCAGGGCGCGGGCCTTCATTGCGAAACTCGGCGAGGGTCAGGCTCCAGGGCCCGACCTGCACGTCACCGGCCACCCGTTCGCCGATGCCGGTGTCGCCTCGGAACAAAGCCGCTTCGGAGAAATACCGGGGCATGAAGCCCAGTGGTACGAGGATCAGCAGAATATTGATGTGGAAGCGCCACTTGAGCCAAAAGGCCCGCAGTGGCGAAGGTGCTGGCGCCGCGATGACTTTGCTCATCAGTTGGCCTCCGTGGTTTCAGCCTGCATGGCCGGGACAGGCGCCGGTTGGCGCGGCGCCTTGTTGCTGCGCTTGAGGGCATTGAGGGTGGCCAGGGCTGTCCGCTTGGTCCAGATCAGCAAGCCGCTCAACACCATCATGCTCAGCACCAGGCCGAAGAATGCCCAGATCAGCTTGATCCACAGGCCGCCGAAGTCGCCGGTGTGCAGCGGGCGCATGGACTCGGTGACGAACTCCAGGGTGGTGCGATCGGACAGCAGGTGGGAGACGGCGATTTCGCCGTCATACGGGTTCAGTTGTGCAGTCTGGAACATCAACGGGTACCAACCGCGCCCGCCGATCTGCAGGTGGCTGTAGGCATTGCTCGGGAGGAACACGAACGTGGCGTCCAACCCGGGGATGCGTTCGCCGGCAATCTTGATCGCTTCGTCCAGGGCAATCATCGGGGCGGGCACGCCGGGTGCTGACAACGGCACTTTCTCCCGGGCGATCACCGGCACGATGGGCTCGCTGGAGATGGAAATCTGGTTGTCGCCCAGGATCGCCTGGATCAGGAACCAGGTGCCGGTGATGGAAATGACCGCGATGAACCAGATCGACCAGATCCCACTCAGGCGGTGGAAGTCACCCCAGAAGATCCGCGCGCCGTGGCGGATGCGCAGGGTAGGGCGCAGGAAACCCTTCCAGAAGCGCTTGTACACCACCAGCCCGGTGACCAGTGAGGCCAGCAACGGCAGGCCAAGGAACGACACCAAATACCAGCCCCAGCTGTAGCCATTGGTGAACGGCACCAGCCACCAGCCGTGCAGGGCGCGGGTGAATTGCTTGAAGTTGAACGACGGGCTCACGCCCTGGATAGCGCCGGTGTACGGGTTGACGTAGACCTCCACGGAGCGCCCGTCGGGGTAGCTGAGGTCGACGCTGAGGGCAAAGTGGGTTTCGTCGGGGCGAATGATCGACTGCACGATCACCTGGGGTTCGGCGCGTTTGATCGCGCTGATCACCTGGTCGAAGCTCAGCGGTTCGGCGTCGTCCGACGGTTTGCTGGCGCGGATGTCCGGGTTGGCCAGCCAGACGATTTCCTGGCTGACCACCGCCAGGGTGCCGGTGACGCAGACGATCAGTACAAAGAACCAGATGGGCAATGCCAGCCAACTGTGTACGAGAAACCAGAGTTTTGAGCGTGACTTCTTCGACATGTGAATGAGGGTCTTGATCGGAGGGGGGCAAAGAAGGCCCGGAAAAGGCCGGTCGTAGCTTTTGCTGACGCGACGGGCTGTATCTAAGTTAAGACGGATGAGAGGAGCAAATCCCTAAGCCGGATATGAAAGAAATTGTTTCAGGATCACATTCGGCGTGGTTTGCCGCCGCGATCGAACACGAAACATGTTCCAAGCCATCACCCAGGCGCCATTGATGGGGCGGGTTGGCTGGGTAGGATGGGCTCATACCGTTGAGTGAGCGCCTAGATAAGTGAGTCCACAAAAATGACTGCCAGAACCCTCTACGACAAACACATCGATTCCCACACGGTGTGCCCCCTGGATGATCAGGGCCATGTCCTGCTGTATATCGACCGCCAAGTGATCAACGAATACACCAGCCCCCAGGCCTTCAGCGGCCTGCGCGAGGCTGGCCGTGAGGTATGGCGCCCCGGCACGGCGCTGGCGGTGGTCGACCATGTGAACCCCACCACGCCCCAACGCATTGCGGCCATGCCCGATGCTGGCGGTGCGCGGCAGGTGTCGTACCTGGCGGAGAACTGCCGGGATTTCGGCATCGAACTGTTGGACATCCTCGACAAACGCCAAGGCATCGAGCATGTGATTGCTCCGGAACAAGGCTTTATCCTGCCGGGCATGGTGATTGCCGCCGGTGACAGCCACACCACCACCTACGGCGCCCTGGGGGCTTTTGGCTTTGGCATCGGCACCTCGGAAATCGAGCACCTGCTGGCCTCGCAGACGCTGGTCTACAAGCGCCTTAAAACCATGCGCGTGACCGTCGACGGCGTATTGGCCAAAGGGTTGACCTCCAAGGACGTGATCATGGCGCTGATCGGCAAGATCGGCGCCTCCGGTGCCACGGGCTATGCCATTGAGTTTCGCGGCGCCACCATCGATGCGCTGAGCGTCGAAGCGCGCATGACCATCTGCAACATGGCGGTGGAAGCCGGGGCGCGCGGTGCGTTCATGGCGCCGGACGAAAAAGTCTTCGCCTACCTCAAGGGCAAGCCGCGCGCGCCAAAGGGCGAGCTGTGGGAACAGGCCCTGGTGGGCTGGCGTCAACTGCATTCGGACGCCGACGCGCTGTTCGACCAGGAAGTGCATCTGGACGCCAGCACCCTGGAGCCCATGGTCACCTGGGGCACCAGCCCCGACCAGGCTGCGCCGATTGGTGCCCGCGTCCCGGACCCGCAGGACGTCAGCGACCTGATCCTGCGCCAGGACATGCGCCGCGCCCTCAACTATATGGGCCTGGAAGCCGGTATGCCGCTGAGCGACATCGTCATCAGCCATGCGTTTATCGGCTCCTGCACCAACGCCCGTATCGAAGACCTGCGCGACGCCGCGAGCGTGGTGCGTGGCAAACACGTGGCCGACCATGTGCGGGCGATGATCGTGCCGGGTTCCACCGAAGTGCGTGACCAGGCCGAGGCCGAAGGGCTGGCGGCGATCTTTATCGACGCCGGGTTCGAATGGCGCCAGTCGGGCTGCTCGATGTGCCTGGCGATGAACGACGACGTGCTGGCCCCGGGCGACCGCTGCGCCTCCAGCACCAATCGCAACTTTGAGGGTCGCCAGGGCGCCGGTGCGCGTACTCACCTGATGAGCCCGGCGATGGTCGCTGCCGCTGCGATCACCGGCCGCCTCACCGATATCCGCCACTTTGGAGACCGCCCATGAGTCTGCAACCGTTCACTACAATCACCGGCAAGGCCGCACCCATGCTGGCGGCCAACATCGACACCGACGTGATCATGCCCAAGCAGTTTCTCAAGGGCATCGATCGCAGTGGGCTGGACCGGGGTTTGTTTTTCGACTTGCGCTTCCTGCCTTCCGGCGAGCCCAACCCCGCATTCGTGCTGAACCAACCGGCCTGGCAAGGGGCGAGCTTTCTGGTGGTGGGGCCGAACTTCGGGTGCGGCTCCAGCCGTGAACACGCGGTGTGGGGGTTGAAGCAGACTGGGATTCGCGCGCTGATCGGCAGCAGTTTTGCCGGGATTTTCTATGACAACTGCCAGCGTAATGGGGTGTTGTTGATCACGTTGGATGAGGCGGTGTTGCAGAAGCTGGGGCAGGTTGTCAGCCAACCCGAGCAGGCGCAGATCAGTGTGGACCTGGAGGCCCAGGCCATTCATTTGGCTGACGGCCAGGTGATTCCCTTCCAGATCGACACGTTGCGCAAAACCGCGCTGTTGCTGGGGCTGGATGCAATTGGCAGCACCTTGCAGCGCAGTGACGAGATCAAGGCCTTCGAGCGCCGCCACCTCGCGGCCAACCCCTGGCTCAACTGACACCCCCTGAATCCAAATGTGGGAGCGGGCTTGCTCGCGAATACGGTGGGTCAGTCGGCTTATCTATGGCTGACTTACCGCATTCGCGAGCAAGCCCGCTCCCACATTGGAATCCATTCCAATTCGGAATCGGGCTAGATAGATAGCCCCTTGAAGTGCTCCTGCAAAAACTCCACACACGCCCGCAACTTCCCTGAATACGCCAGCCGCGTCGGGTACACCGCCCAGACGTTGGCGCTTTGGGTGTAGTCGTGCAGCACCTGCACCAGCTTGCCTTGCTCCAGCAGCGGTTTCACATCCCACATTGAGCGCAGCAACACGCCGCGCCCATCCAACGCCCACTGCAACACGATCTCGCCATTGTTCGATGACAACGGCCCGCGCACGCGCACGCTTTCGGGGGCGCCGTTGTGTTCCAGGTTCCAGATGCCAAACGCATTGTCGCGCTCCTTGAGCACCAGGCAGTCATGCTGCTCCAGGTCGCTCAACTGTTGCGGCGTGCCCTTGCGTTGCAGATAGGCCGGCGCGGCGCACAGCACGCGGCGGTTGCTCACCAGCCTCCGGCCGATGTGCTGCCCGGGGATGTCGTCGCCCACGCGGATCTCCAGGTCAAACCCTTCGCTGACGATGTCCACCACGCGGTCGAACAGGTCCAGGCGAATTTCCAGGTCCGGGTACTGCTCGGCGAGCAATGACAGGGCAGGGGCCACATGGTTGCGGCCAAAGCCGAAACTGCTGCACAAATGCAGGTGCCCACGCGGGCTGTCATGGGCGTCGGAGAGCTCATCGGACAGTTGCTGGAAGTCTTCCAGGATACGCACCGCCCAGCGCTGCACCCGTTCGCCGTCTTCGGTCAGGGCGATGCGCCGGCTGGTACGGTGCAGCAGGCGGGTGGCCAGGGTGGTTTCGAGGATCTGGATGCGCTTGCTGACATACGCCGGCGACAGCCCCAGCTCATCGGCGGCGGCAGCGAAGCCGGCCTTGCGGATCACGGTCAGGAACACCCGCAGGTCTTCGGGTAGGGGCACGGTATCTTTCTTATTTGTCATCAGAAACAAGGCTGGCGGCATGAGCCGCCAGAATAGCACCGGATCGGCGCGCCTTCCGGCACACCGGGCGGTCTTCGGTTATTCGGCCGCGATTTTGGCCTGGGCAGCCGCCCGAGCATGGCGGCCGCGCTTGAGGGCGATGGGGGCCATTTTCTCGCGGTCCAGTTCACCTTCCCACGCGGCGACCACCAGCGCGGCCACGGCGTTGCCGATGATATTGGTCAGCGAGCGGCATTCGGCCATGAAGCGGTCCACACCGAGGATCAATACCATCGCCGCCACCGGCACCGTCGGCACCACGGCCAAGCTCGCCGCCAAGGCCACAAACCCTGCACCCACCACCGCCCCGGCACCCTTGGACGTCAGCATGGCCACTGCCAGCAGCGTCAACTGCTGCTCAAGCGGCAAGTGGATATTGGTGGCCTGGGCCAGGAACAGCACCGCCAGGGTCATATAGATGTTGGTGCCGTCCAGGTTAAAGGTGTAGCCGGTGGGAACCACGATGCCCACCACGCCTTTGGAGGCGCCCAGGCTTTCGAGTTTCTGGATCAGCTGTGGCAACGCGGATTCGGAAGAACTGGTGCCCAATACGATCAACAGCTCCGACTTGATGTAGCCCATCAACTTGAAAATGCTGAAGCCGGCGTAGCGGGCGATGCTGCCCAGCACCACCGCTATGAAAAAGAACGCCGTGATGTAGAACGTGCCCACCAACTTCAACAGCGGCAGCAACGAACCCACGCCGTACTTGCCGATGGTGAACGCAATCGCACCAAAGGCACCGATGGGCGCAACGCGGCTGATGATGCCGACGATGCGGAAGAACACCTCGCTGGCCTGGTTGATCACGCCCACCAGCGGCCGACCCTTTTCACCGACCATCACCAGGCCGACGCCGAACAGTACGGAGACGAACAGCACCGGCAGGATTTCACCTTTGGAGAACGCATCGAAAAACGTGGTGGGGATCACATGCAGTAGGAACCCGGTGATGCCTTCGCCATGTTCGGCCTGGCCGACAAAGCCGGCGATGGCCGAGCTGTCGAGGGTCTTCACATCGATGTTGAAGCCCACGCCCGGGTGCAGCAGGTGCGCGGCGAGGATGCCGATCAACAGGGCGATGGTCGACACCACCTCGAAGTACAGCAGCGCCTTGCCGCCGACCCGGCCCACCTGCTTCACGTCATGCATGCTGGTGATGCCGGACACCACCGTACAGAAGATGATCGGGCCGATGATCATCTTGATCAGCTTGATGAAACCGTCGCCCAAGGGCTTGAGGTCAATACCGATTTGCGGCCAAAAATGGCCGATCAACACACCCAGCGCGATAGCGATGAGCACCTGCACATACAGGGTTCCCAGCAGTTTTTTGAGTGTCATTGTTATTATCTCAATCGTTTTTTGGGCAAAGCGAACCCGTCGCAGGCCAACAGCAGCCTGCGAGGCGGGTCCATCAGGTCACGGGGTTACAGCATCATCGGAGGAAAGCCAGGACTTCGCCCAGCAACAGGTCGGGGGCTTCTTCTGCAATGTAATGGCCGGCCGGCAGGGCCTTGCCACGCACATCGGTGGCGACTTTCTGCCACTCCTTGAGGGGTTCGAAACAGCGCCCGACCGTGCCCTCGGCGCCCCACATCACCAGCAATGGCAGGTTCAGGTGATTGCCGGCGTCGATGTCTGCCTGGTCGTGCTCAAGGTCGATGCCGGCGGCAGCCCGGTAATCTTCGCAGATGCCGGTGGCGCTGCCCGGCAGTTTCAGGCAGCGCAGGTATTCCGCGAAGGCTTCGTCGGTGAACGGCTTGAGCCCGGCACTGCGGCTGCCCATCACACTGCGCAGGTACAGCTCGGGGTTGCCCTCGATCAAGGCTTCCGGCAACGGCGCCGGGCGGATCAGGAAGAACCAGTGCCAGTAGGCGCGGGCAAAGGCTTCGTCGGTCTGGGCGTACATCGACAGGGTGGGAGCGATGTCCAGCAACACCATGCGTTGCACGCTGGCCGGATGGTCCAGGGCCAGGCGATGGGCGACGCGGGCGCCACGGTCGTGGGCCAGCACCGAGAACGTGTCGAAGCCCAAGGCTTGCATCAGCTCGACGCCGTCGCGGGCCATTTCGCGTTTTGAATAGTTGGTGTGACGCTCGTTGGCCGGCGGCTTGCTGCTGTCGCCATACCCGCGCAGGTCGGCGGCCACCACGGTGAAGTGTTCGGCCAGTTGTTCGGCGACTTTGTGCCAGATGACGTGGGTTTGCGGGTGCCCGTGCAGCAGGAGCAGGCCGGGACCTGTACCGCCTTTGCGGTAGCTGATGTCCACGCCGTTGACGTGGCAGCTGTCTTTTTGGAATCCGGCAAACATGGAATGACTCCTTGTGATGATTGCCTGCATCCTGAAATCACGCCGCCTTTGGGGCAAGGGGGAAAGCGTGGAGGGGTTGTTCATGAAGTGTGTAGCTGCTGTGGGTCATGCGACCCAATCCCTCAAACAAATGAGATCATCTGTGGGAGCGGGCTTGCTCGCGAAAGCGGAGTGTCAGCCACCTTATGGGTTGGCTCATACACCGTATTCGCGAGCAAGCCCGCTCCCACAGGTGATAGAGGGTGTTCATGCGATCTCAGCTTTGCTGGAACATCTCCATGGCACGCTGGCGGATTTGCGCTTCGGTCAGGTCCTCCTTGTGGGTGGCCAGGAACCACAGATGCCCGAAAGGATCCTTCACACTTGCCGAGCGGTCGCCATAAAACTGGTCTTTGGGCTCTGACACCACGCTGGCACCTGCTGCGACCGCTTGTTTGAATTGCGCATCCACATCCTCCACGTACAGATGCAGGCCGACACTGGTGTGTTCGGCGGGGTTGCGCAGGGCCATTTCATCGCAGGGCGTGCCCAGCATGATCGCCGAGTCGCCAATACGCAGTTCGGCGTGGCCGACTTTGCCGTCGGGCATGTCCAGACGCATGACTTGTATGGCGCCGAAGGCTTTTTTGTAGAACTCGATGGCTTCGGCGGCTTTGTTGATGCCCATGTAAGGCGTGACGCGGTGATAGCCCTCTGGAATGGGTTTGACGCTCATATCGTTCTCCTGGGTGGTGGTGATGGAGTCACGGCCTTTTCACTATAGGCCACGTGTCGCGAGGGCTGCGGCCAGCCGACGAGGTGTTCGCCAGGCAACAGTGAACGGGCAGATTGCTGCGCCATCAGCGCTCCTGGATCCGATTTATGCCGCCAAACCCCTGGTTTCAGGGCTCGGCACAGAAGCTGCAATAGCTCAGGCAAACCATTCGCCCGAGAGCGTTGTATGTCTGTACTGCCTGTATCTGCCGATTACCCGATCCACACCCCCGATGCCGAAATCATTCGCGACGAAGCCCACGCCATTGCGGTTGCCCACCGCGTTGCCGCGGTATTGCTGGAGCAGGACGCCGAGCGCGACCGTACGCGCCACGTGCCCGCCGACGTGGTGGACCTGTATTCCAACAGCGGCCTGTGGGGCATCAGCGTGCCGCGTGAGTTTGGTGGGGCGCAGGTGTCCTACGCGGTACTGGCCCAGGTGATTGCGATTATCTCGGCGGCTGACCCGTCGCTGGGGCAGATCCCGCAGAACCATTACTGCCTGCTGGAAGACATCCGCCTGCAAGGCACGCCTGAACAGCAGGCGCATTTCTTCGGCCTGGCACTGCAAGGCCATCGGTTTGCCAATGCGCTGTCGGAAACCGGCGGCAAACATGTGCAGGACATCCAGGCGACGATTCGCCGCGAAGGCGATGGCTATGTGATCAACGGGCGCAAGGGCTATTGCACCGGCTCGTTGTACGCCCATTGGCTGGCGGTGCTGGCGCTGGATGAACAGCAAAACGCGCAACTGGCTTTTGTAAAACGCGGCACCGAGGGCCTGGTGGTGGTGGACGACTGGGACAGCATGGGCCAGCGCACCACCTCCAGCGGCACGGTGCTGGCCGAGCAGTTGCGGGTGCCGGCGTTCAACCTGTTCCCGACGCATAAGTCCTACGATTCGCCGACATTGGCAGGCCCGTTCGCCCAACTGACCACCGCCGCCATCGACGCCGGTATTGCCCGCGCCGCGCTGCGTGACACGGTACAGTTCGTGCAGCAGTTCGCCCGGCCGTGGATCGATGCCGGTGTGGAAAAAGCCAGCGAAGACCCGTTGACCATCATCCAGGTCGGTGCGCTCGACATTCGCCTGGAAGCCGCTGAAGCCTTGCTGGAACGCGCAGGTGTAGCCCTGGATGCGGCACGCCCCGCGCCGGACGAAGACAACGTCGCCCATGCCTCCCTGGCGGTGGCCCGGGCCAAGGTGCTCACCACCGAAATCGCCATCGAAGCCAGCAACAAGCTGTTCGAACTCGGCGGCACCCGCTCGACCTTGAAGAAGCACAACTTCGATCGCCATTGGCGCAACGCCCGGGTGCACACCCTGCATGACCCGGTGCGCTGGAAGTACCACGTGGTGGGCAACTGGCTGCTCAACGGCGCCAAGCCGCCGCGCCACGATTGGTCGTAAGCCATGGCCGAATTGTTTAAACACATCTACTGGGCCGACATCGGCCAGGCGTGCCTGGAAACCCTGAGTATGCTCGCTGCCGCCCTGGGGTTTACCGTGCTGCTGGGGCTGCCGTTGGGCGTGGTGTTGTTCCTCACCGGCAAACGCCAGTTGCATGAGGCGCTGGGGGTGTACCGCGTGTTGTCGGTGGTGGTCAACGTGCTGCGCTCGCTGCCGTTCATCATCCTGCTGATTGTGTTGATCCCGCTCACCACCTTACTGGTGGGCACTTCCCTGGGCGTGCCGGGCACCATCCCGCCGCTGGTGGTGGGGTGCACACCGTTCTTTGCACGGTTGGTGGAAACCGCGCTGCGTGAAGTCGATCGCGGTGTGGTGGAGGCTACCCAGTCCATGGGCGCCAGTACTTGGCAGGTGATCCGCCACACGCTGCTGCCGGAGGCCCGGGGCGGGCTGCTGGCGGCGGTGACCGTGACCTCGATTGTGCTGGTGGACTACACCGCCATGGCCGGGGTGATCGGGGGCGGAGGCCTGGGTGACCTGGCGATTCGCTATGGCTACCAACGGTTCCAGACCGACGTGATGGTGGTCACCGTGGTGCTTCTGCTGGTGCTGGTGCAGGCCCTGCAGATGACCGGTGACCGTTTGGTGGCGCGTTACAGCCGCCGTTGAAACCTATAAAACTACTGCCTTCGGAGCCTTCATGAAAAAGTCCCTGGCCATTTTGGCCGCTGTCCTGTCGTTCAATGCGTTTGCCAACGAGACACTGGTGGTGGGCGCCACCCCCGTGCCCCATGCGGAAATCCTCGAGTTTGTGAAACCGGTGCTGGCCAAGGAAGGCGTGGACCTGCAGATCAAGGTCTTCACCGACTTCATCCAGCCCAACCAGCAGTTGGCCCTGAAGAACCTCGATGCCAACTACTACCAGTACCGCCCGTTCCTCGATGACTACAACAAGACCCGTCACACCGACCTGGTGCCGGTGGTGGGCGTGCACATCGAGCCCTTTGGCGCTTATTCGACGCGCATCAAAAACATCTCAGAGTTGAAGGACGGCGCCACCGTGTCGATCCCCAACGACCCGGTCAACACCGGCCGCGCCTTGGTGCTGCTGGATGAAGCCGGCCTGATCAAGCTCAAGGACCCGAGCAACACTCTGAGCACGCAGCGTGATATTGCGCAAAACCCCAAGCACCTGAAGATCCGTGAACTGGAAGGCGCCTTGCTGGCCCGTTCGGTGAGCCAGGTGGACCTGGCGTTCGTGTTTGCCAACTACGCGTTGGAAGCGGGGATCGACACCAACAGTGCGTTGATCGTGGAGAAGGGCAAGTCGCTGTACGTCGAGTACCTGGTGGCTCGGCCGGATAACATCAACGACCCGCGCATCCAGAAACTGGCCAAGGCGTTGAACTCCGATGAAGTGCGTCAGTTCATCCTGACCCGCTACAAGGGCCAGATTGCGCCGGGGTTCTGACCCGAGCGCAGATCAACTGTGGGAGCTGGCTTGCCTGCGATGGCGTCCGCAAAATCTCCATCGCCGGCAAGCCGGGCTCCTACAGGGATCGGGTTTTCAGGTCAGGTTTCGGGTGTGGGTTCCAACAGCTGCGCCCCCGGCCCACGCTCACCCAGTTGATCATCCTGGTTGCGCAACGGGCATGCCTCCATCGACAAGCACCCGCAACCAATACAGCCATTGAGCTTGTCCCGCAGCAACATCAGCTTGTTGATGCGTTCATCCAGGTCTTCCCGCCACAGCGCCGACAAACGCTCCCAATCCTGGGCGGTGGGCGTGCGGCCATCCGGCAGCGTCTGCAACGCCTCGCCAATCGTCGCCAGCGGAATCCCCAAGCGCTGGGCGATCTTGATCACCACCACCCGCCGCAGCACGTCCCGTGGATAACGCCGCTGGTTGCCGGCGTTGCGGTTGCTTTTGATCAGCCCCTTGGTTTCGTAGAAGTGCAGCGCCGTAACCGCCACGCCGCTGCGGGCCGCCAACTGGCCGACGGTGAGTTCTTTGTTCAGCATGACAATCTCCGAAACAACGCTTGACCTTGACTTAACTAGAGGTTTTACCCTGCGTGGCATCGAATCGCAAGATTCTGCCTACGGAGAGAGGGGAGTGTTCATGCAGGTATCAGAGAAGAATCGCAGTTTCACTCAGCTGATCGAATTCCAGATCGAACCCCATCAGCAAGGGGCCCTGGTGGCGGCGTTGTCCACCCAGAGCGAGCGCCTGGCCGAGGGCCATGGCGGTTTTTTGAGTGCGAGCGTGCAGGTCAGTGATGACGGGCGGCGGGTGCTCAATTACCTGCAGTGGCAGTCCCGCGAGGATGGCGAGGCCGCGTTCCAGCGCTTTGAGCAGGGCGAGGAAGATTTCTGGACGCTGATTCGCGCCCACCAGGCCACGGCCGTGACCTTCGGTTCGTTCCAGGTGCTGCGCAGTTTTGAGCGCAGCCATGACAACGCGTTGCACTGCCGCCTAAATGGATAAGTGCAACATGCGTTCGCCTTGTACGTTTTCGCCGGGGCGACGTTTGTTCACCGCCAGCTCGCCGATCTTGATCAGGCGGGTGCGCGTCACGTTGCGGCTCAGGCCCAGCAAGTTGGCGGTGTGCACCTGGTTGTAATGGCTGAAGCGGTAGGCGGCCCGTAGCAGCGCGTCCTCGACCTTTTCGTGCAGGGCTCCGGCCTGTTCCTCGAACAGTTTCTGAAAGGCGCGCTCCAGCAGGGCTTCGGCACTGTTGTCGGCGCTGTGCTGACTGTCGTCCTGGCGCTCGATGCGCATGTTCGACAGGCGCAGGTCATCCCGCTCGATCACGCCATTACGGCAGATCAACAGGGTGTGGTGAATCACGTTTTCCAGCTCGCGGATATTGCCCGGCCAGCTGTAGCTCTTGAGCTTGTGCTCGGCCTCACGGCTGATGGTGATCGGGCCGTAACCCAGGCGCTGGCTGTAGGCTTCGATGAAATGCCGGGTCAGCGGCAGGATGTCGCCGGGGCGCTCGCGCAGCGGGCTGAGTTCCAGGCTGACCACATCGAGGCGGTAATAGAGGTCTTCGCGGAAGTGCCCGGCGTTGATGGCCTTTTCCAGCTGCACATTAGTCGCGGCCAAGACGCGCACATCAATCGGAATGCTCTTGCGTGAACCCAGGCGCACTACCTCACGTTCCTGCAGGACGCGCAGCAACTTGACCTGGATCGCCATGGGCAAGTCGCCGATTTCATCGAGGAACAAGGTGCCGCCGTCCGCTTCTTCAAACCAGCCGGCCTTGGCGCTGAGGGCGCCGGTGAAGGCGCCTTTTTCATGGCCGAACAGTTCGGCTTCCACCAGGGATTCGGAGAACGCGCCGCAGTTCACCGCCACGAACGGCCGATTGCGGCGTGCGCTGAGGTTGTGGATATGCCGCGCCACCAGCTCTTTACCGGTGCCGGTTTCGCCGATGATCAGCACGCTGGCTTCGCTGGGCGCCACTTGCTGGATGTGATCGAGCAGCGCCTGGGATTTGGGGTCTTCGAAGACCTGGGCCGTGGCGCGGATCGAGGTCGCGAGGGCGGGCGAGGGCGGTAGGGTCAAAAGCTGCATGGGCACCTCTCTCAGGAGTAGAACGTGGGAATCGGCAGGGACTGGTTCAAGGCCCAGTCACCGAGTTCGTGGAGTTTGTAGTCCACCGGGTCGTGCAACGTCTGGGTGCGCAGGTTGCGCCAGTGGCGGTCCAGGCGCAGTGACGCGTGGGTGGAGCGTGCGCCGGTCACTTCAAACAGCCGGCTGCACAAATCCAGGCCCTGGCGAGTGGCGGCGACTTTGGCGGTGGCGATGGCGATGGCCAGTTGGCCGCGCTCGGCTTCGCTGAGGTTCGGGCCCTTGGCCCAGGCTTGATCGAGCAGCTCGGCGGCGCTTTCGACCAGCAGGCGTATACCCTCCAGGGCGACCCAGAAGTCGCCGTAGTGATGCAGCACGTAGGGGTCGTGGCGCACGTCATCGGCCGAGGATTTGTGCCACGAGCGGGTTTCGGTGAGGGTGTAGTGCCGTGCTTCTTCAAAGGCGCCTTCGGCAATGCCGAGGAACATATGGGTGAAGGTCAACTGTGCAATCAACGGGCGCAGGCAGGCAAAGGGCGTGCTCAGCGGGCCCGGGTCGAGCAGCAGTTCCGACTCTTCGACGCGCACCCGTTCGAAGCTGGCGCTGCCGCTGTCGGTCTGGCGTTGGCCGATGTTGTTCCAGTCATTGTGCAAGGTGATGCCGCTGCGCCCGCTGGGGATAGCGGCGATCAACAGTTTGCCGCCGGCATTTTCATCGACGGCGGAGGCAATCAGCATTTCCGAATCGCTGGCGCCGGAGCAGAAACTCTTCTTGCCGGAAAACTCGCGCCAGCCGCCGAAGTCCTTGACCACCGTGCGCGTGTCCAACGGGTTGAGGGCGTTGCCCCAGAACCAGTTTTTGCGGGCAGTCTGTTCGAACCAGGGTTGCCATTGGTCCGGGCGCGCAAACAGCCGCACGGTGGCGAGCATCAAGTGATGAAAACCGAAGACATGGGCGATGGAGCTGTCGACCTTGGCGAACTCACGCACGATGCCCAGGGTTTCACTCCAGCGTGCGCCGAGGCCGCCGTATTGGGTGGGGATGCTCAGGGCCAGCAGGCCGCTTTGGCGCAGGGCATCGCGCTCGGCTTTGGGCGTGCCGCCGCGCTCATCGCGCTCGACGGCGGTGAGGGCGAATTCGGCGGCCAGCAATTTGGCGGTCTGCACAGGCGATGGCAGGACGCTGTGGGGTTTGGCTGTCACACGGTGTTCCTCATTTTTTATCTGGCAATGAAGGCCAAATGTGGGAGCGAGCAAGCCCGCTCCCACATAAAGCCGATCTCACTGCCCTCAGGCCTTTGTGGTGGGCAACACATCGTTGGCAATCATTTCGCCAAACGGGCCCGTGAGGTTGGTCACGCCGCGCCCGGCCAGGCTCGCGTATGGCTCGGGCAGCAGCGGAAACACCAGTTCGGCAAAGCGGTAGGCTTCTTCCAGGTGCGGGTAGCCGGAGAAAATGAAGCTCTCGATCCCCAGGTCCGCGTATTCCTTGATGCGCTCGGCCACTTGCTGCGGGTTGCCCACCAGCGCCGTGCCGGCACCTCCACGCACCAGGCCGACGCCGGCCCACAGGTTGGGCGCGATTTGCAGGTTGTCGCGACGCCCGTCGTGCAGCGCGGCCATGCGGCGCTGGCCTTCGGAGTCAAAGCGCGAGAACGATTTTTGCGCGGCGGCGATGGTGTCGTCGCTGATGTGTTCGATCAGTTTGTCGGCGGCTTTCCAGGCCTCTGCTTCGGTTTCACGCACGATCACGTGCAGGCGAATGCCGAACTTCACGGTGCGCCCGTGGCGTGCGGCGCGTTCACGCACATCCGCGAGTTTTTGTGCGACGGCGGCAGGTGGCTCGCCCCAGGTCAGGTACACGTCCACCTGCTCGGCGGCGAGGTCGTGGGCGGCGTCGGAAGAACCGCCGAAGTACAGTGGCGGATAAGGTTTCTGCACCGGTGGGTAAAGCGCCTTGGCGTTCTGCACACGCAGGTGTTTGCCTTCGAAGTCCACCGATTCACCCTGCAACACACGGCGCCAGATGCGCAGGAATTCGTCGGTGACTTCATAGCGTTCGCTGTGGTCGAGAAAGCTGCCATCACCGCGGTTTTCGTCGGGATCGCCACCGGTGACCACGTTGATCAGCAGGCGACCGTTGGACAGGCGGTCCAAGGTCGCTGCCATGCGTGCGGACACCGTGGGCGAGATGATGCCCGGACGGATCGCCACCAGGTAGCGCAGGCGTTCGGTCAGCGGCACCAGCGCCGAGGCGATGACCCAGGAGTCTTCGCACGAACGCCCGGTAGGAATCAACACGCCGTGGTAACCCAGGCTGTCAGCCGCCTGGGCGACTTGCTTGAGGTAATTGAGAGTGACCGGCCGTGCGCCTTGGGTGGTGCCCAGGTAATGCCCGTCGCCGTGAGTCGGCAGAAACCAGAAAACATCCATGACAAATCCTTAGGCGATTTTCAGCAGGGAAGGTGCGTGTGCTGCAAACAACGGCGCCGCGCGTTCGGCCGCCAGTTGAATGCGGGCTTTGAGCAACTCGCTGGTGATTTGGTAGTCGGTGAAATCGGCCTCCGTGGCGTACACGCCAATCGGCAAGGTCAAGGCCTGGAAGAAGCTGAACAGCGGACGCAACTGGTGATCGAGCACCAGCGCGTGGCGCTCGCTGCCACCGGTGGCGGCGAGTAGCACGGGGGTGTTGATCAGCGCGTTGAGGCCAACCAGGTCGAACAAGTGCTTGAGCAGGCCCGGGTAGGAACCGCGATAGACCGGCGCGGCAACGATCAACAGGTCGGCCTGTTCGATGGCCAACAGTTGCGCTTCGACATCGGCCGGCAATTCATCACGTGACAGTGCGCCGCCAAGCGGCCGAGCGATGTCGCCCAGCTCGATCACGGTGGCCTCGATCGGCAGCAGGGTGGCCAGCTCGGCCAGCACAGCGTGGGTCAGGACGAGGGTGCGGGACGGGCGCCAGGTTCCGCCGGAGAGGGCAACGACATTCAGGGGACGGGTCATGAACAGTTCCTTTTTCAACAGTGGTTCATAGCAGGTGAGGTCAAACGCCTTGAGCAAGAGCTGTACCAAAGGCGCAAAGCCTTGGTGGACGGGGGCTGCAGGCTTACTGCTGAAAAATGAAGCTGTTGTCTGCCTGGTGTTTTGTTGAATGACTGTTGCCTGGGCAACAGTTGCGTGGCGAACAGTGTTGATCGGGCGTGAGGCAGTTATAGAGGGTTACTTTTATTCCGTAAATGAACGTATTTCCATATTTATAGATCGTTAAGAAATATAAAGGGTGTGCTATCGAGGGTGCCTGAACGGTTGATAGCGACTATCACGGCGGTTGATTTTTCGTTGCCAAGGGCCGGGAGTAGCCTGTGTTCATTGACTTAAAACCTCTTTCGCAGGGCCTTCGCCATGAACCGTTTCCTCGCCGTTTGCTTGTTAGTTGTCAGCGCTGTTCTCGCCGGGTGTGCGGCCCATCCTTCCCCTGAGTTGCGCCCCTACACCGCTGAAGAGAGCAAGCAGTTGGCGTTGGAAGCGCTGAGCCGGCGCGGCCTGTCGTTTGACGAGTACCAACAGCAGCGAGCTGCGCTGACCGGCCAGCCGCAGAAAGCCTTTGGTTTTGATCAGCAGGCCGAGATGAATGCACAGCAATCTGCTCACCACGGTGGTCGCGCGAGCTGATGTCTATCCGACGGTAGGTAACGGCGAGGATTTGACGGCGAGTTGCGCCCCAACTAGAACTTAGCTGTAGCAAATCATCACGCCTGAGCTGCAGGTGGATGGTTGGGTTGAGTGTCTGTTGGCTCCTGTCTCTATGGCTTTACGCCATGTCGTGGTCACGCAGTGGAATAGCCTTGCAAGACATTCAGAATTGGAGCTCTGAAGCCCAGTAGCGTTTTGGATGGGTTTCCTGCCGGGTGTTTCGCAGCAGGACGGTGAATGTGTAGTCCTTCCTGGATGGAAGAACCACTTGGCTTGCCAATGGATCGCAAGTCATGAAGCTATTTCCGCGTTTTTCCCGCGTGTTGTCGATCGGACTCATCGGCTTGGCTGTATTGGCCGTTCTGCTTTATTTCTTTTACACGCCCGCTCGGACGCCAGCGCCTGACTTGCCTTCTCAGGCCTGTACGGCGCCGGCTTATGAAGCGGGCAAGGCTTACGCGCAGGGCGACCAGGTGCAGAATGTCGGCCGACAATTTGAATGCTGGAAGGATGAAGAGGCACCGCTTGGCATCGGCAGTTGGCAATGGTGCAAGCAGCCCGACTACAACCCGGGCCTGCCCGCCGGCAATGGGGCGATCATCTGGCCGGACGCCTGGAAAGACTTGGGCGAATGTGGAGGTTTCCAGGGCAACCGACTGACCTTGAGTTTCGCCACGTTGAGCGGCCGTGGACCCATCGGCAACCCGGTGCCGGGTGTGGCGCGTGCCGATCAAATCGTCACAGGCGTGTTGCGTTGCAAGGCCGACGAAATCCCCATCAGCGCCAAATCCGGCGAGACGATCCATCTCGACAACTTGAAGGCCTGCGATTATCAATTGGTGATGAACGTGGCGGATGGCTTTGTGCCGTTGAACACGCCGCGAATTGTTTCTTTCCTGCGCGAGGAGGGCGAGGAACACGCCGTTACCCTCAAGTATCGGCCACCGGTACGCGCAGACAAACTCAGTGGCCTGCCGGGTATCAAAATCGAATTGTTTGCCCAGGGCCTGATTCAGCCGCGGCAAATGGCGATGGGCAAGAACGTGCTGTACGTCGGCTCCAGTGCGATTCCTTCTTACGTCTATGACGGAAAAATCGCCGATATGATCTACGCCTTGCCACTCGACAGCGCGGGCAAACCGACCGGTATCCATGTGGTTGCCAGCGGTCTCGAAGAGCCCCATGGCGTGGTGTATCGCGACGGTGACTTGTACTACTCGACCACCGGCGGCCTTTATCGCGTGCGCGACGCCGATGCGCACTACAAGGACCCTTCTCCAGAGTTGGTGTTCAAGTTCCCAGCCGATGACTCGGTGTTCCCGTTGCCTCCTGTCAGTTCGGGTTCGAGCACGCGCTTCTGGCATATGAAGCACCCTTTGCATTTCAATCCGCTGGACCCCGCCGACAAGGGCCTGTACACCGCGGTCGGCATACCGTGCAACCTGTGCATGATTCCCGCCGACCCGCGCTACGGCACGTTGTTGCGCTATGACACGGTGACCGGCAAGGCCGAGATACTGGCTAAGGGCGTGCGCAATTCCGTGGGGTTTGACTGGAACCCCAAGACCGGTGAAATCTGGTTTACCGATAACAATCGCCAGGGGTACCCCAACCCCGATGAGCTCAATCGCATCAGCGGCGCCCACCAGCACTTTGGCGTGCCTTATCTGTTTGGCAAAGGGACGCCCGGCTTTACCGAGGAAGAGTTTCGCAACCCGGGCGTCATTCAGCCGCCCTTGGTGCAGGGGGCGATTGTTTCCGACAAATCCTTGCAGCAGATCGACCCGAAAGACTATGTGCCAGCCGCCTTTGAGCTGGGCACCAATACCGCGCCTCTGGGGCTTAAGTTCTGGGAGGGCTTCCCGGCGCGCGCGGGCACCCAGAATATGTTGGTGGCTGTGCACGGTGCGGGTACGGCAGAGCGGCCGGGCATGGACGTGCGGATTGTGTCGATCCAGAACGGCACGCGAGTGGTCAATCAAATCCCGCTGATCAACGGGTTTATCCAGGACCCTCAACGTTTTGATGTGTATTGCCTGGACGATTCCTGCGTCGGCCGGCCAGCAGATTTCCTGGAGTTGGCGGACAAAAGCCTGTTGGTGTCAGACGATGTCGCCGGGGTGATCTACCGCGTCAGCTATGACCCTGCGGGCCTGCCGGACACGCAACTGACCTTGCGTCCCATGCTGGCTCCCGCCCCTGAGTTGGAAGACGAAATGCTCAGTGGCACGCTGGTTTCACCGGGCGGCAATACCCGGCAGTTCCATACGTCGTTCAACCCTGCGGACAGTGAGGCTGCCTTGATTCTAAACGGCTTGCCCTACGGCACCTATCAGGTGCGACTCAACGACGTGAAAAACTGGATTCCCCAAGTGCGAAACACACAGGTCATCTTGTCAGCCGAGAACAGCAAACCGACGGTGAACCTGCAGTACCGTGAACGGCCGATCAAGCTGGATATCAAGATTACGCTGTTGGCGCCTCCCAAACCCACCTCGGTGACGGCTGCCAAGTGGCACTTCACCGTGCAGAAAAAAGACCCGGTAGGGGCTGCGCCGGAAGTGGTCGAGGTGCCTTGGGGAGAGAGCGTCACGCGGCTGTTCGACTACGGAGAGTTCGACATCCTTTATCCCTATTATGCGCAAGAGAAACCGCAGCCTGAGCGTGTGTCCCTGCGGATCAACGAAGAAAGCCAGGACGAACAATTGACACCGATTGCCTATCGCCACGAGCCGAAGCTGGGCGAAACGGTGCTGGCCGAGGCGTGCACCAAATGTCATGCGGTGGAGTTCTTCAAGAACCTGCGCATGGCTGTGGCGTGGAGCGCTGCGGGCCAGGATGCGCTGGTCAGGCAGATTCAGAGCATGCCGGTCGCCGGGCATTGTGATACCACCTGTGCCACCGAGATCAGCAAGCACTTGTTTGACGTGGTGTGGGCGCCCTACCTGAGCCCGAACGATGCGTATGGCTTGCGGCAGGTGCGGCTGTTGACCCGTGATGAATACGCCAACAGCGTGTGGGATATTTTGGCGGTGGCAGTTAACACCGAAAAATTGCCTGCAGACAAATCGGAAAAAGACTTCAAGTACCCAGGCGAAGCCAGCATGGGATTCCTGCAGGCTGAAGACATCAAGCAACTGTATGAGATGGCTGTCTCCATCGCCGAGCGGGTGTCGCCCGAGCAACTCAAACGGCTTGAATCCGCGACCGACAGCCAGTCGGTGGGGGCACTGGGCTACAGGCTGTTTCGGCGTCATCTGACCGAAGCCGAACTGGCGCGTTATCAGGCCGTACTTGATGAGCACGGGGAGCGGGCGCTGGTCACGGCATTGTTGCTGTCCCCTCACTTTCTGTATCGCTCGGAACTGGGGCAGGCAGTGGCAGGGCAAGGTGGCGTCTACAAGCTGACGCCTTACGAGGTGGCGACGGCGTTGTCCTACACCTACCAAGGCACTACTCCAGACGCGCTGCTGCTGGCCAAGGCTGAGCGCAATGAATTGCAGACACCAGAGCAAATAACGGCCGAGATCGACCGGATGATGCACACCGACCGTGGTCTGGAGCATTTCAATCGGTTCATCAGCTACTACATCAAGACGCAGCGCGGCGTGCAGGAAAAACCGGGATTGGATGCGCCGATGATCCAACTGATGACTCAGGAACAAGCATTGTTGACCCGCCATGTCATGCTTGACGGCAGGGGCACGCTGGACGAGTTGTTCAACCCCGGCGTGACTTTCCTTAACCGGGCGCTGGCCGAGCACTACGGTATCAGTGGGGTCACGGGCGATGCGATGCAGAAGGTGGCCGTGGATGAAAAACGCGGTGGCCTGCTGCACTTGGGGCTCTTCCAGGCGGCGACTTCCGACTACAAGGTCACCTCGCTGGTCAAACGCGGCATTGCGATTCGCGAAAACCAGTTCTGCCGAGAGTTCGGTGCGCCCGTCGAGGCCGAGCCTACGGAACCCACTTATCCGCCGCGTGCCATCACGACCCGTGAACGCTGGGACCTGGTCAACGGTGAGCAGGCTTCGGGCGGGCGTTGCTGGCAGTGCCATCAATATATGAACGACACCGGCTCGTCGATGGAGCATTACGATGCTACCGGACGTTACCGCCAGCAGGAGCCGGCCTACAACTACACGGAGTTTCCTGTGCAGTTGCCGATCAAGTCGTCTGGCCCGTTCATTGGCGTTGACGGGACGGTGCCCATCGAGGATGTGCGGGACATCTCCAAGTTGATCGCACACAACTCTGCATCGTTGTTTTGCATGGCAGACAGCTACTTTCGTTTTGCCTCGGGTAACAAATCCGACGAGTCCACGTCCGCAACGGTCAAGGCGATCACCGACGGGTTGAAGGGAACCGGCTCGTTGCCGGCGATGCTGCGAACGCTGGGCACCTCCAACGCGTTCCAATTCAAGACGCAGAGGGATTGATCATGGATATCTTGAAGAGCCGTCGTCGTTTCCTGGCCGGGCTGGCCGCCATGGGCGTGTTTGCACCGCTCACGCAGTGCGGCCTGGCCCGCATGGCCTTGGCGGGGCAAACCGAGCAAGCCAAGCTCAAGGTCGTATTTTTTGTGGTGCCTGACGGTTTGGCCGTGGACTCTGCGTCGGCTTATTCCAGCGATGGACGAGGCTTTTGGCATCCCAGTGCCCGTGCTCTGGATACGTCTGACTTTCAGCTCAACGAAGTCAGCCAGGAGCTGGCGGCGTATAAAAATCAATCCCTTTATGTGCGTGGCACCATCCTGGGGCCGGGCAATGAAGGTCACAACGGCTGGACGTGGGCCTTGCGCGACAGTGCGAAGAAAATGGCCTCGATTGATGTGTTGCTGGGGCGGCACATGCCGGGCACTGACCCGTCCCAGCGCAGCCTTTTTTCGGGGCCGCACTCGGGGATTGATGGCACCGCCTGGCAGGTCTCGTGGGAAGGGCCGGAAAGTGGTGGCGCCATGCGCAGGCCTGAGCAGGATCCGGTGTTGATGTACGAAAAGATCTTCGGCTCTGTCAGTCGTGATCTGCGCGAGCAACTGACGCGCAACAAGCATGTGTTCGACCCGGTACTGGCTGACATCAACGAGCTGCGAGGCAGGCTCGCCGGGGCGCAAAAACAGAAACTCGACACACAGCTTGATTCTGTGGAGCAAACCATGAAGGACATGGAGGAAACGCTCCCACCGATTGGTGAGTGTTCACCGCTGGCGTTGGAGGAGGTGCCGTTCAAGTCTGCGCAGTTTCGTAACCAAGTACAAAGCAGTCATCATCAAGTGGTTGCGACTGCATTGGCGTGTGGCATTACCCGTGTGGCTACGATTCAAGTGGGGCGCTCGGCGGAGTCGCTCAATATCCTGGATGTCAGCGACGTGACCAACCCCCATGATTGCGCGCACCGTCTTGGAGGATTGGACGTGTGGAAAAAATCCCGGCAGTGGTACACCCAACGGGCAAAGCTGTTTATGGATGAGCTGGCGCGCCAGGCAGACCCCGATGTTCCCGGCGATAGTTTGCTCAAGCACACGTTGGTGGTGTTGACCAGTGAGATGGCGGATGGTGCGCCTGAACACACCAAGGATATGCCGTTGGTGTTGATGGGCGGGGCCAGCGGTTTGCTCAAGAGTGGTGACGGCGCAGGGCGTTATTTCAATATCACGGCACAGGGCGACCGGCATCAGGAGGGTAACCCGGTGATCGGCAATACCATGGTCGATATGCAGCGCATTTGGGCCACTATCGCCAGGGCCGCTGGAACGACTGTGCCGTACGGTGGGAATGTGGATCCGGTAACCGGGATATTCACCAACGTTTAAATCGCCGCAAACACGACAAAATGCCGGAAAGTCCGTGGGAACGACTTTTCGGCTTTTTTTATTTAGGCCCAATCGTTCTAACGGCCCCAGCGTTCAGGCTGTTAAGCTGAAAATCAGGAACGTTCCTACGCCTATCCACGATAACCTGGTCTTTCTTTTATGGCATCCAGTCGGGTAAACCTGACGGCCCTTGTTCTGGTCGATGCCCCTGGGAGCGTTACTCTCGGGACATGCTCTGCGAGTCTTTAACGTCATGAATAAACGTCCGTTGTATTTCGACTACGCCGCCACCACCCCGGTGGATGAGCGGGTTATCCAGG
Organism: Pseudomonas sp. BIGb0164; assembly: GCF_024810135.1. Lineage (NCBI taxonomy): Bacteria > Pseudomonadati > Pseudomonadota > Gammaproteobacteria > Pseudomonadales > Pseudomonadaceae > Pseudomonas > Pseudomonas sp. BIGb0164. Next base: position 8,008 of record NZ_JANUEA010000006.1, on the reverse strand, counting down.
TGATGGTCGAGTGCCTGGGTTTCAATGCCAATTTCGGCAACCCTGCGTCCAGCTCCCATGCGTTTGGCCAGGCGGCCCGGCAAACGGTCGAGCAGGCGCGTCGCCAGGTGGCCGAGCTGGTGGGGGCCCAGGCTGAGCAGATCGTCTGGACCTCCGGCGCGACCGAATCCAATAACCTTGCCATCAAGGGCGTGGCCCAGGCACGCGGTGTGGCGGGTGGGCATGTCATCACCAGCCAGATCGAGCACAAGGCAACCCTGGACACCGCGCGGCAGTTGCAGGAAGCCGGCGTGGCCGTGACCTACCTGGTGCCGGATGCCGAAGGCTTGATCAGTGCCGAGGCTGTGAGCGAAGCGCTGCGTGAAGACACCTTCCTGGTGTCGCTGATGTTGGTCAACAATGAATTGGGCACCCTGAACGATATCCCGGCCATCGGTGCGCGAGTGCGTGAGCATGGCGCGCTGCTGCATGTGGATGCCGCGCAGGGGGCAGGCAAGGTGGCGATCGACCTGGCCGAGTGGCCGGTGGACCTGATGTCGTTTTCTGCACACAAGGTGTATGGCCCCAAAGGCATTGGCGCGCTGTACGTCGGGCCGCGAGCGCAGCAGAAGGTGCTGGCGCAGATTCACGGCGGTGGCCACGAAGGCGGTTTGCGTTCCGGCACCCTGGCGACGCATCAGATTGCCGGCATGGGCACCGCGTTTGCCCTGGCGGCACAGGCGTTTGTCGAGGAGAAGGTCGCGATTGTCGCCCTGCGTCAACGCTTGCTGGATCAGTTAGAGTCCGTCGCAGGCGTGCGCTTGAATGGCAGCCTCACCCAACGTATTCCCCATACCTTGAGCCTTACGTTCGACGAGGGTGAGTTCAACCCCGCTGCGTTGAGCGCAGGGATTGCCTTTTCGGCCACGTCGGCCTGCAATTCGGCCAGCAATGCGCCGTCCCACGTGCTTCTGGCCCTGGGCCACGATGCCCGCAGCGCTGGGCGCACCATTCGCCTGAGCCTGGGGCGGTTCACTACCGAGCAGGATATCGACCAGGCGGTACAACTGATCAAGGCGGCCCTCGCCACTGCTCCGGCGTTCTGGGCGGTCTGAATTTCCAATCGCAACACATAACAATTATTCGTGGTTAGCAGGAGACACAATGAGTACGCAGCCTTTGACCCATGGAACGGTTCCCCAGCGCTTGGCGCATACCCGCGAACTGATGAGCCGCGAGGGCGTCCACGCCCTGCTGGTGCCGTCGGCGGACCCGCATTTGTCGGAATACCTGCCGGGTTACTGGCAGGGGCGCCAATGGTTGTCGGGGTTCCACGGTTCGGTGGGGACATTGATTGTCACCGCCGATTTCGCCGGTGTCTGGGCCGATAGCCGGTATTGGGAGCAGGCGACCAAGGAACTTAAGGGCAGTGGCATCGAGCTGGTGAAATTGCAGCCGGGCCAACCTGGCCCGCTGGAATGGCTGGCAGAGCAGACCCCGGAAGGCGGTGTGGTGGCAGTGGATGGCGCAGTGATGGCGGTGGCGTCGGCACGTACCCTGGGGGCCAAACTGGCGGAACGTGGCGCGCGTTTACGCACTGATATCGACCTGCTTGATGAAGTGTGGCAGGACCGCCCGGCATTGCCGAACCAACCGATCTACCAGCACTTGCCGCCGCAGGCCACCGTCAGCCGCGGAGAAAAACTCGCTGCCTTGCGGGCGAGTTTGAAAGAGAAGGGCGCCGATTGGCATTTCATCGCCACCCTGGATGACATCGCCTGGCTGTTCAACCTGCGTGGCGGTGATGTGTCGTTCAACCCGGTGTTCGTGTCGTTCGCGTTGGTCAATCAACAGCAGGCCACGCTGTTTGTGGCGCTGAGCAAGGTCGATGCCGAACTGCGTGCCGTGCTTGAGCAAGACGGCGTCACCCTGCGCGATTACAGTGAAGTGGCCGATGCGCTGCGCGCTGTTCCGTCGGGCGTGAGCCTGCAGGTTGATCCCGCTCGCGTCACCACAGGCTTGCTGGAAAACCTTGACGCAGGGGTGAAACTGATTGAAGGGCTGAACCCGACCACGCTGGCCAAGTCGCGCAAGAGCCTGGCTGACGCGGAACACATCCGCCAGGCCATGGAGCAGGATGGCGCAGCCCTGTGCGAGTTCTTCGCCTGGCTGGACGGCGCGGTGGGCCGCGAACGTATCACCGAGCTGACTATTGATGAACACCTGACCGCAGCCCGTACCCGTCGCCCGGGTTATGTGTCGTTGAGTTTCAACACGATTGCGGCGTACAACGCCAATGGTGCGATGCCGCACTACCACGCAACCGAAGAAGAGCACGCGGTGATCGAAGGTGACGGCTTGTTGCTGATCGATTCGGGTGGCCAGTACTTGGGGGGCACCACCGACATCACGCGGATGGTGCCTATCGGTACGCCGAGCGAGGAGCAGAAACGCGACTGCACACGCGTGCTGAAAGGCGTGATTGCCTTGTCCCGTGCGCATTTCCCCAAAGGCATTCTGTCGCCCTTGCTCGATTCGATTGCGCGTGCACCGATCTGGGCCGAAGGCGTGGACTACGGTCACGGCACCGGGCACGGCGTAGGCTATTTCCTCAATGTGCATGAAGGTCCGCAAGTGATCGCCTATCAGGCAGCGACTGCGCCACAAACCGCGATGCAGGCGGGGATGATCACGTCGATCGAACCGGGGACTTATCGCCCAGGCCGTTGGGGTGTGCGTATCGAGAACCTGGTGCTGAACCGTGAAGCGGGCAAGACGGAGTTTGGCGAGTTCCTCAAGTTTGAAACCCTGACCTTGTGCCCGATTGATACCCGTTGCCTGGAGCCATCGTTGCTGACGGTGGAAGAGCGCGAGTGGTTCAACGCCTATCACGCAGAGGTGTGTGAGCGCCTGAGCCCGTTGCTCAGTGGCGCGGCGCTTGAGTGGTTGCAGGTGCGCACGGCGGCTATCTGATCGCTTGCAGCTCGGGGGCCTGAGCCAGGGCGTCGGCCAGGTAGTCGACGAACGCCTTGACCCGGGCCGACTGGCGGCGATTGGGTGCCGACACCGCATGGATCGGCAGCGACTGCGGGGTGTAGTCCTGCAACAGCGCCACCACGCGGCCGGCTTTCAAGTCATCGTAGAACAGCCACAGGGGCGAAAGCGCAACGCCTAGCCCCGTCAACACCATCTCCCGCACCGCTTCAGAGTTATTGCTCTGGGCGTTGCCGGTGATGCGCACGGTGTGTCGCTTACCCTCTTTTTCGTAGGTCCACTGGTTTTGGCTGCTCAACAGGTTGAAGAGCAGGCAATTGTGCTGGGCGAGATCCTGCGGTGTGTGCGGGGCCGGATGCCGGGCCAGGTAGGCCGGGCTGGCCAGGGTGACACGGTGGGTGGTGCCGATTTGCCGGGCGATCAAGCCGCTGTCGCGCAGCTCGCCAATGCGCAGGGTCACGTCCAGGCCTTCACTGACCAGGTCTTGCAGTTGATCGCTGAGTTGCAGGTCAACGTGTACATCGGGGTATTGCTGCAGGAAACCGCTCAACCGCGAGGCGATATGCAGGTGGCCAAAGCTCACGGACGAACCGATGCGCAAGGGGCCGGCGATGCTTTCCTTGCCGGTCTGGAAGCTGTGTTCGGCGGCGTCCACGGCGGCGAGGATTTCTCGGCAATGGCTGTAGTACCGCTGACCTTCGTCGGTCAGGGACAGGTGGCGGGTGCTGCGGGAGATCAGTTTGCCGCCCAGTTCCTGTTCCAGGGCACGCAGCACTTTGCTGATGGTGGGCTGGGTGGTCTGCAGTTCCCGGGCGACGGCGGAAAAGCTGCCGCGTTCGATCACTCGAACAAAAATCGCCATCGCGTTGAGTTTGTCCATGATGCGGTCCATTCATGCCATTTGCGCATGGGTACTATAGCGGGTTGGCGTCTTATCGGCATGAGTGGGCGGGTGGATCATTGGCCTCACTTTCAATGAACCGAGATTGCCGAAATGACCGATACGACTGAAATGCAGGCGCTGGTGGTGGACACCGTCGACGCACCTTTTCGCCTGACAGCCATCGCCAAGCCGGTGGCGGGCGCTGGGCAGGTGCTGGTGCGTATACACGCCGTCGGCCTCAACCCTTTGGATGCGAAAGTTCGCGCAGGCCAGGCGGCACATGCTCAACAACCGCTGCCGGCGATCCTCGGCATGGACCTGGCGGGGACTGTCGAAGCGATGGGTGCGTTGGCGGGTGAATGGCAGGTGGGCGATGAGGTTTACGCGTTAGGGGCAGGGATTGGCGGTGCGCAAGGCGCGTTGGCTGAATACGCGGTGGTCGATGCGCGTTTGTTGGCGCGAAAACCCGCGTCCCTGGGGATGCGTGAAGCCGCCGTATTGCCGCTGGTGCTGATTACTGCCTGGGAAGGCTTGGTTGACCGTGCTCATGTAGGCCCTGGGCAAAAAGTCTTGATTCAAGGTGGTGCGGGGGGTGTAGGGCATGTCGCGGTGCAATTGGCTCTGGCTTATGGCGCGGATGTTTATGCGACGGGGTCTGCGAAACACCGGGCGACCATTGAAGGGTTGGGCGCCACCTTTATCGACTATCAGCAACACACGGTGGAAGCGTATGTGGCGCTCTACACCGAGGGTGAGGGGTTCGACATTGTGTATGACACCGTTGGGGGCGCGACGCTGGATGCCTCGTTTCGAGCGGCCAAGACCTATCACGGCCATGTGGTGAGCTGCCTTGGTTGGGGGCAGCATAGCCTGGCACCGTTGTCGTTCCGTGGGGCGACCTACTCGGGTGTCTTTACGTTGTTGCCGTTGTTGACGGGCAAGGGCCGCGAGCACCATGGGCAGATACTGGCCAAGGCGGCCCGCTTGATCAACGCCGGCAAGCTGAAGCCGATCATGGACCCTCATCATTTCGACCTGCTGACTGCCAATGCCGCTTACGACTTGCTCGCAAGCGGCGCTCAAGGACGCTTGGCGATCGAGATCTAGCGCAGGGCTTCGCGCACAAAATCCAGACGGTCCTGACCGAAGAACAGCCGGTTGCCTACAAACAGGCTGGGTGCGCCGAAGACGCCGCGCTGCACGGCTTGTTCGGTCTTGTCCTTGAGTGCGGCCTTTACGGTTTCATCGTTGGCCAGGGCTAGGACCTGCTCCGGATCAAAGCCCTGTTCGGTCAGTACTTGCGCGACCACTGCTGGGTCACCCAGGTGGCGGCCTTCTACCCACAGGGCTCTGAACAGGCAATCAATAAAGTCGAGGAAGCGTTCTGGTTGGTGCATCTGGACGCCGGTGACGGCCCGCATCAGCACCAGGGTGTTGATGGGGAAGTGCGGGTTGAACTTGAGGGGCACGTTGTAGCGCTGGGCATAGCGCGCCAGGTCATCGAACATGTAGCGGCCCTTGGCGGGAACGGTGATGGGCGAGGCATTGCCGGTGGCTTTGAATACACCGCCCAATAACATGGGTTGATAGATCAGTTGCGCGCCGGTGTCGGCACACAGCGCAGGCAATTGGGTGTAGGCCAGGTAGGTGGCGGGGCTGCCGAGGTCGAAGAAGAATTCCAGGGTTTTACTCATGGTCGGTGCTCGCTGCTTATTGTTATGGGGTGTTTACCAGGGTTCGTTCCAGGGGCGCAGGTCCAATTCAAAGGTCCAGGCGTCGCGTGGCTGGCTGTGCAGGTACCAGTAGTTGTCGGCGATGTGGTCGGGGTTGAGGATGCCATCCTGATCTTTAAGGGCGTATTTCTGCGGGAAATTGTCGCGAATGAAGTCGGTGTCGATGGCGCCGTCGACCACCACGTGAGCGACGTGGATGTTCCTGGGCCCGAGTTCTCGCGCCATGCTTTGCGCCAAGGCGCGGATACCGTGCTTGGCGCCGGCGAACGCGGCGAAACCTGCAGCCCCGCGTAAACCTGCGGTGGCACCGGTGAACAGGATAGTGCCACGGTTACGGGTGACCATGCGCTTGGCCACTTCCCGCGCATTCAGGAAGCCTGAAAAACAGGCCATTTCCCAAATCTTGAAATACTTGCGGGCGGTTTCTTCGAGGATGCTGCACGGCACGTTGGCGCCGATGTTGAAGACGAAGGCTTCGATGGGGCCTAACTGGGTCTCGATCTGTTCGATGAGCGCGATGACATCGTCTTCCTTGCGCGCATCACAGGCAAAGCCGTGGGCTTCGCCGCCCGCTGACTGGATGCTGTCGACCAGGGGCTGCAATTTGTCAGCGCTGCGACGGGTGACGCAGGCCACATAACCCTCGCGCGCGAAGCGTTTGGCGATGGCGCCACCCGTGGCGTCACCGGCACCCACTACCAATACGATTTTCTTGTTGTGTGTCATGGGGACTCCTTTGGCTCGATTATCGAGCAGGAGTCTAGACGCCGCGCTGGGAATGCCGGGAATGGATTGAATAAATGAATGCGAGCAGTCAGCGAAAGACTGCTCGAGCGCTTATTTGCAGATGACGATCATGCTGCGGCTGGTATAGCCGGCTGGGTTGAGGCCGAAAGGGTAGTCCCCAGGCTCTTCCGAATTGTCACCGGACTTGGCGATAACGCGGTAGCCCTTGGCGCCACATGAATTGGTTGCACTGGTGTAGCACTGATCCCAGGAGGAGGACAGGCCGGAACAGTTGATATGCAGCCCTTTTTTGCCCCGTTTCACTTCTGTCTTGGTGGTCGCGGCACAGCCAGCCATGGCCACGACCATTAACAGTATCAAAATTCGCTTCATTCCTATCCTTAATAGCCGCTTCGCAAAAAACGCCGGAAGCAGGCTCTACTCGCTCTCGAGTGTAGCGTTCGTGCTGTCCTTGTCGAAATTCTCCATGAATGACATTCGTTTACGACATAAACATGGCCTAAATGAACGGCAAATACTAGAGCTACTTTTAAAGATGATTAATCTGCCGGCACCAGTGGTTTGGATTCGTTGCGCATTGTCAGGGTGGCACCTACGGATGCCAGAATGATGCAGGTGATGGCCATCCATTGTGCAAAGGACAAATGTTCTTGCAGGAAGAAAAGACCAGAGAGGGCGCCGAATGCGGGTTCGATGCTCATCAGGGTGCCGAAGGTACGCGCAGGAAGACGGGTGAGGGCAACCATCTCCAGGGTGTAGGGCAGGGCGGTTGACAGAATGGCGACGCCAATGGCGATGGGAATGAGGGCGGGTGTGAGCAACGCTGAGCCGGCGTGCACGATTCCGATGGGCGCAACAAACAGGGCGGCGATCATGACGCCGAGGGCGGCGGTCTGTACGCCGTTGTCATTGCCGGCCTTCTGGCCGAACAGAATGTAGAGTGCCCAGCAGACACCGGCGCCCAACGCATAGGTGGCACCGATCAGGTCGATCCCACTGCTGGCTTCGCCCGTGGGTATCAATAGGAGCAGGCCGGCTACTGCGAGGGCAATCCATAGAAAGTCGACTGCTCGGCGGGAAGCGTAGATAGCGACGGCGAGGGGACCGGTGAATTCCAGTGCCACAGCGATGCCCAGGGGGACCGTGCGCAAGGACATATAGAAGAGGAAGTTCATTCCACCCAACGCCATCCCATAGACGATCACTGTGCGCAGTGACTTGGCCGTCAATTTAGCGCGCCATGGGCGCAATAGAAGCAGCATGATCACGCTGGCGAATATCAGGCGCAGGGTGGTGGTGCCTTGGGCGCCGACGATGGGGAACATGCTCTTGGCCAGCGAGGCGCCGGACTGGATGGATGCCATGGCGATCAGTAGCAAGCCGACAGGAAACAGCGCAGAAGCCAGGCTGCGGGGGGAGGTGGTCATTGGAGGTGTTCGTCCGGAGTCTTGGTAGAGGAGCAGAAGCCGCTATGATGCTTAAGTGTGCAGGGTTGAGCAATATATTGCTCAATATTCCTGGGCGTGCTTTCTATATAGAGCGTTGCCGGGGCTTTTGGGCAAATTGATAGAAAGATTAAATTAAGGGTTGACGGCAGATTCTGGAAGCCTATAATTCGCCCCACTTCCGGCGCAGTCGAAACGGAAAACTCCTTGAGTTTCAATGAGTTAAG